>JAPUKV010000003.1 GCA_027295475.1 Pseudomonadota bacterium
TCAGGAAGTCGCCTTCGGCATCGGTCAGCCCCACGAACAAAGTGCCGCATTCAGCGAAAGTGGACGGATCGCCCGGAATACATTCCGCGACGACGGGATCGTCGTTAGTGACCGTGCTGGCACCGCCACCACAGCCCACGACAGACAATACGACGACTGTCAGCGCTACCCAGGTCCAGAAGGTGTGGGATTTGATACTGCCCGGCAGGCAGCCGTTAGAAATGTTCATGTGAGTCTCCTTGTCAAGCGCGTCTTTAATCCATATCTGCTTGTAACGCGGTGTCCGGCAAGCGGTTGACCGGACAGCTTGCAAGATGGACAGATCGGGCCTGTTTCGGGGCATGCAGGGGCGGAGAATACAAAAAATTACAGTCACTTAGCTTGTTTTCCTTTTGTGACGTGTCAAAATGCCGTCGTATCGGTATCGAATCGCTCGAATTGTCGAAAATAGCCAAAACTGGCATCGCAGCGGCCGGGGACGAGCTTGACTTGAACCACCTGGATCACTCGCTAAGAGGCGGCTGAATGGCCACAGAGTCTGGCAGTAAAGTAGCAGGGGCTCTGCCTCACCGGAGTCGCCGACCCCGCGCCGGCGAACGAAATCGCGGTGCAGTCGATGCACTGCAGACCAAGATTGCCGTCAAACTCCAGGACCTGGATCCGCACGGATACCAGGATCAATTACGCGACATCATCAACGAACTGCCGGACGCGAGCGGCTGCGATGCGGCCTTTCTTGCGCTTTTCTCGGATGATGGTTCATCCATCGAAACTGTACTGACTTCGGGGTCGATGTTCTCCGGATGCAACCCGGAAGTATTGACCGGAGAGTTGCTGGAGGACTGGCCATGGCTTAGCAAGCGACTTGGCTACCTGCGTCTCATCGAAGTGGACGATACGGATGCAGGACCGAAATCGGCCGCCCAGGAAATGGCACGCTTGTCAGAACTGAAGATCGGCTCCTGTCTGATTATCGGCTTTGCAGTTCAGGGCGAGATCGCCGGCTTCCTCGCGCTCGCCAACGCACACCCGCTCGAAGTCTGGGATGCGAACCTGCACCTCCTCATGAAGTTACTCGGGGCCTCGCTTACCTCAGGTCTCGAGCGAATGCGTGCCACCGAACTGCTGGATGAGCTCGAAGAGCGTAATGAACTCGTGAGTCAGACGGCAAACGACGGCATCTGGGATTTCGACGGTCACACAAAACGTATTAAGTTATCCCGGCGCTGGAAAGCGATGCTTGGTTATGGCGAGGACGAGGAAGATGTGTCGCCTGACTGGTATCGACTGGTGCATCCCGACGATATGGCGCGCGTGCAGGCAAAAATGCGCGAGCACCTGGAAGGCAAGTCGCAGCTCTTCGAGAGCGTGCACCGCATGCGGCACCAGAACGGCGAGTGGCGCTGGATGATGAGCCGGGCGAAAGCCAAGCTGGACGAGAAAGGACGCCTGTTGCGCCTGCTGGGTGTGGAGGTCGACATCACCGATACCAAGCTTTACGAGGAGGCACTTTTCCGCAAGACGGAGAGCGCCCAGATCACACTGCGATCGATCGGCGACGGCGTTATCACGACCGACGCCGATTGCAATGTCGAATACATCAATCCGGTGGCCGAGGAACTCTCGGGCTGGAAGGTGGATGATGCGAGCGGCCGTCCGGTCGACGAGATATTCCGCGGCTTTCACGAGGAAACCTGCGAGCCCCTGGAAAATCCGCTGGCTGTGTCGATTCGCCGCAACCGCTCGATCAAATCGGTGCGTCCCACACTCCTCATTCGCCGCGACGGGAATGAACTCTATATAGAGAGCACGGCGTCCCCGATTCGTGACGGCAAAGGCGATGTGACGGGCGGCGTGCTCGTGTTCCATGACGTCAGCGAGTCACGTGAGCTGAACCGTCGCCTGAGCTATCACGCCAGTCACGACATCCTGACTGGTCTCGTGAACCGACGTGAATTCGAAAACAGGCTGGAACGCGCGCTGAAAAGTGCCAAGGCCAGGGAAACCTCGTACGCGCTTTGCCATCTCGATCTGGACCAGTTCAAGATCGTCAACGATTCCTGTGGACACAGTGCAGGCGATGCGCTCCTTGGGCAGCTCGGCGCGCTGCTGAAGTCGAAAATCCGCTGGCGCGATACGCTCGCGCGCCTCGGCGGGGATGAGTTTGGTGTCTTGCTCGAGAGCTGCAGCCTCGATGAGGCGATGCAGACCGCCGAAGTATTACGAGCGGCGATCGACGAGTTCAAGTTCATGTGGGACGACCGCAGTTTCCGGCTGGGCGTCAGCATCGGCGTCGTACCGATAACGGCGGAGAATGAAGACGTTGCCGGGATGCTCAGCGCAGCGGACAGTGCCTGCGCAGCGGCCAAGGAGGCCGGCAGAAACCGTATCCACAGCTTCCAGGAAAACGATATCGACCTGATGCGCCGCCGACGCGAGATGCAATGGGCGGCGCGAATCAACAACGCGCTCGAGGACAACCGATTCGAGTTGTTCCGACAGACCATCCTACCGCTGCAGACGGAAGAGAAGGGCGCCCATTACGAATTGTTGCTGCGGATGCGCGATGAGAACGGTGCCATTATCGCCCCCGGTTTATTTATCGAGGCGGCCGAACGGTACGGCATTACACCGAGCATCGATCGCTGGGTGATCACCAATGCCTTCCGCTGGCTGGTTTCAGAGGCGGACGAGCGTGAGCGACTGGTAATGTGCTCCATCAACCTTTCCGGACAGAGTTTCGGGGATGACAAGTTCCTGCCCTTCGTCATCGATCAGTTCCAGATGAGCGGACTGGATGCGACGAAGATCTGTTTCGAGATTACGGAGACAGCTGCGATTGCCAGCTACGCGCAGGCAAACCGGTTTATTAATGCGCTCAAAGAACTCGGTTGTAAGTTTGCGCTGGACGATTTCGGTACCGGTCTGTCTTCGTTCGGTTACCTCAAGCACTTCCCGGTCGACTTTCTCAAAATCGATGGCAGTTTCGTCAAGGAAATTCTGCATGATCCGATCGACCGCGAAATGGTGCGCTCGATAAACGAGATCGGCCACCTGACCGGCAAACAAACCATCGCCGAGTTCGCGGAAAACGCCGAAATTATCGCGATGCTGAAGGGCATGGGCGTCGACTATGCTCAGGGATACGGTGTTGCCGAGCCCCAAGCCGTGGCGCGATCTGTCGCCCTGGGGTAGTTCGCGCGTAAAAAAGGTGTCCGTAAAAAAGGTGTCTGACACCTTAATTGTCCTAACACCTTATTGTCCTGGCAAGGCAGCGGATTTTCAATCTGACCGAGTATCTGGCAACCATCCAGGTCGAATAAGCTCTGGACGGCGTCAAAAAACAAAAGCCCGGCGCATGGCCGGGCTTCATGAGCTCATCGGGTTCTCCTTAGATTACATGAAAAACCCGTGACCCGCGCCTACCATGCTCATGACCAGGGGTACGGACATCAGCGTGTTCAAGCGCGATGCGGTGAATGCGATCTTCCTGGCCTTCGCTATTTCGTCGGCGCTAGCCTCGACCAGCCCCAAGATCTTTTTCTGATTCGGCCATATCAAGCCCCAGACATTAAAAAGCATAATCGTACCCAGCCACGCTCCAATGCCAATTGTGGTTGCGTAGGGGTTCGGGATGTCCGTCAACATTCCGAGCGCGAACGCATCGTCCAATTGGCCGCGATGCAGCAGGAAGGCCGCACCGCTTAACCATGTCACAAGTGAAGACCAGCGAAACCAGGACAGCGCTCTCGGCGCGACATACTTGGTAATACCCGCACCGCCGGGACCGCCGTCGTCTCCGGCAGCGTCCGCCAGCGCCGGGATCTGCACAAAATTAAAGTAATAGAGGAGGCCAATCCAGGTAATACCGGCCAGGACGTGCAACCAGATCATGATGGAGTTGACGGGTATTGCCCCGACTATATGGTCGCCCATGGTTACCAGTACAAGAATGATTGCCAGGACCACGCCGCCGATAATAGTGCCGACGATTGAATTCAGTGGATTCATGTTTTGTTCTCCCCCGGGGTTGTTCGTTAGTTTTGGTCGGGCAGGACGCCTATTATAGAGTTTGCCTCGGCGAAAAGCAGTGCTTACATGATGTCGCACTTGAAGCAGGTTAAATTATTGAAACATAAAGAGAAAAAGATCGATTATCTTCGCTCGACGATGTTTGCCACAGCGATTGTTCCGGTAGCCAACATGGGTACAATTGACAGCTCAGGCGATACCGGACCAGGCAGGCGATGCGATTCTTATTGACCGTGCTTATATTCCTGTCACAGACAGGCTGTACCACGCTGTTGATCGGCGGTGGGCAATCCGGTACGTATCCGGCCAAGGCGGAGTCCGGACAGGTCGCCAAGGACTGCGACGAAGACCCGGAACAGGATCAGTGCGAATAGGTATTGTATTTTTCTGATCGGGTCGCATATCGAAGCAAACAACACTCAGGTGGCAAAACGTGGACATAAACGAAAGAATTGAGGAGCAACTCGAATCCAATCAGGTGATGCTCTATATGAAAGGGTCTCCCGATTTTCCGCAATGCGGATTTTCCGGTCAGACCGTTGCGGCATTGAAAGCCATCGGCAAGCCCTTCGCCTATGTCAATATTTTTGAAGACCCGGAAATTCGGGAAGGGCTCAAGCAGTACTCAAACTGGCCGACGTTTCCGCAACTCTATGTGAAAGGCGAACTGATCGGCGGCTGCGACATCGTAATGGAGATGTTTGAATCCGGCGAGCTACAGAACCTGCTTGCCGATGTCGGAGAGTAGGAGAACCTGGTACTTCGTCAATATCACCTTGACGAAGTACTAGACACGCGCAGGCCTAAAGCAGGCCTTCCAGACCTTCCAGGTCGTTGATTACCCGCCATTGCCCGCCGAATTTTTCGACCTTGGTCCGCCAGTCATCCAGTCTTGAGAGGTATTCCCTCGGGTCCACGTTGTCAGACCGAAGTTTCGTCACGTTCAGGGCGATGATGTCGAAGCCGTCAAGATCAAATTCGATGTCACGAATATAACCGTCTTTCAAATCCTCTTTCAGGTCAGAAAAAATGAGGATTGTCTTTTTGCCCGTACCTTTTTCATTCAGGAACTCGACGGCTTGCAACAGGCCGCCGGTGATGTCCGTGTAGGGGGATGACCGGGCCCCGTCGACAAAATCAGCGATTTGCTCGGCGAACTGCCGCTTTTGTCGATTCATCATGCTCGGCCGGTCATCAAGGGTGACTTTGGCTACGATATCTTTCTCGCTGAAACTTCCCGTATCAATACGTGCGACGGCGAAAGAGTCTGTTGCATCGAGGCGCGACAATGTATACCGAATGATCTGCTGAGCCTTATTCAGCTCCTCTCTGTAAGTACCAGACGTATCCAGCAACATGTAAACGCCCGTGTTTGAGGGCGCAACGGGGGCGCATCCCAATACCAACATGCACGCAGTGAGTGAAAATAGAAATCTCATGATGTCACCTCGCAAACGCTGAACCGGCGGATTTATTCGCGCTCCTTGAATTTCGTTCCTCCAGCCACAGCGGGATGAACAACGGCAAGTCATAAAGCTGTTCCGCCAACAGTCCCACATAGCGAAACGCGCCGGCCAGCAGGCGCAACGCAAGAGACACAAACCGTAATGTTCCTATAGCAATCAACCCGACGACGGTGCGCAGGGAATGCACGAATGTTTCGAGCGGTATTGCCACAAAGGTCAGGGCGAACGGCAGAATGAATCCCATGCCCATCTGTGCCGCTGTTGTGATCCACAGGTACTGTCCGGTCAATGTCCCGGAATTGTCACCTCGCAACAGAGCACTCGTCGCCAGTTCATCTTGCAGTAATACTTCACGCATATAGGCGAGGCCTGCCTCAACGCTCGCCAGTAGAAAAAGAATCGTGAATGTTATCCAGATCATGCGAACACGCATTTTATCCGGTAGTGCGCCTATGACCGGAAACAGCTGCGTAATTCGCAGCGATTCCATCAGAAAGAGGCCCATGGAGATCTCGACCATGATGATCACCAATGCCGCGATATGGGCCGTACGGAAACCGCCGATCAGGGAAGTTCCACCGACCATCTCGGCCATCGGCCTTGCAATCAACGAAAAGTTGATCGTGGCTCCCCCGATCGCGACAAGGAGGACCAGCATCGAGACAAAAAAGTAGACCAGAGACGACGAAGATAATACCGATGCGGCACGGTCTTGCCCGGTGACGATGTCTTCGTATTCCTGCATGTGGCGGTCTATCGTCACGGAACGACTCAGCAGGCTGTCGACGTTCTTGCCAACCTGCCCGAGTGTCTGCTGAATTTTCCTCCACTCAGGTCGCATTTTATGGAGTAAGGTGTGACGCTTGGCGCTGGCCTCACGATACATGATCATGGCATCCTGGTGCGCTTTGATGAGCGACTTGTGAATATCGGTAAGTATGTTGCCAACACGCACCCGTCCTTCGCGGGAATCCAGTTTGGCTACCGCCTCAACTGCCTTGACCCAGCCCGGCGGATCAGGCGGAACATCCACTGCCTGTTGGTGATCTTCCTCGATGCTATTGATGGATTCGCTCAGCGCACGATGTAACGAGGAAAAGCTCGCGAGATCTTTGCGCACGCTTTCACTGATGCGATCAAACTCGCGTTCAACGATTCTTTCTTTTGCCTCACGACCGGCGGCGAGCAACACTTCGCGGTTACGCCTGCCAAGTCTGGTCGCCGAACGCAGGACCGCTTTGGAGGCGAAACGCAGAGTCTGGTACAGGGTCTCCGTGGCTGCCCGAATCGCCTTGTGAGCAGAGCTTCGAGCGAAATACAAGGCGGCGACCGCCAGCACAATCCAGAGAAGTGCTGACAGAACAGGCCAGGGAGTGATGTTTAAAAAGAAATCCATGCTGGTAACCCCGCTGTCTTAGTTAGACCCGTAGACCGGTGGCTTTGCGACGCTCCCTTTCGGAAGTTGTGCCTTTTTCAAGGTGACGCAAGCGTTTCACAGTGCGAATCGAACTGTCAACAGAGGCCGTCACTGTCTGCGAAAAAGGTCGGAAGCACTCAGTTCGAGAAACGAACTCTTAATTCTCAGCTATTATACATAATCCAGATTCGGGCTGGCGATGCTTGAGCGATACCTGGCGAGATCCGAAATGAGTATTCCAAAGCGCCACTTGAAGGTCCCTGGTTGGATCACTGGCTGTCAGCAGCGGATTCGTCAGGCTGATCAGACCATTCCTGTGGTTGAGCGGAGTCAAATATGGGCTTGAAGCGGTTCAGGATTTTGCAAAACAGATCTGCGGTGATTTCCGCGTCGTAGGCCGCGGAATGCGCCGAACTCTCGTCCCAGGTCAATCCTGCTGCCTGCACTGCGCGCGCAAGAACGGTCTGGCCATAGGCTACACCGCATAGCGTGGCTGTATCGAAGCAACTGAACGGGTGAAACGGATTGCGTTTGATGGCTGTTCGTTCGGCAGCTTCGTTAAGGAATCCCAGATCGAAAGCGGCGTTGTGTCCGACCAGGATCGCGCGCGTACAGCCACTGTCGCGCACAGCACGCCTCACCTCGCGAAAGATGCGTTGTAATGCGTCGCGCTCTTCTATTGCCGGGCGTAGCGGGTGGTACGGATCGATGCCGTTGACAGCCAGAGATGCCGGTTCGAGATTGGCGCCTTCAAAGGGTTTGACGTGATAGCGAATTGTTTCTCCGCGGATAAACGTGCCGTCTTCGTTTGGGTCGACGAATACCGCCGCAATCTCGAGCAAGGCATCGGTTTTCGCGTTGAAACCACCCGTCTCGACATCGACGACGACGGGCAGGAAGCCACGAAAGCGTTCGGCAATCGAGAATGGCCTGCTCACGATCGTCCTTACAGCCAGTCTGGTTTGTCGAGCGCGCGTTGGTCGAGAATCAGATTCAATGTATACCGCACGCCGAATCCCGTGATTTCTGTCGGAATGTGCGCAAGGCCGCCTTTTCGGGCCCCGGCACTCAAGTCGATGTGTACCCAGGGAACATCGTTTTCTATGAACTCATTGAGAAATACAGCGGCCAGAATATGGTCGCCACCGCCGTTCGGGGCGCACTGTTTCAAATCTGCGATATCGCTTTTTATGTCGGACAGAAACTCCTTGGCGACAGGAAACGGCCAGACACGTTCGCCGCTCTCGCGGCCGGTTCTTTTCAAGACCGGATGCCAATCCGGTCGATTCGTGAATATGCCGCTGTAACGTGTCGTAATCGCGTTCATGCATGCTCCGGTCAGCGTCGCGTAATCGACGATCAGCCCCGGGTTTTCTCTGCTGGCAAATACCAGGGTGTCGGCAAGTGCCATGCGTCCTTCCGCGTCCGTATGAATCGTCTGAATCGTCTTGCCATTGGCGGCTTCGACGACATCCTGTGACTTATACGCGTCGGGACCGGTGCGATTTTCGGTGATGGCGAGCCAGCAATCGACAGCGTAAGGCAGTTCGAGTCTGGAAATCGCAAGCAACGTTCCGACGGCCACTGCGCTCCCCTGCATATCCGTATGCATATCCAGCATCGAGGTAAATGGTTTCAGATTGGTGCCACCGGTATCGAAAATGATTCCTTTCCCGACCAGGCTGAGTACAGGTGCTGCCGATTTTGCAGCGGGGCGATAACGAAGGCGGACGATTGCCGCGCTGTCGTTATCGTTTCCCTGCGCGACGGCCAGAAATGCGCCGGCGCCCAGTTTTTCAAGTTCACCGACGTCAAATTTCTTGAATTGCCAGCCATGCTGTGACGACAGTTCCTGGAGGAGTTTCGTGTAAGCTGCGGCGTCGAGTTTGTTCGGCGGCAGTGCCGTCAGCCACCGGGCCAGGTTATTCCCCTCAGCCTCGGCACTTTCCCGGTCGAAGTTGGCTGCTTCGTCAAGGCCAATGACCCTGATGCTCTTGATGCTCGCATTGGAGTCTGTTGATTTGAATGCGGGCATCGACAAACCTGCGGCAAGCGCGGCGGCGGCGATGTTTTTTGCGATCCGTAGTTGATCCTTTGCATCAAAACCCAGGACCCAGATGCCAACGCAGCCTGCTTTCTCGGCCGTGGCGGCGCTGATCAGTTTTCTACCGAGCGTAAGCTCTTTGAACGCATCAGTATCGGGTGAAACCGTTCCGACCAGCACACGCGTCTGGCGTTTGTTATTCAGTCGCGTCTCGGCAGCCGGCACAGTGCCTTTCGATCGCCGCCGCATCAGGTTCTTGATCTTGTTGCCTTGCTGGACCTTGCGCCAAAGTTGGGACGGTACTTTTTTCGGCAGGATCAGGAGCAGCTGATCGATACCGGCAAGGACCTTGCTGCCGGGTGCAGCAGTCGTATGAGTAATTCTGATGCTCTTGTTAATCTTGTTGTTTTCAGGAAGCAGGCTCTGCATATCAGTGATAACCTAAGGGTTGCGCTTGACCGATTGCGCGCAAGACCCGAAGATATCGCCCGCCCCGGGGGACGGTACGAGCCGGCGCGGCTGAGCGGTGATCCTAGCAGGACACCTTGTTGAATTCACGCAGCGAAGCTGTGTGAGATCATCGCATGAAATAATATGGGTATTTTATGAGCGATTTCAGCCGATTTGACGACGTCGATCCTGCCGAGACACGTGAGTGGCTGGAGTCGATCGATTCAGTCCTCAGTCAGCATGGTCCCGAGCGCGCTCATTTTCTCCTGAATCAAATGATCGACTTTGCGCGCCGCTCCGGCGCGTATCTGCCTTACAGCCCCAACACCGCCTACGTGAATACGATTGCCACCGGCAGGCAGCCCGAATATCCGGGTGATCGTGCCGTCGAACGACGCATCGAGGCCTATATTCGCTGGAACGCAATGGTAATGGTCGTTCAGGCAAACAGGGTGAGTAGCGAGTATGGCGGCCACATCTCGAGTTATGCCTCATCGGCAACTTTGTATGAAGTCGGTTTCAATCATTTCTGGCGGGCCGCCACCGAACAGCATGGCGGTGACCTGATTTTCTTCCAGGGACATTCGTCGCCCGGTATTTACTCGCGAGCCTTTCTCGAAGGGCGGCTGAATGAGGGCCAGCTCAACCGGTTTCGTAAGGAAGTCGGTGGCGGCGGGCTTTCTTCCTATCCGCATCCCTGGCTGATGCCGGAGTTCTGGCAGTTTCCGACCGTGTCGATGGGCCTCGGTCCGATGATGGCGATTTACCAGGCACGTTTCATGCGGTATCTCGAGCATCGCGAGTTGATTGCACCGAGCGACCGCAAGATCTGGTGTTTTCTCGGCGACGGCGAGATGGACGAGCCAGAGTCCATGGGCGCCATCACGATGCCGGTGCGGGAAGGTCTCGACAACCTGATCTTCGTCGTCAATTGCAATCTGCAGCGGCTCGACGGGCCGGTTCGCGGCAATGGCAAGATCATCCAGGAACTGGAGGCGATCTTCCGTGGCGCCGGCTGGAACGTCATCAAGGTGTTGTGGGGCAACGCCTGGGATCCGCTGCTCGACCACGACGACGGCGGGTTGCTCGTCAAGCGC
>JAPUKV010000030.1 GCA_027295475.1 Pseudomonadota bacterium
CGATTCGGCGAGCTCGATAAGTCCTCCGTGTATCGAAGCAAGGCTTATGGATTCGACGGCGATGATTTCCTCAACATGGTCGTCGCCCTCGATAGCGTGCTCACGCCGACCGAAATTCATGAACAGCTGGAGGATATTCAGCGCATCGCCGGCCGCGACCACGAGGCGCGTGCATATGCATCGAGAACGCTGGATATCGACCTTCTGCTCTACGACGACCTCGTCATAGATCAGCCGCCGATCCGGCTGCCGCGAGCGGATGTGCTGCGCTTCAGCTTCGTGCTGGGGCCGTTGGCAGAGATCGCTGCGGAACTTCGTCATCCCGAGACGCATCAAAGCTATCAGGAACACTGGAACAACTTCGATACCGGCAGTCATCCAATTACGCGGGAATGCGTTATTTAGTAAAGCGGCTGAACATCACAGCCAAATCCCGAAAACCGGGCACAGGGCGAGGTTCGCAGGTGGCTGGCCGGGTAAAATGGCCGCCTCTTCTGGAGATTGATATGCGCAAGTTTCTTTACATGCTGGTTGCAGCGACACTGACGTTCGCTGGGTGCAGTGCATCCGACGGTGGCGGTGCCGGACCGCAGGTCGGTACACCGGCATGCGAGAACGATTCACAAAAGCTGTTCGTGCTTGAAACAATGCGTGACATTTATTTCTGGTATGACTTGCTGCCGGTCAGCGTCGACGGAAGCCTGTATGCGTCCCCTGAGGAGCTGCTCGCGTTTCTGGTTTCCTTTCAGCCGCTGGACGATTTTACTTTCATCACATCCGCCGAGGCGGACGCCCAGTTCTTCGGCGCAGGCCAGTTCGAGGGCTTCGGATTCAGTACGCGATTCGAAGCAGCCGACGATCTCAGGTTTACCAGGGTATTCAGCGGAAGTCCTGCCGCTTTGGCCGGCTTCCAGCGCGGCCAAAGAATACTCGAGCTTGACGGCCGTACGATCGCCGAGATTGAAGCCAACGAAGGATTGAACGTGGTCTTCGATCAATCGCCACTGGAATTCACGATCCGAAATCTGGACGCCAGCGAGTTTATTGTCACGGTCAGCCACGATGTCGTGACGATCGACCCATTGCCGCAGTGGCGCGTAATCGACATGGGCGGCGTCCCGGTCGGCTACGTCGAGTTTGCGACCTTCGTTAGTACAGCAGATCCGGTTTTCAATGATGTGTTCTCGGATTTCAACGCTGCCGGGGTCACCGACGTAATCATCGACATGCGGTACAACGGAGGCGGGCTGGTCAATACGGCACGATTGCTCGGTGACCACCTTGGCGGCTCGGTCCCCGGGCAGCTTTTTTCGATAACGGTATTCAATGACAAAAATACTTTCCGCAATGAAACCGAGCTTTTCGAGCCGATTCCGAATTCGATGAACCTGTCGAGACTTGTCGTTATTGCAACCTCGGGCACGGCATCGGCAAGCGAGTTGGTAATCAACAGCATGGAGACGCATGCGGATGTCACAATCGTCGGTGACACCACGTTTGGAAAACCGGTCGGCCAGGTCGGGGCTCTGTTTTGCGACAAGATTCTTCGCGCGACCGCATTTGAGACATTGAATTCGTTAAATGAGGGCGGCTACTTTAACGGCCTGCCCGTCGACTGCTCCGCCACGGACGACATAACTGAAGTCGTGGGGTCGGCCACCGACCCTAATTTGATTGCCGCTTTAACGTACCTGGAAACCGGTGCGTGCCCCCCGGCACCCGCCATGCTGAAATCAAAGCTGGATACGGGATTTCGCCAATCAAGTCTTCGCCGCCCGGCATCGCGGGAATTTGCCGGCGCGTACTGAGTTACCAGCCAATGCTGCGGCCCCCATCGACCGCAATAATCTGACCCGTCACATACGCGGCATCGCGCGCGAGGTAGATGACGCAGTCCGCGATATCGCTAGGACCCCCCGGCCGTGCTAGCGGAACCTGATTCAGGATTTTTTCCTTGACGGCCTCCGTCATGCCTTCTTCAGGCCACAGGATGGCTCCTGGAGCGATGCCGTTCACACGAACGTCGGGCGCCAGGTCTTTCGCCAGCGACAGCGTAAGCATCGCAAGGCCGGCTTTTGCGGATGTGTACACGGCATGGTCCTTGAGCGGCCGCTTCGAATGAATATCGAGCATATTGATAATCACGCCCTGACTGGACTTTAGATAAGGCGACGCGGCCTGAGACAGGAACAGGGGTGCCTTCAGATTGCTGCCAATCAAGTCGTCCCACTGCGATTCCGTAATGCTGCCGATCGGCGTCGGATAAAAGCTCGAGGCGTTGTTTATCAGGATGTCCAGACCGCCGCCCCATTCAGTAACAGCGTTGACCAGATTCGCAATGCCCGCCGTGTCATGCAGGTCGGCGGCAAAAATTTCTGCCGATTCGGGCCGCACCTTGTTCAAACGGTTGCAGAGTTCCTTTGCCCCGGCGTCGGAACTGCGATAATGAATAGCGACGCGGACACCAGCCTCGTGCAGGCGTTCGGTGGTTGCGGCACCGATTCTTCTTGCGGCGCCGGTGATCAGCGCGCGCTTGCCATCGAGACTGCGGTTTTCAGGGTTAGACATTTCGGCCACTTCGCGATCAACAACATCGCCATTGTTAGGGACATCATAAGCAACATGCAACACGGACGACAGATGATTAGCCGTTTACCGAGACCGGATGACGACAGCCTGGCACATTGCAAAAAAGTTTGTGAATCGATCAGACAGGCGATTGATGAAGCCGGTGGGAGCATCAGCTTTGCACAGTTCATGCATCTTGCGCTCTATTCGCCGGGCCTCGGTTACTACAACGTCGGTACGACAAAATTTGGCGAGACCGGCGACTTCGTAACGGCTCCCGAAGTATCGCCGCTCTTCGGCCGTGTAGTAGCGCGACAATGTGCGTCGGTCCTCAAACAGCTGGAAAGAGGAAAAATACTGGAACTGGGTGCCGGTAGTGGCCGGCTTGCCGTCGACATCCTGCGAAAATTGACTGATCTGAAATCGCCGCCGGAGCGATACCTGATTCTCGAAATTTCAGCCGATCTCAAAGCCAGGCAGGAAGAATTGATCGGTGAAGAATTGCCTGACTTGCTTCCAAGGGTCGAATGGCTAAGCAAATTACCCGAGAAGTTCGCGGGCGTCGTGATCGCTAACGAAGTGGCTGATGCGCTACCTGTCGAGCGATTCGAACGTACAGAGGCTGCCGTACTTCAGATGCACGTCACCGCCAACGAAACGGACTTTGACTGGAGCAGAAAACCGGCACCTGAAATACTGGCCATGGCGGTAGAAAAGATAGAGACGGATATTGGCGAGGCTTTGCCGCCGGGTTACCAGTCCGAGATATCCCTTGGGTTGCCTGACTGGATTGGACAGATTGCGAAGTGCCTGGACCAGGGCCTTGTACTCCTGTTCGACTATGGCGTATCCCGCCGGGAATATTATTCCCGCGAGCGCAATCAGGGTTGGTTGCGATGTCACTTTCGGCATCACGCGCACAATGAGCCGCTTATTTATCCGGGTATTCAGGACTTGACCAGCTGGGTTGATTTCACGGCAGTTGCCGAGTCGGCAGTGGACCACGGGCTCGACGTTGCGGGTTACGTCACACAGGCACAGTTTCTGATCAACGGTGGTCTGGAACACGAGTTGGCCGGCATCGCCGATTTGCCCGTCGCCGACCAGCTCGAATTGTCGAAACAGGTCAAATTACTTACCCTGCCCGACGAAATGGGCGAGAACTTCAAATGCATCGGCTTGGGTAGCGGGGAGTTGACCGGCGTGACAGCGTTTAGCAGCGCCGACAGGGCACACACACTGTGACCGCCGCACCGTCAGTCGAAGCCTTGCTGTGAGCTGGCTACAGACGATCGTGCTGGCGATCGTGCAGGGGTTGACCGAATTCCTGCCGATTTCGAGTTCGGGCCATTTGGTGCTCGTGCCCGCCATATTCGGCTGGACCGATCAGGGCCTGATTTTCGACGTTGCCGTACATTTAGGGTCTCTCGCAGCAGTCTGCGTCTATTTCCGTAAGGACCTGGCGGGACTCATCGCCGGTGGTGTGCGACTCCTGTGCGGCAGCGGCGGGTCACCGGAGTCGCGGATGGCCTTATACATCATGATTGGCACTATCCCGGCTGCCATAACCGGCCTGCTATTCGCTGGCTGGATCGAGGCCAACCTCAGGAACCCGGTCGTCATTGTGTTCACACTGTCTGGCTACGGTGTATTGATGGCATTGGCTGATCGCCTCGGCAGGCAGCAACGAATCTTTGCGACTGTGCGACTAAAGGACGCCATCATTATCGGCATCGCCCAGGCATTGGCACTCGTACCGGGAACGTCTCGCTCGGGCGTTACGATCAGCGCAGCGATGATGCTCGGTTTCCAGAGGCAGGATGCAGCACGTTTTTCTTTTTTGTTATCAGCACCGGTCATCATGCTTGCAGCCGCGTTCGAATCGTCGATGTTGTTCGTTGAAGAGACACAATTCGCCTGGGCGCAGCTGGCGATCGGCGTGACGATTTCGGCTGTAGTGGCTTATCTCAGCATCGATTTCTTCATGAGGTTTGTCAACGTGATCGGTCTTCTGCCGTTTGCTATATACAGGCTCGTTCTCGCGGGAGTGGTTCTTTATGCCCTGGTCTAAGCAATGGAAGATCCCTTTGCTGGCGCTTTTGCTCGGCAGCAACGCCTTTGCCGGAGACGGCTTTATCCTCGGTTTTGGTGCCGAAGGTGATACCTCAGACAGTCTGTCGTTTTCGGCGTTTGCTGATTACGGTATTACGCGAAAAACCTGGATCTCCGTTACGGCTGCTAAAGCCCGGGCACAAGGTGTAATTAGCCGACTCGACACCGTATACGGAGATATCGGGCTTGATCATCACTTCGACCCGATCGGCATCCGCATAAGTGCAGCGTACTGGGGCGACGACGAAATACTCGATTCCGTCGATATTCGCGGGGCAGTTTATGTGAGAACGAAGTCGATATCGCTGTCAGCGGACTATGAAAAACGCAACTTCGACTTTGTGCTTAATCTCGAGCCCCTGTTCGAGCGGCGCCAGGTCGAATTTGAGGCGGATGGATATGGATTGCGTTTTCGAGTTGATGCCAGCGAGCGGGTCAGTCTGCATATGCGCGGCATGAACTACGATTACTCTGTCGACCTGACGCGCTTGCAGAATATTTCCGATCTGAGTTTTCTTGCGGCGTCGAGACTCAGCCTGGCCAACAGCTTGCTGGATTACAGGGTCGATGCAGGTATTGATATCAAGTTCGGTCTTCGATCACTGGGCCTGGAAGCCGGTAGCAGGCAAACAGCGATTGACAGCGGCCGCGTCGATTCAGTAAGTGCGGGATTTCTCTTTCCGGCCAGTGATGCCAGCGACATTGAATTACGCATTGGCTACGACGATTCCGAAAACTTCGGTGGTACGCTCGTCTTTTCGTTTTTCTGGTTCCTTTACGGCACCTGATGGTTCCCTGATGGAACCTCGTGGTCGCATCAGGGAACCTGCTGCGCAGTCTCGGCCTTTACTTTCTTGATTGCCTCCAGGCGCTTCTTGTCTATGTCGGCGCCGATGGCTGCCCCGTTTGTTGCTGTGTCGGCCGCCTGGTCGGCTTTGACTCTGCCGGCTTCTTTCCCGGCACGTTCGAGATAAGCGGCCTGCGGATATGGTTTGTCTTCAAAACCCGTGCGGCCGCGGGCATCTGCTTCGCAGGCAAGCAGGAACTTCCGGAACCGCTCGGGCCGCCGAAAGGCATCGATTTCCTTGAGCAATTTCAAGATGGTCTGTGGTCTGAGCTCGAATGCGCGGTGGCAGTGCGCGTGATACTCGGCAACCAGGACGCCCAGTTCTCGACAGGCCCGCGGGACAGGCAGTCGTTTAGACATCTTGTTAACCAGCGTAACGCTACGGCGTTCGTGCCCGGGATGGCTGGGCAGATTTTCTTTCGCGGTCGTGGCTTTACCGAGATCGTGCACCAAAGCCGCAAACCTGACGGCGATATCATCGCTGAGTTTCGCGGACTGCTCGAGAACCATTAACGCATGTAATCCACAATCGATCTCGGGGTGCCACTGCGGCGGCTGTGGCACCCCGAATAGCGCGTCGAGTTCCGGAAAGACGACGGCCAGTGCGCCGCAGTCACGCAGTACCTGAAAATACAGATGTGGATTCGGACCCGCGAGCGCCGCCTCGGTTTCCTGCCACACCCGGTCCGCTTGCAGCGAGTCTGCTTCACCATCTGAGACCATTTGTGCCATCAAGTCGAGCGTTTCGCCGGCCAACTCGAATCCAAGTCCGGCAAAGCGCGCTTTGAATTTGGCGGTGCGCAGAATTCGCACAGGGTCTTCGGAAAATGCGTCTGATATGTGCCGCAGGACTCTGTGTTCCAAATCAGCCATACCGTCGAATGGATCGATGAGATTGGCATCGGCATCTCTCGCCATAGCGTTGATCGTCAGGTCGCGACGACTAAGATCTGCCTCCAGCGTTACATCAGGCGATGTCTGAAATTCGAAGCCGTGATAACCGGCGCCCGTCTTTCGCTCGGTTCTCGCGAGCGCATATTCTTCGTTGGTTTCAGGGTGCAAAAAAACCGGAAAGCCTTTGCCAACCTGACGATAGCCTTTGGACAATAGCTCGTCGGGCGTCGCACCCACGACGCACCAGTCCCGTTCTTTGACAGGCAATCCAAGCTGTTCATCCCGAACAGCACCGCCAACAAGGTAAACTTCCATTGGCGCAAGCTATTTTAGAAATTCTTACCGAGGTAAGTTGATGATTTATAGATCTTATTTTTAATACTCAAATACTTGTCCCCGCCTTGGGTAGCGCTGTGGGTAGCAAAACGACTGAAGTCGGTCAAAAACAGGGCATTAATGTATCCGGAGTGGGTTTTTATATCTAGTGAGGACTCACTGACAAAACCTGAATGTCCGCTTTTCCCGAAAGCGGACGTTCAAACTGCTGGCAAGAGCGTGAAATTAAGGTCCGCTAACGGCCGAGGCTGTGTGAAAACGAAAAATAAAAAGAGTCGGTGGTAAATTGCACCGGCTCTCACAATTACTTGATATCGATATGGGAAATCGGAATCTCATTTGAGACGCCTTTGTAACCAATGTGGGATGCTGTCCCATCGTCCTCGAAATTCCGTGGGTTTTCACACAGCCTCGGCCGTTAGCGGACATCGGTCCAAGTTGCGCAGCTCGCGGCCGAGTTACTTCCAAACCGCTTCTCTTACGAATGATGCACAGCCGCTTGCTCCGACATCCGGCATTGCCGCAAGAATTCGAGGCCGTTTTCACGCCCTACAGATGTAATCCCCCTTAATCAAGTTATAAATTATTAGAACCGCAACTGTGCCTGCACACCCCAGACCGCCTGGCCTTCATTGGCGATACAATATGCCACACCATTAAGCGCATTCAGGTTGAACTGAAATTCGCAGTACGTGTCCGCCAACAAATTTTCACCAAATGCGGATAATTCATATTGTTGTTCAGGACCAAACACATAGCTGGCCCGGGCTCCCAGTAACGAGTGCTCTCCAAGATTATCAATCAAATCGACGGTCGCAAGGTTGGTTTTCGAATCGCTAAGATACTGATAGTCAAGCTGCAGGCTCAAAATGCCGTTGCCGGTCTGGAAATCCTTAATCACCAGTCCGTTAGCGGAAAAATCCGCCGCGTATTGCAGTTCATGGACTAGTTCATCCGCATCCAGCGGGCTGGCTTCGGTCACTTCGGTATCAAGGAAACCAAGTGCTGCCGAAATGAACCAGTCTTCAGTCGGAGCCCA
>JAPUKV010000031.1 GCA_027295475.1 Pseudomonadota bacterium
GCCTTCATCCACCAGTTGTAAAGGATCAGATTGTTTCACGTCGTGTCTTCCTCCGATGTTGATGACGCCATCGTTACGTGAACCGAAGAAAATCGATCTGTGGCCAACAGACGATTTTCCTCAAAATACTGAATTTGATGCGGCAGTCTGAATCCGTCTGCCTCTTTGTAATCGGAATACTCGACTCGGAACTTTTCATTGCCTTTTGCATCGACAAGGGCAGTTCGAAAGGCATCGCCGGTATGACTATCGACATAAATGTGCCAGGTACGGCCGTTGCTCAGTTCAGCTTCCATGATCCAGGGCAAACGGTCGCCAACTTTTTTCATGCCCAAGCGCGAAACCTGATGGCCTTTGTCCTTCCAGTCTGTCATCCAGCCGTCGAATTCGTAGGATACGAGAACCTCATCCTGGAATGAGACGGGCAAGTCGAGCTGTGGCCCTTCGCGGTTCACGTCAGCGCCATCCCACCTGAGCAAGGATTGACTATCAGCATCACCGACGCTGCGCTCATACTGATACGGCCTGTGAGTTCTCAACGTCAGCGGATATGAGCGGCCACCGGCTTCTGTCGTGCCCTCATAACGAATCGACTCGATGCGTTTGAGCGTGCGGTATCCGCCGCGACTTGCGTGATTTTGCCGGATCATCACACTGCGCGGTTGCGCAACCCGAATAATCCCGGCGTCGCGCTGCTGTAGTGCCGCAACTTTGGCTTCTTCGGAGGCCGGTGGTAGTTTTGCCAGACGCGCTTTAACTTCGGCAGCAAACCGCTCCGCATCAAGCTTTTTATCGCGCGGCAGGCTCGGTAGTTGGTGCTCCCAGTAATCCGGATGCGGCGGCAGTTCTCCTGCTTCCCAACGCGCTCCCGGTTCGTAAACGAACCAGACGTCCCAGGCATACATCGGGATATCCAGTGTCTCCTGAAATTCAAGGCCTGTATGCCCGTTTGGATCCCAATAGTGGGTTACGCGCGGCCCGGCAAGTAACGGAATAGAATCGATAACATGCTTTTCTTCTGCACCCAGTGCTGGAACGTGGATTGCCAGCGTGTGAATACGGGGATCATTCTGAATGGATTTCACGATCGATTCATTCAGGTCATCCATGCCGCGCAGACAAATGCCGCAAGACGGTCCGATGATAAAGACCAGGCGAATCTTGTCCTGCATCGCATTAAAGTCAGATTTGATTCTCGCCAGGCTCTCATCGACAACGTAATAGTCTGGTCGATCTGATTGAAATACTTGCTCCTCTGACTGCTCCGCCGAGCAAGCCGTCAGCGCCAGAAGGATCGAGCAACTTAATGTTAGTGGAAATCTCATTTACGCAATGCCTCCGGTGTCGGGTCGACAAATAACCATTGCAGTTGATCTGCAAAAAAAGCGAGGCCTATCAGGATGGTTGCAAGCCACAGACTGCCTTGCAGCCATAGTGAGGGCCGTGCCGCACAAAGCCCGGCGTCGCAAAGTTTTTTGCGTGGTGGCCCGTAAACCCGCCAAAACGCCCATAGCAACATGATGACGGCCAGACCCAATATATACGGGCGAATTGGTTGCCACTTCGCCATCGCGACGGCGCCGGAAACACCAAGCAAGGCGACGGCCCACGGGCCTACGCAGCACAGGCCGATAAATGAAGCGATGGCGCTAATGCCAATCGCGCTGCCGCTT
Source organism: Pseudomonadota bacterium (assembly GCA_027295475.1). Next base: position 1,674 of record JAPUKV010000031.1, read on the forward strand.
GTCGCCGCCAGCTTCTTGTCTTCCCTCATCGCCTGATCACCCTAGGAGCAGCCATCGCCGAGTTGCACCGGCGGGCATTTGACGGTCCCGTACGAGCAGAAAACACAGCAATCGCCGGATTTTGGACGAAGCATCACGCCGCAGCCCGTGCAGTCGTAAAAAAACTGGCACGCATTCATCGGCATGCGCTCACCTTGAGTATGACCACACTCGGGGCAGGTAATTTCAGAAAATTCAATCACTTCGGGCATCGGCCTTCATTCCGGGGGTTGCGGTCAACTGTACTTAGGATGTATCCTAAAGCCTGTAGTAACTACAAGGTCAAGGGCTATGAGAATTGGCACGCTGGCGGCTGCATGCAACTGTCCGGCCGAGACTATCCGCTACTACGAGAGAATCGGTTTGTTGCCGAAACCGGTACGCACTGCGAATGGTTATCGCAGCTACGATGAGCGTCACCAAAAGTGGCTGCAATTCGTGCTTCGCAGCCGTGCACTCGGTTTTACCCAGGACGAAGTACGGCGACTCTCAAGTATCGCCGATCAGTCGCAACCTGTCTGCGCTGACGTCCATCAATTGCTGGTTGAGCATATTGTTGACGTTCGAAAAAAACTGCTGGACCTCAAACGAATGGAAAAGGCCCTGGCACGCCTCAAATCGAAATGTCAGGATGGTACGTTAAACGATTGTCCGGTTATCGATGAACTGATGAATTGAGCAGAACGTTGCTGAAGCAGAACGATACCGGTGCAAAGTTTGCTGAGTTTCTCTTCAGATATCCATCTTTCGCTTACGGGATGGTTCAGCACTCTGATTCACCATTAGTCTTCTGTAAATTGACTTTGTCTCGGCTGGCTTGGCGACCATTGATTAGATGGGCATCGTGTAACAAACAGCGTCACCATCGAGAACGACTGTACCATCATCACGGACCACTTCGGTTCGCAGTTCTGTAATCGGCTTATCCTGACGCACCTTGCTGACCTCTACCTTGCCGGTAATAGTGTCGCCGGGACGAACCGGTGCCTTGAAGCTCCAATTGATCTGGAGGAACACTGTTCCAGGCCCCGGTAAATCCTCCGCGACGACTGCATTAAGAATAGCGCTGGTAATTCCGCCCTGGATGACAATCTCGCCGAAACTTGTGCCTTTGGCGATCGCCTCATCGTAGTGCAGAGGATTACGATCACCGCTGATTTCGGTAAAAAGCTCAATGTCACGTGGTTTTACTGTTCTTGATCGTTGAGCTTTTTGCCCGATTTTCGGCATACCATTCGGCCAAACGTCATTTGTCACCTGCATTGCTCCATGTTTAACCAGGGCAAGCAATATACCGTATATGGTTTCTCACCACTTTAGATCTGGACAAGAATTTCGAGGCTAGGTCAACTACGGACGCGGGAACTGAATTTCACCTGATGGCGACCCTCGGCACGGCATATCAATTTTCTCCGTGACGATCGCTTTCAGACGCCGCTAGCCAATACGTTTTGAGCACCTCTTTATGGGTTGTAAGGTTATCGAGGGAGTCAGTGGGGCGAACGGGACCGCAGGCTCGCAGTTGCCCATGGGAGTCTGTTTATTGGGTAATTGCCGCTTTCAGCTTGACTGGCGACATGAGGGAAAATCTCTCCGGTGCATCAAAGCTGCGAAAATAGCGAAGAAACACTGGATTTATCGGCATATTCGGCGAAGGATTTAACGTACTGTGGTCTCAAACTTAGTTCTTGAATGGCATTCTTATCGTTCACTCCGCTGGCTCATGCCGGAACTCACTGACCAATTCCTGGTGCATCTGCGGCGTTACCTGCGCGTAGTGACTGAAGTCCATCGTGAAACTGCCTTCGCCCGCTGACAGGGACTTGAGTCTTGAGTGATAAGACTGTATCTCCTTGAGCGGGGCCTGTCCGGAGATTTCCATGCGGTTGTTTGGAAGGTTGTTGGTGCCGCTCACCATCCCTCGCATTCCGGCGAGATCGCCTGTAACACCACCCATGCATTCGCTCGGCACGGTAAAAGTAACGTCAACGATCGGCTCCATGACAATCGGTTTGGCTTCGCTAACTGCCTCGAGGAAGGCTTTCTTACCCGCTTGCACAAAAGCGATTTCCTTGGAATCTACCGCGTGATGCTTGCCATCGTAGACGATGACTTTCACGTCTTGCATCTCATGTCCAGAGATCGCGCCCTTGTCCATAATCTGACGAACACCAGTTTCTACAGCGGGAATGTACTGTGACGGAATCGATCCGCCGACGACCTTGTTGGCGAACTCGAACCCAGTACCCGGTGGCAATGGCTCCACCCGCAGGTATACCTCACCGAACTGACCGGCGCCGCCGGTCTGCTTTTTGTGCCTGTGGTGGCCTTCTGCCGGTGCGGTGATGGTCTCCCGGTATGCAATGGATGGCAGCGCCGTATTCACCTGCAAGCCATAACGATCCGAGATCCCGTCAAGTACTGTGCGCAAATGCATTTCACCCAGGCCACGAAGAACGACTTCGTTCAATGATGCAACATGGTCCAGCTTGAGGGACGGGTCTTCCGCTTCCGCTGAGTGAAGCGCATCTGACGTTTTTTGTGCATCAGCATCGTTGGCCGGCCTGACTGCCAAGCCGTACATAGGGCGCGGCAGGCGATTGTGCTTCAGATGGAAGTGATCTTCGTCATGTGAGTCATGGAGCACTGCATCGTAGTGCGCCTCATCGACTCGCGGTATCGCACAAATGTCTCCCGGTACGCCGACATTCACCTTGACGTGAGTGCCACCATTAAGCTTCAGGAGTTGCGTGACCTTGACGGATTTGCGGGCGTCGCCGACAAAAAGATGATTGCCGGTTCGAATCGATCCCTGATGAATGCGCAGAACAGCAAGCTTGCCTTTGAATGGATCGATGTTGATCATGATCACGTGGGCGACGACATGCTGATCCGGATCCGGCGTGACGGGTACTTCCTCGGCGCTGTCACCCTCACCTTTATAGAAGAGCGGCGGGTTACCCTCGGCAGGGTTGGGCATCAGGCGCTCGAATATATCGAGTAATTCTTTGACGCCGACACCCGTCGTAGCCGATACAAAACAGATTGGCACGAGATGTCCTTCCCGTAGCGCCTTCTCGAAGGGTGCATGCAACTGTTCTGGCGATAATTCATCGCCTTGCTCCAGGTAAAGTTCCATCAATTCGTCATCGACTTCTACGACCTGGTCAACAATTTGTGTGTGCGCAGTTTCAATGTCGCTGAAAGCAGTGTCAGCACCATTTGGCTGAAAAAAGCAGTCAACGACAGCACTGCCACCGGTGGTCGGCAAGTTGATGGGTAGGCACTCCGGGCCGAAGAGTGCCCGAATATCATCGACCAGCGCGGCCAGGTCCAGGCCCTCGGCATCGATCTTGTTGATGATGATCATCCGACAAAGACGCTGCTCTTTCGCGGCGTCCATCATCTTGCTCGTTACTGTTTGTATGCCGTTCTCGGCATCGATAACAATTGCCGCCGTCTCAACGGCGGGCAGGACAGCGACCGCGCGGCCAAAAAAATCCCGGTATCCCGGGGTGTCGATCAGGTTCACATGTATGCCCGCATGGTCGAGATGGCAGACCGAAGGGTATAGAGAGTGTCCGAGCTCCTTTTCCTTAGGATTGTAATCGGAAACTGTGTCGCCTTTCTCGACAGAACCTGCGTGGGAAATAGCGCCGCCGGCGGCCAGGAGTGCCTCGGCGAGCTGAGTTTTCCCGGCTTGACCGGGGCCAACAAGGCACACGTTACGAATGTCAGCGGTGGTGTAGGCCATTAATTCCTACCTCCTCTTAGCGAAAGGTTTGTACCAGCTTACCGCACGGCGAGCGATTGGTCACATCCTGTTACAAGCCTTTAAAATCAGTCAGATATCGTAAGCACTATGAACAGGACGCAGAGCGTTGCGATATCTCCGCCCGATTCTCATGCGAGCTTTGTTAATATCGCCAGCACACAAATCTGACGCTATTCCTGGTCAATACCCTAAATGAGGTCACGTCGTGAATGGATTATCCCTTGTTCCGCGCAAGCGCCTGGCAGGCTGTGTACTACTTATTTTGATAATGGGTCTGACGATGCTGGCGCCAGTCTCGGCTGAGACGATTGCCATTATTGGGACAGGTCAGGTGGCGAGTGCACTGGGCCCCCGTTTTGCCGAACTCGATTACGAAATTGTCTATGGTTCGAGGAGCCCGTCGCGAGATGAAGTCAGGCAACTCCTTGTACGCACCGGTCATGGGGCGTCCGCAACAACTCCGCCGGAAGCTGCGGCTATGGCGGATATTGTCGTGCTTGCAGTACCAGGGACGGCTATCGAAATGGTCACGAAGAGCATTGGTGACCTCTCCGGCAAGATAATTATCGATCCGACCAATGCGCTGCGGCGCGGGGACGATGGGCTTTTTGAACTTGGCGTCGAAACGTCGAATGCTGAGCTCATTCAGGGATGGGCACCGAATGCCTATGTCGTGAAAGCTTTTAATACACTGAACTGGAGCACCATGCTTGACCCTGAGTCCGCCGGTGGCCCGGTATCGATACCATTAGTCGGCGATAGTGCCGAGGCCAAGGCCGTCGTCGCAACCCTGGTCGAGGGCATCGGACTGGAGCCGATCGATCTCGGGCCTGTTCGTTACGCCCACTTTGTTGAAGGTATGTTGATTCTCTGGATAAATAACCGGTACGTTCGTCGTGAGCCATTTGAATTTCATCTTCGGAAGGTTCAGGCGAAATAGTTGCAAAAGTAGCGCGCCTGTTTGATAGCATTAAATCATGAGTAGTCGCCTGGGCAATCTATTCAGGCGCCAAATGGCGGTGCAGACCGAACGCCAAACGGCGGTGCAGACCGGACGCCAAAACCCGGTATTGTTATCTACCGTCGATAAGTCCTCAATAATTTACGATCAGATCCCACTGAAGAATTTTATCGGTGATGACACGAGAACCGTGCTAGCCAGGAATCTGTACCTTGACATTAATGAGATTTGCAATTCGTTCGATCCTGTAGTGACCTGCCGGGAAAAACTCGCGGCCAAAATGATCAAATTTGCGTCGTATCAGGTCCTCGTAATCCCGCCGCCACCGGAGAATGATCCCAGCGGGCTCCGCTCGCAGCCCGGAATAACCGGCGGCCTTAAGGAACATCTTGGTCAGATCGCCGAGACCAACGGTGACCTTCGTTCGGAGATCTATGGAAAAACGGATTCTCCGACCCTAGACGTCATTTGGGACCTTGTGCAGCAATCTTATTGGCAAAACTACTGGTTTCTGGAGACATTTAATACTGCACGCATCGAACTCGGTGATTACAACAAAGACCGTGACTGGTACATGCCGTTCAAGCACGCGGCGTGCGCGAATTTTGAACACATCTACCGAAGGGAAATAGGCTTGGCGCCTGCATTCGATGAAGACAATGCGTCGCTTGCACCGACTGCGTATTCGATATTCACGGACATCGTATTATCGGGCGCGAAGGATCCCGACCTGGAATGGCGTGATTATTACAAAGACAGCAATATTCCAATTCCGAATATCGACCAACAAGCTTGTTGGCCACCCAAAGCAAAAAACTGTTGAAACGGTCTGTCTTTTGGAGTTCTTCACGTAGTTTTCCATCACGGTCGATCCGGTGCTGGTACGGTTCACATCGACGGTGAAGCTGGATTATTGGTTCTTCTTCCAAACTGCCGTGTCATTCTCAGTCACGCCTTCGATGATGATATCTCCGCGCCGGCATGGCGTGATCAGATTCTCGTCATCACAGACAGGCAGGTCCTGTAAACGCTTGTCGTGTCGATCCTGCAAGAAGTCCTTAGGCGCCGGTTCGTCGGACAAGACCTCCCATCCCTCGGTTCCCGCATAAAACTGATCCGCTTCGGACCGGGAGTCAAATACCTGCGAATTCTTCGCAGTCGGCAGGCAACCAGAGTCTTCTTCGTTGACGATAACGTTGTCGAATCCGTCCCGATAGTCGAGCAGCTGCTCCAGCACCTTTTGGCATTCGACTTCGTCAATAAAATAATATTGAACTTCCTGTTCCTGGCAGACGGTTTTGCCTTCCGGCGCGACACACTCGGCCAGGGTCAGGACAATTACTTTGATCCAGGCTGCGTCCATGTTTTGTCTCCTGCGAGGCTGTTTCGGTAGCGGCGAAATTCCGTATTATGATGCATCACCGGCCAAGGCGCCTACCGGAGCATTGCTGATACCGGCCTAGCCGAACGTAGCCCTGTCCTCGAACACGATGCCATGAGCGAGCGTCTTGTGGACGGGGCAGCGTTCTGCGATCTGAGCCAGCCGCTTCTTTTGCGCTGCGTCGAAATCTCCGGTGATATGGACGTCGCTGGTGATCTTCTCGATAAACCCTCTGTCCGGAATGTCGCATTCTTTGCAATCGTCGGCATGGATGCGCCCAAAATCATACGTTGCGCTGACGGACTTAAGCGGCAGCGACTTGTGCTGGCAGTACCATGAGATCGTGATGCAGGTACAGGCGGCCAGCGATCCCAGCAACAATTCGTAAGGGTTCGGGCCGGTATCCGTACCACCTGCATCGACCGGTTCGTCCGCTGCCCATTCATGCCGGCCATTTGACAGTCGAACGACCATGCCTGAGGTGAGCGTTGCAGTTATACGTGTCATCTTCGATTCTCCACAATTGCAGGCCGGCGAATATGAGATACACGCCTGCCGCATAGTATATGGGACACCCGCAAACTAATCTGCGGGGGCAAATGAACCGCTGCGGACGGAATTCAGCTCTTGAAGTGGCGGCCAGACACCTGGGTCAAACAACGATGATTTTGCTTGGCATCGCTGCCAAAGCCACTCCGAAACTGCCGTGGCTGGCTGGTACGATAAAGCCCCCGAACCGAGCGAGGACCCGGACTCCGGCCACATCGGCGATGGGCCCACTGGTCTCGTATTGGTAACGATTGAGTCGGGCCGAATAGGGTAGGTTAAACTGGTTCCGGTCGATCAAAGTCGTCCACGGCCCTTAGCAATTGCAGGTGGAGGGAGATCAGTGCACAGAGAAGCAACCCAGTTTTACATTCCCATTCTGCTCGCGATCATGCTCGCCGCCGCGCTGACTTATTACTGGCTGGAAATAAACCGGCCAAGCCCTGTGCCAGAGCCAGCCACCGCGCCAGCGCTTGTCGAGCCGCTGGTGGATGAACCGAGAAGCCCGCTACACCCGTTTCCGAGGATCGAATCTCCCGTAGGGCCGGGAGGCGAGCTGGTGCCGCTGCCTGCGCTTGACCAGAGCGACGAGTATCTCAAACTGGCGCTGGCCGACGTGCTCGGTTCGCAATCGTTGGTGAAAATGCTGGCGGAGACCGACCTGATCACACGGATGGTCGCCACCATTGACAACCTGCCAAGGGATCATGTTGCGGAACGGATCAGGCCGATCGCCGGTCTTGCCGGGCCGTTTGATGTCGAGGCGAGCAGAGACAATATCGAGTTCACGATAAGCCCCGACAGCTATCGTCGCTACGACCTGCTCGTGGATATGGTGACTAACGCTGACCTGAACGAACTGACCGAGGTCTACGGCCGCTTTTATCCCTTGTTTCAAAAGGCCTATGTCGAGCTGGGCTATCCGAATGCCTATTTCAACGATCGCCTGGTCGCGGTAATCGATCATTTGCTGACCGCCCCGGTGGTGCAGAACCCGATCAGCCTGGTCAGGCCTCATGTCTTGTATGAATTTGCCGATATGGACCTTGAGAGCTTATCGAGCGGACAGAAGCTGCTGCTACGCATGGGCAACGAGCACGCCACCCGAATCAAGGCAACATTGAGAGAATTGCGGCTCTTGATCGCGGATCAGAACTCCGGGACCTGAAGATTACTTGCCAGGCGAAACTGGTTTCTGAGCTAATTTCTATAGTCAAGCGGCGGGCTGCGGTCGCCCAACAACGCTTCATAGACAAAGTCGTCGCCGCGCCGATCAATGAACTCGGCTCTGGCGGCGGCGCGCAGTTCCGGGTTTTCGAATAGTTCAATGGCGGCGAGTTCGAGGGTTTTTGCCGCGACCTGTGCGCCTTTGAAGCCGATGCTCATGACACTGGCGGCAACTGCCTGCCAACTGTGCGCCGAAGTGCCCGGCACCCAGGTTGCGACTCTGAGCTCCACGGTTGGTACAGTTATCGAGACGTCGCCAACATCGGTGGATCCGTAACCAAGTCTGACTTCGTAGGGCTGTATTTCCGTCTGGGAGCCCAACCCGAACTTCGGCTTCACCAATGTCGGGTACAGCTCTTGGGCAAACGCTTCTTCCCTTTCGTCGTACTCGATGCCACCGACTTGCCGGAGCTTCACGGCCATCATCTTCGCAAGCGTCTCATTGATAAGGACTGGGTGATTGCCGTGGATAATTTCCCAGTCGACCTCGACACCGGTTCCCCGGGCCGCGCCCAGCGCCGCCTGCTCGAGACGAACCCACAATTCTTTTACGGTTTCAGCCTCGGGATGTCGCAGATAGTAGAAGACCTCCGCAAAGTCCGGCACGACGTTCGGCGCATTGCCGCCACTCGTGATGACATAATGGATGCGGGTCTCCTGCGGCACGTGCTCGCGCATCATGTTGACCATGTAATTGAAAGCCTCGACGCCGTCGAGAGCGGAACGCGCTTTCTCAGGAGCGCTCGCCGCATGGGCCGAGACGCCGCGGAAGCGGAACTTCGCCGAACGATTCGCGAGAGTTGTCCGGGCCCCGGCCCAGTTTTTATCATCCGCATGCCAGTGAATAGCGACGTCCACATCGTCGAAAGCCCCGTCTCTGACCAAGTAGACTTTGCCGCTGCCGCCTTCCTCAGCCGGCGTTCCATACAGGCGAATGACGCCAGGCGTGCCGGTCTCTTCGAGCCAGTGCCTGACGGCAATCGCTGCGCCAACGGAACCGGCGCCGAACAGGTTATGTCCGCAGGCCTGGCCAGCGGTTTTGCCCTCGATCGGGTCGCGAATCGGCACGGCATCCTGGTTGATTCCGGGCAGGGCATCGTATTCGGCGAGAATGCCAATTACCGGACCCTCGGTGCCAAAAGTCGCGACGAACGCGGTGGGGATTCCAGCTATTCCAGAGTCGATTTCAAATCCCTCGGCAGCCAGCGTTTCCTTGATCAAGGCGCTGCTTTTCACTTCCTGGTAGCCGACTTCGGCAAATTCCCACAAGTCTCTGGCGAGAGCTGCTGTCTGCTCGTATCGGGAATCGACGAATTTGATAACGTCGTCAGTCTCGGCGGCGGCAGTGCAGATGGGAAATGCAATCGGGATGAGCGCACAAAGTATTGTCGTCTTTCGGTGCATCAGCGGTTCCTTCGATTATTTTTGTTTATAGTACAGACGCGACAGGCCCGCCGGCAAATAGGAATTCAGACGAGGCTCAGAGTGTCTTCAGTTTTTTATCGTGATCTTGGGCATGACTACCCCGTTGCTGTTCGCGGGGAGGGCATGTACCTGTATAGCGATTCCGGCGATCAGTACCTGGATATGAGTGGCGGCGCGGCCGTTTCCTGCCTCGGTCACGGCCACGAGACAGTCGTTGCTGCAGTCCAAAAGCAGATCGGCGACCTGGCGTTCGCTCATACGGCCTTTTTCAGCAACGAGCCACAGGAAGAGTTAGCCGACAGGTTGGCGTCACGCTTCGCGGAATCGGGCGCTCGAATCTATTTCACTTCCGGTGGCTCCGAAGCGAACGAAACGGCGCTGAAACTCGCCTGGCAGTACTGGCAGGCAGTGGATCGCCCGGGCAAGACGACCGTCATTAGCCGGCAATTCAGCTATCACGGCAATACCCTGGGTGCATTGTCGGTCACAGGCAATTTGTCCCGCCGGGTGCAATATGAGGGTGTTATTCATGACTGGCCGCGCATTGCACCCTGTTATGCGTATCGCCACAAGAAAGCCGGCGAGGCCGAAGCTGACTATGGACGTCGTGCTGCCGCTGATCTTCGGCGAGCGATCGAAGAGACTGGCGCCGAAAAAATAGCAGCGTTTATCGCCGAGCCGGTTGTTGGCGCAACGCTCGGAGCGGTCCCATCGGTGGACGGCTATTTTCGCGAGATTCGACGAATCTGCGATGAGCATGACGTCCTGCTTATCGCCGACGAAATAATGTGTGGCTCGGGGCGCACGGGGAGTTTCTTCGCGCATGAGCAGG
>JAPUKV010000032.1 GCA_027295475.1 Pseudomonadota bacterium
CGGAAATACTCGCCCATCTTTTCGAAGGTATACCGGAAGCGCCCGACGACCGGAAAATTTCGACGAACGGCGTGACTGGTCTGTGTCCTGTCGATGACATACATGATCGCGACCGCGATGATGCCAATGCCGATAATGAAAACGAGTATCGCCGACAAGATCTGTACGATGTTGAGCGCACTCACGAATGACTCTTTCATCACTTGCCCCCAAATTAAAACAGGGCCGCCACTGACGGCCCTGTCTGAAAATCACTGCATTATTTTTTTAGCAGATACGTCGAGACTGCCTGATCCAGACTGAGTTTGCCCGCGCCAGTGAAGAACAGTGCGAGCAACATCACGAAATACGTAACGGCCCACTCTATACCATTGTTGGAGATGATGAAATTGCCGGTTTCGGTCAGCCAGTCGTAGTTACCGTGTTCGCGCAGCAGGTCTTTGCCTTTGTCGAGGCGCTGCATGACACCCCCGATATCGGCACTTGCAAACGGGCTCTTCGGGTCAGCGACGGCCTGCCAGCCATTGTGCCAGTGCACACTGGTTGCAGCGACGATCATTTGGATCATCAGCGGTATGCACAACCAGCGCATGGCGAGACCAAGCAACAAGGCGCCTGCACCCAGAATCTCAGTACTCACAGCCAGCCAGGCCAGCAAGGCGGGAAACGGCAGCCCAAGGCCCCAATCCGTATTGCCGAACCAGGCGATCACATTGTCCATGCCACCGAGTTTGTTGGTGCCGGCCACCCAGAATACCGGGACCAGATAGAGGCGCAACGCGAGTGGCCCGAGGAAATCCACCTTCCGCGTCAGATCAAGCCAGCCTTGCAGCCGGGCCAGAATTGTCATCATGTTTTTCTCCGCGTGCCAAGCAAAATGTCTGTGGCTCGCAATTCAGCAAGTGCCTGCGCACCGTGTTCTACGAGCACATCGCCCTCAAAATTAATTTCTTCGGCCAGGCCGTGCAGAAGTTCACGTCCTGTTTTCTGCGCACTGTTGTTCGAAATCTTGTCCAGCAAGCCTGCCGTAACTGTGTTCAGCTCCATGAAGTTGATCTCATCATCGGAATCTCTGTAAATGGCGAGATAGGTCGGCTGCTCACCGGGCTCCTGTGGCTGAAAGTCTGCCGATATTCTGTGCACGGGAAACTGGTATGCCAACGGCCAGGCGAGGACGGAGATCACGGGGACGCCATCGAGCAGGTCGCCATCCGGATCGATCCCTGTCATGTTGTTGCTGTCCGCAGATATCGATAACGCCAGTTCGACCCACTCGTAATGCGCAAGCTCCAGGAGAAACGGAAAATCATCCGCTTGCGGCGTGTGTTCGTGCTCCAGAAACGCCAGAAACTCTTTGGGGATTTCGAGGAAGTACGGGGTTTGTGCCTGATGATGGGCCATGAACTCGCGAATGAGGCCGCGCCAACGCTCTTTCCCACTGAGTTTCTTCAGCACCGGGAAAGTGCTGCCAAGAAGACTTTGCAGATTGTTGAAGAACAGATCCCGATAGATCGCCATGCGCCGGTCTTCGATGCCGGGGGGCGCAGCGTTTTTCTCGGGGTCGCGGATATGCGCCGCGAACTCGTATTGCTTGCGCTGAAATTCGGGTAAATCAGCCACCGGCCGACTCCGCCAGCGGGGCATCTGCGATCTCTTCCTGCATTGCCTTGATTCGCCGCACTTCGGTCAGCAAATCTTCAATGGGTGGAAAGTTGAAATCTCTCTCGAGCAGGGTCGGTACCGGGCCGAAATGTTCATACGCGTCGGCCAGCAATTGCCAGGCCGCGTCGGAAACTGCCTGGCCGTGCGTATCTATGCGCAGGTCTTCGGCTTCCACGTAATGACCCGCCAGGTGAAAGTAGCTGAGCCTTTGCTTCGGCATCGCCAGCATGAACTCTTTTGCGTCGTACTTGTGGTTAATGCTGTTGACGACGATATTATTGATGTCCAGCAGCAGATCGCAGTCCGCCTCGTCCAATACGGCCGTGAGGAAGTCGATTTCACTTAGAGATGTATCACTCGGGGCGTAGTACGAAACGTTTTCGATGGCCATGCGTGTCTCGAGAATGTCCTGGGCGCGGCGTATTCTGTCGGCAACATAGTGAACGGCATCGTCTGTAAACGGGATCGGCATCAGGTCGTATAACTGACCATCGTCGCCGCAATAGCTCAGGTGTTCGGAATAAAAGGGGATATCGTGTTCGCCCATGAACGCCTTGATGTCACGGAGCAGCGATTCATTGAGGGGAGCGGGGGAGCCAATGCTCAAGGACAGGCCATGAATGAGAACCGGATAGCGTTCCATGAAGAAGCGGAATTTCTCGCCCAGCTTGCCGCCGACGTTGATCCAGTTCTCCGGCGCCACTTCCATGAAGTCGACGTCGTCAGGCGGGTCCGCCAACAACTTGTCCATGAGCCCACGCCTCAGGCCCAGGCCGGCGCCTGAAACGGGGTATTGTCGCTCTGTTTTTGTCATTTAAGCCACGGTTGCCAGGTGTCGAATCGCTGAAATAGACCTTGAATCCCCTGAACTTATTACAAGTCGAAAAGCGGGCCTTTCAGGTGATTTTTCGCAGCCGCTCCAGGTATTTTTGTTCGTCTGGCGGCCCCTGCCGATTCTGCGCTTCCCACAGGGTTTCCGCCAGACAATCCAGGATCCGGTGTTCTGCTTCGTGGGCTTTCGAGTATTTTTTGATAAGTTGTTGAAATATATTTGAAATGCCAGGAGGCCTGTCCGTCGCGACCTGGTCCCGGACGGCCAGGTGCAGGCCCATATGCAGGAACGGGTTGGTTTTGCCGCCCTCTGGCGTGAATGATGCCTCGCGGGCCTCATCGCTCAGGGCGGCCTGGTATTCCGGGTGATCCTCGATGACCTGGGCGATCTGGGCTTCCAGCGGAGACAGTACTTCAGCAGCTTGCGCTTTGCGCCAGGCATCGGCGTACATTTGCCGTAATTCCTGCCTGTCCTGCCCGAATATCATTTTGCAGCCTTGCTGTCCGGCAGCTCTTTCTTCCGGTATTCGCAAAGGTCGACGATCACGCACTCGCTGCAGTTCGGTTTCCTCGCTTTGCAGACGTACCGGCCGTGAAGGATCAGCCAGTGGTGTGCATTTTGACGAAATTCCTCTGGTGTCAGTTTCGTCAGGCGTTTTTCGACTTCAAGCGGCGTTTTCCCATGCGCGAGTCTGGTGCGGTTCGCAACGCGAAAAATATGTGTGTCGACCGCGATCGTCGGTTCGCCGAATGCCGTGTTAAGAACGACACTGGCTGTCTTTCGTCCGACGCCCGGCAGGGCTTCCAGTCCTGCACGCGTTGCGGGAACTTCGCCGTCGTGTTTCTCAAGGATAATCTGGCAGGCCTTGACGATATTTTTGGCCTTGGTGTTGTACAGGCCAATACTCTTTATATAACGTTTCAGTCCGGCCTCGCCGAGGTCGAATATTGCCTGCGGCGTGTTGGCTACCGGGAAAAGAATTTTTGTCGCTTTGTTGACGCCAACGTCGGTCGCCTGCGCCGACAGTACGACGGCCACGAGTAACTCGAACGGGCTTGCATACTTCAGCTCGGTGTCCGGATCGGGGTCGTTCTTCCGCAGCCGGCTGTATATTTCTATCCGCTTTTCCCTGTTCACGGGACGTTGATATCGACGTCAGATGGACAGGCGGAAGCCGGCGGCGCGCTTGCGGCGCCTGTCGACAGCGTTTTTGGCTGCGACTGCGAGTGCGAGGCTGAAGAATGCCCCGGGCGGCAATATGGCAAGCAGGAAGCCACCGTCGACGACCAGGAACCCGCCAATCGGATCACCACCGATAAACATATCGAGTCGTGACAAAATGGTGCCCTGGCCAACGAGTTCCCTGAAGGCGCCGATCGCACAAAGTAACAATGCGAACCCGGCGCCCATGCCAATGCCGTCGATAATGGATGGTGTGATCGGGTTTTTCGATGCAAAGATCTCGGCGCGGGCAATGATCGCGCAGTTCGTTACGATCAACGGGATAAAAATGCCGAGTGAACGGTCGAGCGCCGGAAAGTAGGCGCTGAACAGCAGTTCGACACAAGTAACGAGCGACGCGATGATCAAAACATAGATTGGTATGCGGATTTCCGGGCGAAGCCATTTTCGCGTGGCCGAAACGAGCGCGTTTGAACAGGTCAGCACCAACAGGGTCGCTATGCCAAGGCCGAAGCCGTTCACGAATGTCGTAGTCACCGCCAGCAGCGGGCAAAGTCCGAGCAAAGCGACCAGGCCCGGGTTCTCATCCCAGAGGGCTTTGCGTATAGCCTCCATTGGTTTGTGGGCCGTGCTCATTCTGCTGCGTCCGTGGCGTCGCTGTTATGCATGGCATATACGGTCTCGCGATTGGCCTCGAAGTATAACAATGTCTCTTTGACGGCCTTCACGACGGCTCGTGATGTAATCGATGCCCCCGTAACCTGATCAAGTTTGCCGCCATCGCGCTGCAGCGCCCAAAGGCTGCGATCGGGTGCGGACAGGGACTTCTGTTCGAACTGGTCTATCCAGTCAGATTTTGATGAATCGATAAAGTCTCCAAGACCCGGCGTTTCCCGATGTTTCAGTACTCGTACCGCCGTAATAGCACCCCCGTCATCGATTCCAATCAGTAGCTTGATCGGCCCCGAGAATCCATTGAGGGCTGAGACAACAAACAACGCGGCAACAGGCGTGTCCTCAAGGAGCGCCCGATAGACCAGTACCGGCTCGTTGCCGGGCAATTCGTGCGGCAGCGGAATCTCCAGCGTGGATTCCAGCAAATTGTTGTCGTAGACGACTCCGGCGAGGGCCGGCTGCAGGCTTTGCTCGAGCCAGGCCCGATCATTCTCGGCGATGCGAACTTCAGTGAGACTGTAGGTCAGAGCGACCAGCGCGGTACAGACTGCGGCGATCACGGCGAGAATAATGCCGGCGCTCCACACCGGCTTCTCGCTTTCCTTGTTGCCTAAGTTCGTGATTTGTGGTGCCACTTCTCAAACTTCCCGTGACCGACGATGCGCGGCCTGGTCAGGTAATCAATAGCCGGCACTGCCATGTTCATGAGCAACACGGCGAATGCGACCCCGTCTGCATAGCTGCCCCACCGGCGGATTGCATATATCAGAAATCCTATGCCGAAGCCGTAGACCAGGCGGCCCCTCGGACTCGTCGCAGCGGAGACGGGATCCGTTGCCACGAAGAAGGCGCACAACATGGTGGCGCCGCTAAACAGATAAAAACCCGGGCTCGCGTGCACGCCGGCATCGACCCAGTACAAAAAACCGGATGGAATCAATAACCCGGCGAGCACGCCCAGCGGAATCTGCCAGCGAATAATTTTCTTCAGCATCAGCCAGATGCCGCCGAGTGCCACGAAATTCGCAACCCATTCCCAGCCGCGGCCACCGAAATGTCCCATCATCGGGTTGTTATGGATTTCGTCGAAGGTCTGCATGTTGCTGAGACCGGACTTGACCTGATCCAGCGGTGTTGCGCGGCTTACCGCGTCGAATCCCAGGTCAGAAGGCAAGACACCCGTTAGCGTGTACCGAATGGTTTCGAGCAGCGTCGGATACTGATAATCGATATCGCCCATGCGCGGGGCAGTCCAGAGATTCAGATCCATGGGAAACGCGACAAGTACGACAACATAGCCTGCCATCGCCGGGTTGAAAATATTGAAGCCGAGTCCGCCATACAGGTGTTTGGCGACGACTATGCCGAACAGCGACGCTGTGGCTGTGACCCACCACGGTGTCAGAGACGGTAAAGCGAAGGCGATAATCGCGGCGGTCACCATGGCGCTATAGTCGGCCAGTGCCGCTTGCGCCGGCCGACCCCGGATTTTCATCATCGCGGCTTCGCCAGCCAGGCAAAACAAAGCCGCGATGACGAGATTGAACAGGATTCCCGGACCGAAAAACCAGACATGAGCGAGTACGGCCGGAATCAGCGCGTAAAGGACCTGACGCATGATCGAGGCAACGTCTGTTCTCGGCGTCAAGTGCGGCGCGTCGTGACGCTGGAATTCCACTGTGCTACTCGTCCTTTTCCGATTCAGAGCGGTCTTTGCTCATAGACCGCTTGAGGATTTCCTGAATAGCTTCAGGCCCGGCCTTTTTCACCTTTTGCTTTTGCTCCATCAGTTCTTGCGCCCGCTGCAACTGTTCGCGCTCGAGGCGCACGGTTCGGGATTCAAATCGTTTGCGAGCACGCTCGGCTCTGGCTTTCTCGTCCTCCAGTTCGCGCATCCGCAATTTGGCAATCCGAAAGTCTGCTGTCAGAGGGATATGGCTGGGACATACGAGGTCACAACATCCACACTCAATACAGTCCGTCAGACCGAATGCACGCAGCTTTGCTTCATTATCCGCGCAGGCGTACCAGTACAGTTGTTGCGGCAGCAATAAGACCGGACATACCTGTGCGCAGTCGCCGCAGCGTATGCAAGGCCTCTCGGTGCCGATCGGCGGCATCGCCGATAATGCAAGGATACAGTTCGTCGCTTTGACGAGCGGCACGCGATCCGTCGAAACCGATTTGCCCGTCATCGGTCCACCGATGATTAGCTGCTTCGCGCGCTCCGTATATCCACCAATGAAATTAACCACGTCGGCGACTGTCGTACCAATCCTCGCCATCACATTCATTGGCGCGGCAACGCCATCGCCCGTCACCGTCGTGATCCTGGAGATCAGTGGCTCGCCTTCGCAAATCCAGTCGTAAACTGCGGCAGCGGTGCCAACATTCTGCACCAGGCAGCCGACGTCGAGTGGCAGACCTCCGGTTGGCACTTCCTTGCGCGTGACGAGCTGTACAAGCTGATCTTCAGCGCCTGACGGGTAAATGGTCGGAATCTGCTTTATGACGACTCGATCATCCTGGACCTCGGTCAGCGCGTCGGCCAATGCGTGAATTGCCTCGGGCTTATCGCTTTCGACGACGACGTAACAATGATCCAGTTGCAATGCGTGTAAGAGTATTTGTGCTCCGACAATAATTTTCCTGGAATGCTCGCGCATGAGCATGTCGTCGCAACTGATATACGGTTCGCATTCGACGCCGTTTATTATGAGGTGTTCCAGCGGCTCTGTTGTTGCTTCCATGAGTTTTTGCGCGGTTGGAAACACAGCGCCGCCAAGGCCGACGATGCCGCCATGGAGTATTTTCTGAAACAGGGTAGCCGGACTCTGTTGCTCGAACGGCACAATGGGTTCCGAAAGATGTATTGCACTGTCGAGGCCGTCACTTTCGATGATGATGCAAGGCGCGTTTTCGCCGAGGCGTCTCGAAACCGGCCACTGCTCGATTGCGACGACCTTGCCGGACGACGACGCATGCACGGGTGCACTGATCATTCCATCGGCATCCGCAATGAGCTGACCTTTGAGAACCCTTTCGCCGATGGTAACCACCGGATGAGCCGGATCTCCCGCATGCTGCGCCAGCGGCAGGACGAGCTGCATCGGTACCGGAACGTGTTGAATAACACGGGCTG
>JAPUKV010000033.1 GCA_027295475.1 Pseudomonadota bacterium
CAGGGCACAGCAAGGATGCAAAGGACGATCGCCGTCAGCAGTTGTTCTGGAGTCTTGAATTCGATGTTATTTGCCATCAATGCATTCATTCGCTTCACTTGTCACCAAGGTCGTGTTGGCTGGTCTTCAATTTCAGCGACTGCTGCTGACCGTTTCGCACGTCGGTGTCCGAAACCTGTTCCGAATTGCCAAGTGATTGAAATTTCTGCATTGCCTGTTGAGGGTCCGTCAGAGCCGCACCGTTGATATCCTTGATCAGGTCACCCGGGCGCAGGCCGAGCGCCGCAAATTGCTTTCGGTCCCGCCCGGGATACACGCGGTACCCCTGCATCTGCCCCGCCACCATGTACGGCGTCGGTCGAACCACATCGGCGAGTCTCGCGACGTTTTGCGAAACGACGGTCTGAATACTCCGGTTGCTACTCGACGCACGGTTAACAGATGTTGTGCTTCGCCTGACCGGCGCCTGACTTTGCGGAAAATCTTTCGGTAGTCTCAGGGCCCGTAGCGCGCCACCCTCGTTGAGCACTACCCGGTCCGGATAAACCGCATGCAGCGTCGTACCGGGCACAATGGTGTCCCGGACGGCATAGACTTTCTCCTCATTGCGGCTGTCCGCGATGATCGCCAGCCCTTCGCCGGGCTGCCTTGCTGCAATTGTGCCCTTGAGCGAGAGATTCTGGCGGGTTTCTGCAAGGTCCTCGTCGATGACAGGCGGGGCCTCGGTCACGGCCCCGTCGGTGCTTGCCGTGCCGAAAATATGGGCATTGGCGATGGCTTGCACGTTTGCGCGCGATCCCGGTGCGGTCACAGCGCTGACCTGGGAGGGCGTGGCCACGATCGGATCGCCTGCCGAGGAGCCAGGTATCAGCATCCAGATGATCCTGGCCAGTTGCCAGGCGATTGCGATGACGAGCAGCAGAGTCACCCAGCGGGGCAATAATTGATTGACAGCAGCCAGCGTTCGCTCGCCGTCAAAGTGTCTGAAATCGGACCATTTCGCTTCAATCGTCATAAAGACCTGACCCGCTCGATGCCCATGAATATGCCCACTATCCCTGATATTGACGCAGCAGGGGGATAATAAGGTTTCAATGCCCTTTCAAACAAGCCCAGAACAGCAAAAAAACCTTTATAAGGCAAGTATATACCTCTAATTCCTAAATCTTTTTGGAGATACTGTGGCGAGGCTGCACGGGTTTTCTAAGAAATGTGCGAACCAGGGTTGGAGTTATGCGCGTCGGGCCCATATATAATGGCCTTCAGAGTCGGCACGGCAGGTGAGTTTGCCGGTCAATGCGCCGCAATGAAGGCTTTTGGAAATATGTCGGAACAGGACAAAAACGATCTGCATCGCGTTGGCCACGACCTGGCGGTGGCAGAAGCACGGCCGAAGTTGAAACGGCCGTCGCTCTACCAGGTCATATTGATTAACGATGACTACACGCCGATGGAGTTTGTGGTTGAAGTACTGGAATCTGTTTTCAGCATGGAACGCCCGAACGCGACACGGGTGATGCTCGAGGTGCATACTAAAGGCAAGGGCATTTGCGGCGTCTACAATTTCGAAATTGCCGAAACGAAGGTCGCACAGGTCATGAGCATTGCACAGCAGCAACAACATCCCTTGTTGTGTACGATGGAGGCGTCCTGATCAGGGTGCGAATACGCGGAGCGGTGAAACGGGAAAGGCCCGATGTTAAGTAGCGAACTGGAATTTTGTCTCAACGAAGCATTTCAAAATGCTCGTGACCGCTGCCATGAATTCATGACGGTAGAACATTTGCTGCTGGCGCTCCTGGACATCCCCAAAGTTCATGAGATCCTGAAAGCCTGTGATTCGAATGTCCTACAGCTTCGCCGGCAGTTAACAGAATTCATCGACGAGGCGACACCATTGATGCTCGCTGGAGAAGAGGGCGATGTGCAGCCCACGCTCGGCTTCCAGCGCGTGTTGCAGCGCGCAGTCTTCCACGTACAGTCCAGCGGCAAGAAGGAAGTCACCGGCAGCAACGTATTGGTGGCGATTTTCAGCGAGAAACAGTCGCAAGCCGTGTACTTCCTGGGGCTTCAGGACGTCACAAGACTCGATGTCGTGAATTACATCGCACATGGCATGCCGCAGTTACCCAGTGAGGGTGTCGAGGAAGACGTCGATACCTCTCTCAATCCTGATGCTGAACCCGACTCCAGCGCCCTGGAGAAATACGCCACAAACCTCAATCAGTTGGCAATCGATGGCAAAATCGATCCGTTGATCGGCCGCGAACTCGAAATCGAAAGGACGGTTCAAATACTTTGCCGGCGACGAAAAAACAATCCGCTCTACGTCGGCGAGGCGGGCGTCGGAAAGACGGCTATCGCAGAAGGTCTGGCGCGACTGATCACAGAGGAGCGTGTGCCGGAAGTGTTGCATGCCAGCACGATCTATGCGCTCGACATGGGGACACTCATCGCCGGGACTAAATATCGGGGCGATTTTGAAAAGCGCCTGAAAGCCGTGATCGCCGAGATCCGGCAAGATCCGGGAGCGATCCTCTTTATCGATGAAATTCATACTGTTATCGGAGCCGGTGCAGCGTCTGGCGGCGTCATGGATGCGTCAAACCTGATCAAGCCGGTGCTGGCCAACGGTGAGATTCGCTGCATCGGATCGACGACTTATGCCGAATACCGTGGTGTCTTTGAAAAAGATCATGCGCTGGCGCGCCGCTTTCAGAAAATCGACGTTCCGGAGCCAAGCATCGAGGAGACAGTCGCGATCCTGAGCGGTCTCAAGAGCCGTTTCGAGGAACATCACGGCGTGAAATACGATACCGAGTCGCTTGAGGTTGCGGCGGAACTGGCGGCCAAACATATCAATGATCGCCGGCTGCCGGACAAGGCGATCGATGTCATCGATGAGGCGGGCGCCAGGTTGCGCCTGCAGCCCGTAGCCGAGCGCGGCGATCGTGTCACCGTGGAGATGATCGAAAACATCATTGCCAAAATGGCGCGCATCCCACCGAAGAGTGTGTCGGCATCCGACAAGGACGTGCTTAAAACGCTCGAGCGCGATTTGAAGCTGACGATCTTCGGTCAGGATAAAGCGATCCAGGCGTTGAGCGCGGCGATCAAGATGGCACGATCCGGGCTGACCGACGAGGGCAAGCCGATCGGTTCCTTCCTGTTTTCCGGCCCGACAGGCGTCGGCAAGACCGAAGTGACTCGTCAGCTTGCGCTGATCATGGGCGTCGAGCTGATTCGTTTCGATATGTCCGAATACATGGAACGCCATACAGTGTCGCGCCTGATCGGTGCTCCGCCTGGTTACGTCGGTTTCGATCAGGGCGGCCTGCTAACTGAGGCAGTAATCAAGAATCCACATGCCGTTGTCTTACTCGACGAAATAGAGAAGGCACATCCCGAAGTCTTCAATCTGCTGCTGCAGGTGATGGACCACGGCACATTGACCGACAACAATGGCCGCCAGGCGGACTTCCGGAACATCATCCTGGTAATGACAACGAATGCCGGCGCGCAGGAAATGAGTCGCGCGTCGATCGGATTCACCCAGCAGGATCACTCCAGCGATGGCATGGCCATAATCAAGAAGTCGTTCACGCCGGAATTCCGCAACAGGCTGGATGCAATCATTCAGTTCGCATCGCTGGATTCGAATTCTATTGCGCGCGTAGTCGATAAGTTGGTCGTCGAACTTGAAGCGAGACTCGGTTCAAACAATGTCACGCTGGAACTCGACGACGCAGCGCGTAACTGGATCGCGGAACGCGGTTACGATCCCAAGATGGGTGCACGGCCGATGGCGCGGATAATCCAGGAGCAAATCAAGCGGCCGCTGGCCGAAGAGTTGCTATTCGGCAGTCTGGCCGACGGCGGTCACGTCCGTATCTGCGTCGGAGCCGATGGAAACCTGGAATTCATCGCCGAGCCGGCGACCAAAGAGCTGGAACATCTGCCCGAAGAGTAAGGATGGAAATCAGGGGTCGAACCGCTAGGGGGCCTTAGTGGTTCGACCCCTGATTTTATTAGCGACCCCGATAGATGATCCGGCCCTTGCTGAGATCATAGGGTGTCAGCTCTACCGTGACGCTGTCGCCGGTCAATATGCGAATGTAATTCTTGCGCATCTTGCCAGAAATATGCGCTGTAATGAGGTGGCCGTTCTCGAGCTCAACACGAAACGTCGTGTTGGGCAGCGTCTCGGTCACGACGCCTTCCATCTGTAGTGCTTCTTCTTTTGCCACAACTCTGATCTATGCTCTAAAACGCTCGCGAATTGTGCAGAAACCACCGCCTTATTGCAATGCGGGATCGCTGTTCCAACTCAGTAATGTTGCCACCGGCATGCGGTTTTGCGGCCATTCGGCGAATTTCGTCGCGGGGTCGCAGGCACGTTCGAGCAAAGCCGCGAATTCCGACCGGGGCATGAGTATTGCTCCGAGACTCGTCAGGTGCGGCGACCCGACCTGACAGTCGAGGATTTCAAATCGGTGGCGGACGAGAGGCCCGCACAGTGCCCACATGGCGATTTTCGAGGCGTTGGATTCCTGGCTGAACATCGATTCGCCGAAGAAGGCCTTGCCGATCGAGACCCCATATAAGCCACCGACAAGCTCGTCGTCCCGCCAGATCTCCACCGAATGCGCCCAACCCTGGCCGTGCAGTGTTGCATATGCCTCGATCATCTCGTCTGTGATCCATGTTCCCTTCTGGCCGACACGATCGGCCGCACAGGCCTCGACGACTGCACTAAAAGCATGGTTGAAACTGAACTCCAGGGCAGAGTTTTGCATGGAGCGACGCAGGCGGCGCGCCACGTGGAAGGAGCCCGGCATCATGACGCAGCGAGGATCTGGAGACCACCAGAGAATCGGCTGGCCGCTGTCAAACCAGGGAAACACGCCTCGGCGGTAGGCGTACAGGAGTCTGTCAGGCGCGAGATTGCCACCCGCTGCCAACAGGCCATCGGGCACGGTAAGCGCTGCAGTTATGTCCGGAAATGCTTCCGGCGGATCATCCTGACTGATCCAAGCAATACGTGGCGTGGTCACGACTCCTGCTCCGTTCCTTCCCCTTCTTCGCCGATACGATAAGGCGTATGCGTACCTGCCGCATCCATATAACGGTCGATATGCTGGCCCTCTTCACGCAAGTAGCTGCGGATCGCTGCATAGAATTCCGGACGTGCCAGCCAGTGTGCCGACCAGGTCGCTGTGGGCACGAACCCTCTGCTGAGTTTGTGTTCGCCCTGTGTGCCCGGTTCAAATATTTTCTTGTTGTTTGCGATGCAGTACTCGATGCCCTGGTAGTAACAGGTTTCGAAGTGCAGTGACTTGTAGTGAGCGTCGCTGCCCCAGTAACGTCCATAAAGGACATTATCACTCTCGGAAAAAACAGCTGCCGCAATTAACGCCTTCTGTCGTTCGGCCAGGACCAGCAGAATCGTCCCGGGCAGGTGCTTCGACACATCGATAAAGAAGTCGAGGTCGAAGTAGGGCATCGAACCGCGCCTGAGAAATGT
>JAPUKV010000034.1 GCA_027295475.1 Pseudomonadota bacterium
GTTGAAATGATGCGTACGATCGGCTGACTGCTTGCCTGTACGTTTTCAAGCCCGCAGGACGCAATGATGGCGATGTCCATCGGCGTCATCATTCGACCGCAACTCAACACCTCATGCCCGGCCGGAAAGTCGGAACCCTGCACATGAACGAACTGCAATCGCTCTGCTTCGTAATCATCCTCGATGGTTGCAACGCCGTCCCGAACATCAATCCGTTCCACCGGAATCACGCAATCGCTTTTTGCCGGCAAGACAGCGCCGGTCATGATCTCGATCGCGTGATCGACGCCGGTGAGCGTCAGAACCGGGTCACCGGCATGCTGCGTTCCCTGGATCGTAAAGCGTCGATTGCCACTGGCAAGGGAATCATACTGGAGGGCCACACCGTCCATCGTCACGCGGTCGAATGGTGGCTGATCGCGCTCGGCCAGGACCGCCTGCTGCAGAACCCGGCCGGTGGCTCGTGCCAGTGGCACAGTTTCGACTGCGAACGCCGGCAGCGCGGCGCTGATCGCCTGCGTTGCTTCTGCCGTCGTAATCATGATGCGCGGTTCTGTTCGCGTGCGATGGCACGATGGCCAATGTCGTGGCGGAAATAGACTTTGCTCCAGCTGATGTTATTTACCTGGGCGTAGGCTACGTCACGTGCATTAGCCACCGAATCTCCGAGACCCACAACGCAGAGCACGCGCCCGCCGCTGGTGACTATATCGTCCTCGCGCAATGCGGTGCCAGCATGAAACACCTTGCAGGTATCGCTTGTGGATTCCGGAAGGCCATCAATCTTCTCACCTTTCTCATAAGCGGCTGGATAGCCGCCGGCTGCCATTACGACACCGAGTGCTGCGCGCGGATCCCAGTCCGCCTGCTGACCCGCCAGGCGCCCGTTAATCGTCGCCTCGCACAGAGTTACCAGGTCTGACTTTAGTCGCGCCATGATGGGCTGCGTTTCAGGATCGCCCATGCGGCAATTGAATTCGATGACATTGGGCGTGCCATCGACGCTGATCATAAGCCCCGCATAGAGAAAGCCTGTGTAATTGATACCGTCCTGGCGCAAGCCGGCCAGCGTCGGATGAATCACCAGCTCGAGAATTTTCTGTTCGATGTCGGCAGTGACGACAGGAGCCGGCGAATACGCGCCCATGCCGCCGGTGTTGGGTCCGATGTCGCCATCGTCACGCGCTTTGTGGTCTTGCGAACTGGCAAGGGGCAACACGCTCTTGCCGTCAGTTATCACAATAAAACTGGCTTCCTCGCCTTCAAGGAATTCTTCGACGACGATGCGATTACCGGCATCGCCGAACGCGCCGGCACCTAACATATCGGTCGCGGCTGCTTCGGCTTCCTTGAGCGTCATGGCAACGATAACGCCTTTGCCTGCGGCAAGTCCGTCAGCCTTGATAACGATGGGTGCACCGCATTCGCGTATGTACTCGAGCGCGGGCTCGAGCAGTTCGAAATTGCGATACTCCGCCGTCGGGATATTGTGCCTCTTCAGGAAATCTTTCGTATATGCCTTCGAGCCTTCGAGTTGCGCGGCAGCGGCGGATGGTCCGAAACAGGCAAGGCCGCGTTCCTGGAATCGATCGACAATTCCGGCGACGAGCGGTACCTCGGGTCCGATAATGGTCAGACTAATCGCTTGTTTTTCGGCGAGATCAATCAGCCCGTCAATGTCTTCCGCAGCAACCGGCACATTGCGCAATCCGGGTTCGATAGCGGTGCCTGCATTGCCAGGCGCCACCAGGACTTCGTCAACTTCAGCAGATTGGGCACACTTCCAAGCGAGAGCATGCTCCCGTCCTCCACT
The DNA here is from genome assembly GCA_027295475.1 of Pseudomonadota bacterium. The sequence goes on from JAPUKV010000034.1 coordinate 1,814, forward strand.
ACCTACAATTAGTATTTTCATAGCAATTTTCTTTTGTGGGAGCGGTTTCAGTCGCGAAGGGCCCGATCCTGGTTCGCGACTAAATTCGATCCCACATCTTGTTGATCAGTGCCGAAAATGCCGCATGCCGGTGAACACCATCGCCAGGCCATGCTCATTGGCGGCGGCAATCACCTCGTCATCCCGCATTGACCCGCCCGGCTGGATGATTGCTGATATTCCGTGTTCGGCGGCACTGTCGATGCCGTCACGGAATGGAAAGAACGCATCAGAAGCCATCACTGAATCCTTTACAGAAAGGCCCTCGTCTGCCGCCTTGATGGCAGCGATTTTTGTGCTGTAGATGCGGCTCATCTGGCCGGCGCCGATGCCGATCGTCATACCGTCCTTGCAAAAAACGATCGCATTCGATTTTACAAATTTTGCGACTTTCCAGGCGAATAACAGGTCCCTGATCTGTCCGGCATCCGGCGTCTTCTCCGATACGATCGTCAAGTCAGCTTCGGTTATGATGCCCGTGTCCGATCCTTGCACCAGCAGTCCGCCAGATACCTTCTTGAAGTCGAAGGTGGCCTCAGCGGATTGTGGCCATTCGCCGACGCTCAGCACCCTCACATTTTTCTTTTCCGCCAGCACCGGTAGCGCATCTTCACCGATTTCCGGTGCAACGATTACTTCAACGAACTGCTTATCGATGATCGCCCGCGCTGTGGCGTTGTCAAGATTGTGATTGAAAGCAATGATGCCGCCAAACGCCGAAGTTGGATCCGTCGCAAACGCCTTTTCATAAGCGTCCAGAATATTCTCGCTGACCGCAACGCCACAGGGATTCGCGTGTTTGACAATGACACAAGCTGGCTGTGAGAACTGCTTGACGCATTCCAGCGCCGCATCGCTGTCGGCGATGTTATTGTAAGAGAGCGCTTTGCCTTGCAATTGGTGCGCGCCTGCCAGGGAGCCGCGCACTGGATCCTGATCTCGATAGAACGCAGCTTCCTGATGCGGGTTCTCGCCGTAACGGAGTTCCTCAATTCTGCTGCCCGAATACAGAATGCGTTCGCCGAGTCGCTTATCGCTTAATGCCGAAGCAAGATACCGGGTTATTGCTGTGTCGTAGCTTGCAGTAAGCGCATAGGCTTTTGCCGCCAGGCCACGGCGGTATTCTTCAGTCAATTGTTCGGACTCGAGTGCTTCGAGGATCGCGTCGTAATCATCCGGATCGACGACGACGGCAACTCCATCATGATTCTTGGACGCGGCCCTGATCATTGCGGGCCCCCCGATATCAATATTCTCGATGGCGTCAGCAAGCGTTACATCGGCTTTGCTGACGGTTTCCTCGAACGGATAGAGGTTAACAGCCAGCAGGTCGATTGGTTCGATGCCGTGCTCGGACATGACGTCATCGTCGATGCCGCGCCGTGCCAACAGTCCGCCATGAATGATCGGGTGCAGTGTTTTTACACGGCCGCCCATAATCTCGGGAAATCCGGTTTTTGACGATACCTCGATGGCGTCGATTCCCGCTTCGCCAAGTTGTCGCCAGGTTCCGCCGGTTGACAGAATTTCGATACCCAGGCGCTGTAGCCCCTGCGCAAACGGAATCAAATTACGCTTGTCAGAAACGCTGACAAGCGCGCGTCGCACTTTGAACATTAAGTTTCTTTACTGAATAAGCGAATAGGTTTTGAGTTTTTTTCGCAGGGTGCCCCGATTAATGCCAAGAATGCCCGCCGCCTGACTCTGGTTACCATGCGTGTAATCCATAACGGCTTTGAATAACGGCTCTTCAACTTCACCCAAAACGAGATCATACAGATCGCCGGGGCGATCCCCGTTCAGGCTATTGAAATAACGGTTTAGTGCTTCTTCGGTGTGTTTCCTGAGTGGCTTCTTGTGATTCAGGGAATTTAAATCATTCTTTTTGTTAGTGTTTTTCTGGGCCACTTTTTCGACTCATCCTGGAGAGACGTTTCAAGAAACTCCCGGGATGTTGTCTTATGCGGCTAGAGAATTACCCTGAGCCTGCTGGCCAAAGAATTCCCGCGTCAGACGAACTTGCTCGGAAGCACTATCGACACGCACCACCCGCGACCGGAATTCTTGTGAATGCTTCAAACCGGCGCAATACCAGGTAAGGTGCTTGCGAGCCACCCGGACGCCAGTCGTTTCTCCATAAAACCGGTACAGGTCGCCAAGGTGGTCGAGCATAATATCACGGACTTCGTTTTTAGCCAGCGGCGGTGCCTGAATACCGGTGTCGAAGAAATGATTTAATTCGCGGAAAATCCACGGACGCCCTTGGGCACCGCGTCCAATCATTAAGCCATCAGCACAGCTTAGACGCAGAACTTCAAGCGACTTCTCCGGAGTTGCAATGTCACCGTTCGCAATGACCGGTATTGAAATTTCATTCTTGATTTGCGCAATCGTTTCGTATTCTGCCGCACCTTTGAAACGGCACGCTCGAGTTCTCCCGTGTACGGCGATCGCCGTGACCCCGGATGCCTCCGCAATTTTCGCGATTTCAACGCCATTGCGGTGACTTGCGTCCCATCCGGTGCGTATTTTCAGTGTTACGGGCACAGCGACCGAGCTGACGACAGATTCGAGGATGAGGGACACCAGTCTTGTGTCTTGCAGCAGGGCGGAACCGGCCAGCTTGTTGCAGACTTTCCTGGCCGGGCATCCCATGTTGATATCAATGATCTGGGCACCGCGTGCAACGCACACTGAGGCAGCGGTGGCTAGCTCAAGCGGATCCGCGCCCACAATCTGCACAACCCTTGGCTCGGCATCCATATCGAGGTCCAGTCTGTGGCGCGATTTATCTGTGTTCCACAGACTGATATCGGCAGTCGTCATTTCCGAGGTAGTCATACCAGCGCCAAATCGGCGGCAAAGTCTGCGAAAAGGCGCGTCGGTAATGCCGACCATGGGTGCGAGCAAAAACGGGCTGTTCAATTCGTAAGGGCCGATCTGCAACATGAAGCTCAGTTCTTGAAGTCTTCGGTGGCGCAGCGCACTCGACCCGGGCTTACCCGGTAACAAACGTTGACTTTGAAGCCGGTAGCGTCGACAGATGGTTCCTCAACCGTTATGACTGCTGTGAAATTGTCTCCGGGTACCACCGGCTTGCTTGGATCGAGATCGCCGGCAAGATACTCGTTCGGCTCGAGTACGCGACTACCGATTATTTCTTCCCAGCGGTCGGTCAGTGACACGTGCACCAGGGGATACGGTAGTGGTTGCTCCGAGCGGTTGCCGATGCGGGAGAAGATTGTCAACACGTCCTCGCCTTCGGCGACACTGCCATTCGTTGCTTCAAACTGCCAGCCCTTGATGTCCCACTCGGTTGTTACGGGATTACCGAGCATGCGATATATCGGTCCGAAAGTT
>JAPUKV010000035.1 GCA_027295475.1 Pseudomonadota bacterium
CGCACCCAACGTCCTGGTTGCCTTCAATCCGGCCGCGCTCAAAGTCAGTCTGCCATTACTGTCGAGCGGTGCGCTCCTGATCATCAACAACGACAGCTTCACGACGCGCAATCTGACCAAAGCCGGCTACGCAGAGGATCCCCGCGAGACCGGGGAACTGGATAGCTACCAGCTCGTACCGGTTGATATCGGCCACCTCAATCTCGAGGCAGTAAAACCGTTCGGGCTCTCCAAGAGCGACGGTGGCCGCTGCAAGAATTTCTGGGCCCTCGGTTTGCTGATGTGGATGTTCGACCGTGACCTTTCGCCTGTCGAGGCCTGGATCCGGCAAAAGTTTGCCAAGAAGGAAGTGGTACGCGACGCTAATCTTGCGGCACTGCATTCCGGTCACGCCTTTGGGGAAACGGCCGAGCTATCGGAAGCGATACCCCGATTCAAAATCAGGACAGCCGATCTGCCGGCCGGCGAATACCGCGGCATTACCGGTGCGGAAGCCTTGTCGCTGGGCCTCGCCGCGGCAGGCGAGCTGGCCGATCGGCCGGTGCTCTTCTGCTCCTACCCGATTACACCGGCATCGCCGTTATTACATCGTCTTTCGCGTCTCGGCGAACTTGGTGTCGGCACGTTTCAGGCAGAGGACGAAATTGCAGCCATTTGTGCGGCAATTGGTGCATCTTACGGTGGTGTCATTGGGGTTACCTCGAGCTCGGGTCCCGGCATCGCGCTGAAGACCGAAGCGATGGGCCTTGCCGTCAATGCCGAGCTACCGCTCGTGATCGTCAATTCCCAGCGGGGTGGTCCGTCCACCGGTCTGCCGACGAAGACTGAGCAGTCCGATCTTTACCAGGCTGTTTACGGCAGGAATGCCGATACGCCGATACCTGTCATCGCGGCGCGCTCGCCTGGTGATTGCTTCTTCGTGGCAATCGAAGCCGTGCGTATTGCCCTGCGACATATGACGCCGGTCCTGTTGCTGAGCGATGGTTACTTGTCCAACGCGGCAGAGCCGTGGCGAATCCCGGACATGGATGATATCGAGCCGATCGAGGTCAATGCCGCGCCGGGGCCGGACGATACTCGAGATGCTCAGAGCCTGGCCTTCGAGCGCAACGCGGAAACACAGGGCCGCCCGTGGATAAGCCCGGGAATGCCTGAGCTCATGCATCGACTAGGCGGACTCGAAAAAGATATCGACACGGGCCACATCTCCTACGACGCCGCCAACCATCAACGCATGACCGACATGCGTGCCGCTAAAGTCGAATCGGTCGCCAGATTCATTCCGCCACAAACCATGGAACTTGGCCCGGAAAAAGGCGAGCTGCTTGTGATCGGCTGGGGATCCACATACGGACCGATCTTCCAGGCCGTACGGGAGATTCGCAAAACATATGCAGAAGTCAGCTATACACACCTGCGACATTTGTTTCCGCTGCCGGAAAACCTGGGCGGACTTCTCGGCAACTTCAATCAGCTGCTCGTGCCTGAAATGAATATGGGACAGCTATCGACCTTGTTGCGCGACCAGCTTGGTGTCGATCCGACGCCGTTTTGCAAGGTAACCGGCCAGCCGTTCCTGATCTCGGAGTTAACGGAAAAGATGAATTCGGTGCTGCCACCAGTCGTGGTGGCGGCTGGCAAACCGGTAGCAAAAGGGGAGGCACGATGAGTACCGTGCTGTCAGCCAAAGATTTCACAACTTCGCAGGAGGTGCGATGGTGTCCGGGCTGCGGGGACTATGCAATCCTGAAAACCGTGACCAAGACGCTCGCCGAGCTTGGTGCAAGACCTGAGTCAACTGCATTTATTTCCGGCATCGGCTGTGCATCGCGCTTTCCCTATTACGTCGAAACTTACGGCTTTCACACCATTCATGGGCGAGCTCCGGCGATTGCGACAGGGCTTAAGCTGGCGAATCCCGACCTCGATGTCTGGGTAGTCACAGGTGATGGCGATGGCCTGTCGATCGGCGGTAATCATTTGCTGCATGCGCTGCGTCGCAACGTCGGTCTGAAGATCCTGCTTTTCAATAACGAGATCTACGGACTGACCAAGGGCCAGTATTCGCCTACTTCCCGGCGGGGAACAAGGTCGCCGTCCAGCCCGGGCGGGTCGGTCGAAGCGCCGTTGTCACCAGGAGAATTTGCGCTGGGCGCCGGCGCGAGGTTTTTTGGGCGAGCAATCGATACGGACAAGGCGGGCCTTGGGGAAGTACTGAAAGAGGCACATGCATTTGAGGGTGCTGCATTGGTAGAGATTTTCCAGAACTGTATTGTCTACAACGAAGATGTATTTGCAGACTTCACGGATCGGAAAAATGCGGCTGAAATGCAGCTGCGACTGAGGCATGACGAACCCATGTTATTTGGCGCCAACAATGAAAAAGGCATTCGCTTCAACACTGATACCTTCTCGCTCGAAGTGATTGATGCCACATCCGCTCCCGATGAAGTGTTGCGGCACGATGAGACGAACAAAGTACTGGCGCATCAGCTGGTCGAACTTACCGCGCCGGTTGCGCTCGGCGTGATTTACAAGAGCCCGGGTGACAGTTTCGAGAAGTCCTGGTACGAGCCACGTAAAAACGGACTGAAGCGAAGCAGTAGCGTAGCCGATGCACTGCGCAGTACGAATACCTGGACGGTGACCTGAAGTGTCGTCAAGTCATAAGGCTAAAATACCGTCAGG
>JAPUKV010000036.1 GCA_027295475.1 Pseudomonadota bacterium
GGATTATTGACAGGCAGCAACTGCTTTGAGTACAGTGCGCCACCCCGATGTGCAGCAATTGTACGCGGTTCCGGACCTGCCGAGGTGGCGGAATTGGTAGACGCGCTAGCTTCAGGTGCTAGTGGCCTTATGGTCGTGGAGGTTCAAGTCCTCTTCTCGGCACCAAACAACCAAGGGCTCCCGATGGGAGCCCTTTTTGTTTGGCCTCGTGAGAGGACTATCCTCCATGATATGGTCGTTGCACATTGCAGCTTCCCCGATACTGCATCAGGCTCTCTGAGCTTCAGGGCTACCCTACACTGAATGATTCCAGCTCAATACGATAGCAGCTCGCTCTGCTTGACTCGGTTCAGTCCTCTTCTCGGCACCAGAATTTTGAAGGCCCCGCAAGGGGCCTTTTTCATTTGGAATGGCATGGCTCGCGTATGACGCCTCTCAGCCGAGAAGAACCGCTCGCTCACAGGTTCCTTGCGTCCGCTTTACCTCCGAAAGCGGACATTGAGCTAGTATTGGAGCTAAGGACCGCTAGTGACCCAAAGCGGCCATTTCGCAAACTCACGATCAATCTATGACAGCAACGCAAAATATTCCCTGGGCTCGGCTTGCCGTTGAAGCTACAGCGATTGTCGCAAGTATCCTATTGGCTTTCGCGATTGATGCGTGGTGGTCAGACCGCGAAATTGACCAATGGCAAACCGCTCAGCTTCGAGCACTTCACGACGAGTTTTCGGCGAATCTAAAATCACTGGACATCATTGTGCAGACGCACGACTCTACGGCGAGAAGCTTGGAATCGCTCATAGCACAGATTCGTGATACGAATGACACGATGCAGGTAACTGTTTCTGATGCAGCCTTGGTAGCCCTCATTGCATGGCGAACTTCGGATATCTCAACCGGGACGCTTGACTCACTACTGTCGTCGGGAAAATTGGCCGAGATCGATAGTTCAGATATTCGGAAATCACTTGCCGCCTGGCCGTCTGAAGTTGGTGATGCTCAGGAAGACGAGATCCTGGCACGAGACTTTGTCCAAAGCGTGGTCGTTCAAATTCTGCTCGGACAGGGCATTTTGGAGCCCGCTTTTCGTTCCCGGCCTCTCCCAGGTGACCTGGACGAAGAAGTCGAAGCAGACAGTAGCACTACATTTTTAGTTTCACCGGAGCTTATTGAATTAGCGACGATCAGAACTATTCACTCTCAGATGGCGAGCCGGTCAATTTCCCATTTGCGAGTAAGAATCCAGCAGATTTTGGATCTTATTGATGCAGAACTAGAGACCGCGTAGGGTGACTTTTTTCATTAAATGAAGGCTACCCGAGAACCACCACAATTGCGTCCGCATTCTGGTTATTGCCTCGAAAGAATCGACCAGTCGAGTTTGCCCGCAATGGCTGCTTCTGAAGGTTTTATGCCCTTGAAACTTGTCTGAACCAATAGAGTTGAGCGACCACGTACGATAAGAGCAGAAGTTCAGAATCAGGGCGACGATTAAACTCTGGCGAGCGGCGGGAATACGTTCGAGAGCAGACGTTCGGGTGATAAGATAATGACAGGCTGCAACTGACCCAAAGCAGACATTGCCCTTATGTACTGGACGAATCGATATGCAGTACTTTTGCAAAATAACTAGCTAGGCAGGATGGAAAGGATCGGGCGATTGTGGCACCGGTCTAGCCACCCTGCGATTGTGGAGGAGACCCATGGCCGCTTATTATATTTTGACGCACACAATCACCGACATCGAAAGGTACCGAGAAGAGTACATTCCTCAGGTCCTCCCTTTCATCGCCAAATACGACGGGGAAGTGATCGTGGGGTCATTCGATGCGGAGCCGCTTCAAGGTAATCCGGAGAAAGGCGTTGTGGTCATACGATTTCCCTCGGAACAAGTTATACGGGACTTTATGAATGACCCAGAGTACCAGCCAGTAAAAGAAGTCCGCTTAGCGCTGACGACCAATGCCAATGCTGTGCTCGCACCAGAGTTCCAGATGCCCGAAGGCTGACCAAGACGGGATACATCCGTTGACCATAGATAATTGACGTCCGCTTTACCCCCGCAAGCGGACATTCATCGACTGCTCACCGGACATCGGATTAAGTTAGCCGACTATACTCATCCTTCAATTGGGCGTAAAAAAAACAGCACAATAATTAACGATAAAGCCAAACCCGCCTATCCAGGCGGCACTGATTTTTCGAATTTCGGCCGTTCGCCGCGATGCTCCATAATCTGGGTTGTGCCGGTCATATTACGGCTCCCACCAGATCCTAAGGTATTCCTCAAGCAATCATCACTGTTCTCTCAGGTACTTACGGCGCCCCTTGATGAAAATGATCATCAGGATTCAGCGTAGGAACCAGCGCGAAACAAACCGGAGAGGACCCATGAGAAAGAGGCAGAGAAGCAGAAATATCGTATATCGGGCCACGTTATTAGGCCTGCTGGCAATACTGGCGGCATGCGGCGGCGGCGACAAAAAAGAGGAATCAACCCCGTGCACAGCGAACATTATTGTCCTGATCATATGTACCATCTTGTCGACGGACAGCCCGGCGCCGAATGAAGGTCCGACTTCGGCCAATGACTCCAGTGCGGCTGGTAAGTCATTGGCCCCTGCAGGAGTAACTGGCGAAAGCCCCGAGATTATTCAGGTTGATGAATTCGAGCCGAATGATGTGCTCGACAACGCGAATATAGTGACATTTCCAGGCAGTTTCGCCGAGGTGTCCACAGGTGTGGAATTCAAGGGTAGCGTGCAAAGTACCGACGACGCTGCCGATTTCCTTATATTCACACCTAATCGCAGCGGCTCCCATCGCATTTACCTGTGTGCTGATACCTGTGCCGAGAGTCTGGAAGACGATGCTGCCTACATCATGATTTACGACCAGTATCAGACCACGATTGCGGGCACGCCCGTGGGCACAGTCACCAGTCAGGAAATCACCGCGGATCTGACGGCAGGGTTTGCGTATTACGTCGAAGTCAATGGCTACAACGCTGGAGGAGAAAGTTACGACTATCGGCTAGTGGTCACTGACTAGGCGAAACCGGTCGCTGCCGTCTAACTACCAGTGACCGGTGTTGCCCATCGAGGCCCAGGGCTCAGCCGGCGCCAGTGGTTCACCCTTCTGCAGCAACTCAATGGAGATGTTGTCGGGCGATCGAACAAATGCCATATGGCCATCGTGCGGCGGCCGGTTGATTGTGACATCGCCATCCATCAGATGCTGGCAGACTTCGTAGATGTTATCGACGGCATAGGCAAGATGGCCGAAGTTTCTGCCTTCGTCGTAGTCTTCGGGATCCCAGTTGTAGGTGAGCTCGACCTGTGCGTCCTTATCGCCGGGTGCCGCAAGAAATACCAGCGTGAAACGTCCCTTTTCGACGTCATGGCGTCGAAGTTCCTGCAGGCCCAGCTTGCCGCAATAAAAATCCAGTGATTGTTCCAGGTCAGTCACCCGAACCATGGTATGCAGGTATTTCATGAAATCTCCATATCTCTCATTGGGCGGTTGAAGTCGAGTACATTATAAGACCACAATACTTTCCAGAATATTTATTGGGCCAATAAATACCTTGCATCGAATTCGCGCGATTACTCTCGATCTCGACGACACGCTCTGGGAAATCATGCCTGTCATCAGGCGGGCAGAAGCAGCACTCTGGGCGTGGCTTGGTGAGAATTTTCCGAAGATCCCGGAGGCGTTTTCGCCTGAGGCAGCGAACGGGCTGCGAGAGGAGGTGATGACCGAGCATCGGGATCGAAACCACGACTTCCGGTTCCTGAGGAAGATGGTGCTGGAACGCATGGCGGTAACGGTCGGCTACTCACCCGACTTCGTGGATGACGCATTTGTCGTTTTCGACCGGGTGCGGAACGACGTCGAGTTGTATTCGGATGTGCTGCCCACACTGGAGGTGCTCACCGAGAATTTCTCGCTAATTGCGGTAACGAATGGAAATGCGAACTTGCAGCGCATCGGCATTCGGCACCTCTTTCACGATGTAGTGACGGCAGTCGACGTCGGTGCCGCCAAACCGGCGCGGCCGATATTCGACGAGGCTGTTAGTCGGGCGAATGTCGCCGCACAGCAAACTCTGCATGTCGGCGATCATCCCGAGATCGATATTGCCGGTGCACAGGAAGCAGGTCTGCGTACTGCCTGGATCAATCGCAACGGCGATGCCTGGCCGGAGCATGTTGCTGCGCCGGACGCAATTATCTCTACCATTGCGGAGCTGCTGACTCTGCTCGAACCCGCCATTGCTCACAAGGCTTTCGAATCCGCCCATGAGTGAGTTTTCCGGCGCACCATTGATGATCTACGTGCCGGGACTGAAACCGAAGCCCGAGCCCAGGGCGCACCGGCGTGAGCTTTTTCGCTGTCTGCTGGAAGGCGTCCGGCGGATCGATCCCGATTCGGCAACGCAGATGCAGGAACATGACCACTGCTTCGACATCATCGGCTGGACTTATGATTTCTATGGCGAGCATTACGATCTGAATCTCGACCTCGCCGCGATCGATGCCCTGATTCAGCAACACTCAGCGACCGATGAGGATCGTGCCGAGGCAACATCGTGGCAGCGCAAGGTTCTTCACCGGATCTATTCTGTCGCCGATCTTTTTCCGTTCCTGCTGCATCCGCTCGCCGATGAAACCCTGGAATTACATCTGCGCGATCTTCGCCGCTACGTAAAGAACGAATACGACATGGCGGAATTCATACGCAGGCTTCTGAAAATGCCATTGCGGGCGGCCTGGAAATCAGAGCGGCCAATATTGCTCATCGCCCACAGCATGGGTTCCATCATTGCTTATGACGCGCTTTGGCAACTCAGTCAGAAGTCCGGAAACAATCATAATATCGATCTCTTTCTGACGATGGGCAGCCCACTTGGCCAGACGTTTATTCAACACAGAATCAAGGGCTGGCGGGAGCAGCCCGACAATCGCCACCCGCGGAATATAAAACGCTGGGTCAACATTGCGGCAATTGGTGATTTGACGGCCCTCGACATGAAGCTGCAAAACGATTTTGGGGAAATGGTGCAACTGGGGCTCGTCGAGAGCATCGAGGACAGGGAGGTCTATAACTATTTCCGCCTCGAGGGAGAGCTAAATGTCCACGCCGAATACGGTTACCTCGTCAACGAGGTGACCGCGGGCTATGTCTCTGAATGGTGGCGTAAAAACCGAACATAGGAGCGGCTTGCCGTGCAGGGACGCACAAATATCGCGGAGGACAGGACGTCCGAGAGCGATTTTGTACATGGATGTACTTAATTTGCGGAGCGCAGGACGCGCGAGAGCAATGAAGCCACGATCGGGCCTGACGGCGCTCCTAAAAACCGCAACTACACTGAATCGAGATTCGGCTTGATTACAATATCGATACGGCGGTTTTTAGCGCGGCCGGCCGCGGTCTCATTATTGGCGACCGGGTTGGTCTCACCGTAGCCGGTGGCGATCACACGATAACTGGGAATTCGCATCGCATTGATCATGTATTGCTGCAAGGACTCGGCTCTTTCCTGAGACAGCTTCTGGTTCAGCTCATCACCGCCATGTGAATCCGTGTGACCCTCGATCACAAGCTCACTGCGCGGGAAAATGTCGATTGCTTTCTCGACTTTCCCGAGCAAGTCGAAACTGCCCTGCTTGATCGCTGATGCGCCGCTGTCGAAGCTCAGGCCGACCAGCCGCAATATGACGTTGTTGCCCTCGCGGAACACGCGTGCCTCGGACTTCGTGAACATTTTCTCGACTTCCTGAAACTGGGCCTTGATGCGAGCCTGTGCTTCGAGCCGTTTTACCAACGCTGCCCGCTCGGCGGTGGCACCGCCAAGCCGTTCGTCGAGCGCCCGGATCTCCTCTTCCATGTCGGCAAGGCGGACAATGCCTGCGTTGACATCCTGCCCAAGGCTTTGCAACTCATTCTGCGTATTCTCGACATAGGCAACCAGTTCGGCCCGCAATCCTGCATGGCCATCTGACATCGCCGGCACGATGTCGGCTGCCCCGGCAATTTGTCGAAGCGGCTCCTCCCACTGCAGGACCAGCATCTCGACGCTGAGGTCTTTGTCGCGCACTGAAAGGACCACATCCGCCAGGAAGAAGGCATGTTTGGCCTCGTAATTCGCCTGCTGAGCAAGGTTTCGGGGGTAGTCCGTGTCGTAACGATTTTCCTCCAGCTCCCGTTCCGCGTCGGCCAGAAGCTGCTTCGCCTTATTGAGCGTAAACGGCGCGTAACGACCGACTCTCCGTTTGTCCGCGTCTGCCAGCAAGCGGCGTGTTTCGGTCAGATACTGGGCCTTGATCGCCATCAGCTCCGCATCCCGATACAGGCTGGTCGCCTGGATATCCTTGCGCTTGGCGCTCTTCAGGTCACCGCGTTCGAGGTAGCGAATCGCCGCGGCAAATTCCCGGTTGGCTTTGTCCCAGATCTCTTTCGATAGCTCGTTCGACCGCGCGTTGAAAGCATCCTGCCGGCTCTTCAAGACCTGTGCCAGGACCGTCTTTGCCAATTCTGCTGCCCTTTTGGCGGTGCCATAGTTGCTCGCGGCGTCGGCGGTCTTGTCACGGAGATACTGGACGTTGCGGCCACGATTCAGGCCGGCTTCCGCTGCAGCATAGGCTTTGGAGCCTTTGTCATAGCTTCTCGGCGCAAGGAGTTGGGCGTCTACCGCATCAGCTTCGACCAAAGCGGCATCGGCGTCTTTGAAAAAGGTATCGCGCAGTTCGTTCTGTGCGAAGGAATCGGCTGTGTTGAGCAGAAATGCTGCAAGCACGAGCAAGCTGACAAAACTGGGTTTAGGGGCCATTTTGTAGTTCCAAATTCAGATAAAAAAGCTGTATTCGCAAGCGGCGCTACGTGTAACTAGCGCAATGTTACATATCCTGCAACCCTAATTCTGTGCAATGCATCTCTATATACATAATGCCGCAGCTGTAATCGCGGATTCTACGCCTGCAATACGGCCGCCGCGAGCCCCGTGCAGAGCCATTTTCCTTGCATTTGAGGCTTATCGCCCGCCCGGTAGGGCGTAAGGCAATCCCGGCCCAAAAAACAGGTAAAACAGATGATCAAGGAACGACAGCAGGTGGCTGAGGTAGCCGGGATCCCATGCCATGTGACACCCATCACAGCTCTGGCGATTGCCGGCGCGATCCCCCGTTTTGGGCCGGAATTTGTGCTTTGGCTCACAGATCATCGTGGCCTCGAAGCGTAGTGTGAGCCCATGTCTGCAAAATACTACACACAGTTTCGATTGACTGACGCGTACTACCGCGGTGGTAACGAGTTTAGCGGTGTGGTCGAGCTGAGCCACCCGATGGACAAGAACTCCGAGGTAGCAGACATAGAGGCCGTACTGGCCAAGAATTTCGACCTGCAACAGAGTGCCGTGAGACTCGTTAGCTGGTCACGATTGCACTGAATTTAGTTCTTCTGGCGTAGATGATTTCCCCCTGATTTTCCCGGCCTAACGGCCGGGATTTTTTTTGCTCATTTCCACCGCAACGGCGATCACAATTACTTACTTAAATCGGGGGCGGGCCCCGATTCTTGCCGGTTTTGCGAACAGTTTGCGCCGGGTGTGTTCCACGAGCGAGTTTAAGCCCGAGCGAGGGGGATATACGCGACGCAAGCCGTGAGCGTGCCCGATGACAAAAATGGAGTGCGTTGCCATTTTGGTCTGCTCGCTACTTTCAACAAGCTTGCTGCTCATGAGACAATGATCGTCTTTCGCTTCACAAACCTAAAGGCGCCATGAAAGACAGCAGCAAGCAATTCCGCGGGATTCCCATCGTCAAGAGCGGCAGCAAATACAAGACCGCGGCCGGTTTTATGGCAATCAAGGACGGCATTAAAGCGCACCGGGATGCGCCGGAACTCACGGTCGGCGGTAAGCCGAAGTGGCTGCGTGCCCAGATGCCGGCAGGGGCGAATTTCTCGGCCGTACGTCAGACCGTTCGCGATCATCGCCTGAGTACTGTCTGCGAAGAGTCCATGTGCCCGAATATTGGCGAATGCTGGAATAACGGCACAGCGACCATCATGGTTATGGGGTCAGTCTGCACCCGGGCCTGCCGCTTCTGTGCGGTCGATACCGGTAATCCGAAGGGCTGGCTGGACGACGAAGAGCCTGAAAACATCGCGCGCGCCGTCAAGCTCATGGACCTCGCATATATTGTCCTGACGTCCGTCGACAGGGACGATCTGGCTGACGGTGGAGCGAGTCATTACGCAGCCTGTGTCAAGGCAATCAAGAAACTCAATCCGAATACGGCGGTTGAGGCGCTGACGCCCGACTTTCAAGGTGTGCTGAAGGACGTCGAGCTGGTGGTCGATTCGGGGCTCGAGGTTTTTGCACAAAACATTGAGACTGTAAAGCGCCTTACCTACCCAGTCAGGGACGCGCGGGCGAGTTATGAACAGACACTGAGCGTACTGGCCCACGCGAAAACACATCGAAATGATATCCTGACGAAGACCAGCCTGATGCTCGGGCTTGGAGAACGCGACCATGAGATCATGGAAACCATGGATGACCTGCGTAAAATCGACGTCGATATCCTGACGCTGGGGCAATATTTAAGACCTACGCCAAACCACCTCGCCGTTGAACGATACGTGATACCCGACGAGTTCGAAGCGTATCGACAGGAGGGCCTCGACAAGGGTTTCGTGGAAGTCGTTGCCGGGCCACTGGTTCGGTCAAGCTATCGGGCCGAGCGCGTGCTTCAAAAAAACAACGTCGGAATCGCAATCTGAACCTCAATATCCGGGCTTTGCCCGTACACCAAGTGAACCTATGATCGAATTTATCGCCGAATACGGCCTTTTCCTGCTTAAAGCGGTGACGATTGTCGGCGCTATCGTCATCGTTGTTGGAACCGTCGCCGCCGCCGGCCGCAAGGCCGCCATGCACGAAGGCCTGGAAATCGAACACCTGAACAAGAAGTACCAGACCCTGGCGAGCGCTCTGAGGCAGGCGATCCTCAAGAAAGCCGATCGGAAGGCACAGGTCAAGGCGGACAAGGAAAAGGCCAAGGCCGAAGCCAAGTCTGCCGACACGCGGCCGCGGACTTTTGTCATAGATTTCAAAGGCGACTTGAAGGCAACTGCAGTTGCATCACTCCGCGAAGAGGTAAGCGCCATTCTCGAAGTGGCCGGGTCGGATGATCAGGTCGTTGTCCGCCTGGAGAATCATGGCGGTATCGTCCACGAGCACGGCCTCGCTACCTCGCAACTCGTGCGCATTCGGGATCAGGGCATTCCCTTGCTCGTTTCGGTGGACAAAATGGCCGCGAGTGGCGGTTACCTGATGGCATGTGTCGCCAACAGGCTCATCGCAGCGCCGTTCGCAATACTCGGCTCGATCGGTGTGATCGCCCAGTTGCCAAACTTCAACCGGATGCTGGAAGAGCATGGCATCGACTTCGAGATGATTACGGCCGGCAAACACAAACGAAATGTAACGATATTCGGCAAGAACACGGACGAAGACCGGGCCAAGCTCAAAGAGGAACTCGAGGATGTCCACAGCTTGTTCAAAGATGTCGTCGGCAGATACCGCCAGGAGCTGGATCTCGAGAAAGTGGCCACCGGCGAGCATTGGTACGGCACCAGGGCGCTGGAACTTGGGCTGGCGGACGAGCTCAAGACGAGCGACGAACTGCTCGCCGGGCTCGCCAAGGATCGAGACCTCTATCGTGTGAGCTACAAGATCAGGCAGCCATTGCAGAAAAGAATACTGGCGAGTGTCGACACGCTTCTCGAGAAAGCCGATGCAGCAAGCTGGCGCCGCCGCTTCGAATCGCGTTTGCCACGCTCGTAAACGGCGAGGACTTCGAAACGTTAAGACCGTTGCATGTGTTGGCGCTTGCCGGGAACCCTGCAGCAGAGGCCCTGTCTTAGTAATGATGCATCGTGTGATTTCAGTCTGGCGCGGGCGTAGCCGGAGTCGGCTATAATCCGTGCACAGCCGCGAGGAGTTAAAATGTTCAACCTACGCTACAAAGCCCTGATTCTTATAACGTTTTTTGCGTCTCTCGCTGCCGCCTGTACAACTTCTCCGACAGGACGCAGCCAGATGATCCTGAAGTCGGATACCGAGCTTGAGGCCCAGGCATCCAAAGAGTTTGCGAAACTCAGAGCCGAAGCGCCTCTCGTGACCGACCGGGCAACCATCGACTATGTCGCCTGTGTCGCGACCAACATCGTCGATTCGCTGGAGGGACCCGAGGCAAAATTGAACTGGGAGCTGGCAGTCATCGACAGCCAGGAGCAAAATGCGTTCGTCATGCCGGGGGGCAAGATCGCGGTGTATGAGGGTATTCTGAGCGTTGCGACAAACCAGGACCAATTGGCGGCCGTCATCGGACACGAGGTTGCGCATGTGACGGCTCGACACGCGAACGAGCGTGCATCGCGGGGCGAATTCACAGACATCGGTGTCTATATCGCCGCGATCGTTCTGGGGCAGGGGCATAGTGGATTTACACAAACCGCCTACGAAGGCCTGAATGCGGGTGCCCAGCTAGGTATTTTCCTGCCGCATACGCGGGCGCAGGAATCCGAAGCCGATGTACTCGGCCTCCAGTACATGGCCAAAGCCGGCTTCGATCCGCGTGAGAGCGTTGAGCTGTGGAAGAAAATGCAGAAGGAGCACGAGGACAGTGCGCCACCGGAGTTTCTGTCCACGCACCCGTCAAGCGAAACACGTATCGAGGCACTGATATCGCAGTATCCGGGCGCGCTGGCCCTGATGAACGAGGCCAAGGCCCAGGGCAAGAAACCGAACTGCTCGAGGTAATGACGACAGTCGATACCGCTTCGTCTGAGCAATCGTTCGAGGACCATTTCTTGGGCCTCTCGCGCTCGTACGCCGAATTCCGTCCCACCTATCCGGCATCATTGTTCGGTTTCCTGGCGGATTGTTGCGCCAGGCGGCAGCTCGCCTGGGACTGCGCGACCGGCAACGGCCAGGCTGCGCGGGCGCTTACCCAATACTTCGAGCAGGTCATCGGAACCGACGCGAGCGAAGCCCAGATCCAGTCGGCCAAAAGCAAGCCCGGGATCGAGTTCCACGTCGCCAGAGCAGAGGAGTCCGGCCTGGATGACAATTCGATCGACCTGATTACCGTCGCACAAGCACTACACTGGTTTGATATCGCGAGTTTCTTCGACGAGGCCCAAAGGGTTCTCGCCCCGGGCGGTGTGCTGGCAGTCTGGTCCTATGAAAGATGTATTGTCGATCCGGATTGCGACCTGCTGATCAACGAGCTCTATGCCGATATCCTGCGCAGTTACTGGCCGCCAGAGCGCAAGCTGGTCGAGGAGAGTTACCAGAGTATCGAGCTGCCAATGCCGTCGATTACGCCGCCCGAATTCGCCATGGAGATCGACTGGATGGCTGAAGAAATGCTCGGCTACCTCCGGACCTGGTCAGCGTCCCGGCGATACTTCATGGACAAAGGATCTGATCCCGTGTCGCTGATCGAGGGTCGGCTCCTTGAGGCATGGGGTGCAGGTACCCGCCAGGTCTCGTGGCCACTGAATCTCAAGATCGGCCGTGCCTGAATAGTGTCTACGGGCATTTTCTGAGAAAATCGACCAAACTCCGGATGGCGGTTGACGCATTGCCAAACAAGAACCCCCCATTATTGCGATATCTGATGCTGTTCCTGGCGCTGCAGCTGGGCGGCTGTATGACAATTCAAGACTTTCTCGACGCGAGACAGCGTGGGGAGCGACCGACGGCATTGCCGATCGAAAAGCGGCCGCTGCTCGAGCCGATCAGCCGAAATTACTTCGTTCTGGAATCACCTGAACAGACGGTCGTCGGTGAACCACAGATCGTATTTACTCGCGAGTCAGACACGTTTTCAGACCTGGCACGCGAGTATGGGCTCGGCTATGACGACCTCGTTGCGGCAAATCCGGACATCGATCCCTGGTTGCCTGGAGAAAACACGCCGGTGTTACTGGCGACGCAATACGTGTTGCCGGACACGCCCCGGCGCGGCGTCATTCTGAATATCGCGTCGAAGCGCCTGTTTTACTACCCGGCAGTCGGCGAGGGCGAACCAGTCCAGGTCCTGACGTATCCGATCGGCATCGGCCGCGTCGGCTGGGAAACGCCGCTCGGTGAAACGACTGTGGTTGCGAAAGCGCGTGATCCCCACTGGTATGTGCCCTGGTCCGTTCAGCAGGAACATAAGGAGAGTGGCGACCCGCTGCCATCGGTCGTGCCGCCGGGTCCGGACAATCCGCTCGGCGCCCACGTATTGCAACTCGACCTGCCCGGATACCTTATTCACGGCACGAATCAGCCGTATGGTATTGGCATGCGCGTCAGCCACGGTTGCGTGCGCCTTTATCCGGAAAACATCGAGCGCCTTTATTCGATGGTCGACATCGGTGAATCGGTCACCATCGTCAACGAACCGTTTCTTGTCGGTTGGCTGGAAGGCGAGTTCTATCTGGAAAGCCACACTCCGCTGGAGGATGATGCCGTTACGGCGGATGAGCGCTTGCAAAAGATTTTCGACAGGGCGAGGAATAGCTCCGGCGCGTTTAACGATCAGGTTGAGCGAGACTATGCAAGGGCAATTGCGGGCGATGCGCTCGGCGTGCCCGTGCGGGTTCTGCTCGGCGACGCCGATGAGCTTTATGGAAGGGCGCGCTTGGTTCGAAACACTGTCGAGATCGATCCGGACGCACCGACATTGGCCGAAATCAGGGAAATTCTGGATGCGCCAGTCGGGCTTGGGGAATCAGACGATGCGGTCAGGCTGGTCGAATAAAGATATTTGCCGCCGTCGTCAAAGTACAAAGCTCTGCAGAAAAAAAGCTACTCGAAATAGCGCATGAACTCCGGAGGTAAAGCGGCTTGGTCCAGCGGTTCGCCACCCGGCACCGGCAGCTCTGCGGAACTGTAAGTATTCCAGAACAGGAATTTCTTATCCGCCAGTTCCGGATTATCGAGATCGCTTAGCAATGCCGCCATCGCTTTGCCGGTATAGGTTGTCTCAAGTTTGATATCCAGTTGATCTTCCGCGAACTGTACAGCGGCATCTGTCGCAGCATCTGCCCTGGCGTAACCGCCCGCGAAAAATTTATGGCGCACGACGACCCTGACCCGGCTCTCGAGGTCAGCGGGGATTTTGTCGTCTATCCGCCGCAGCATCAGCGCAGTCTTCCCTATGAGTCTGTGCAAAGCTTCCTCGTTCATGATCTCAGGGTCGGAAACGCGTACCGCCTGAACTTCGGTCGGTAGTTCAGCAAGTGCAAGCCCTATCGCGAGGCCGGCAGCCGTGCCCATCGTTCCGGTCGCGACATAAAGCCGGTCCGGTGCCGCAACGATGCCTGTGGCTACCTGTTCGGCGAGTTCCAGCCCCGCGTTGACGAGGCCAACTGCACCGAGCCACGAAGATCCACCCATTGGCACGACCCAGGCATTCTTGTCCCAGAGGTGCTGACGCAGAGTCGCAATTCGGTTTGCGTACGATCCTCCGTATCTCACCAGGTCGGTGCCGTTCCTGATGTGCATATTGAGCGTCGCGGGTACTATCGGCGTTTTTGCCTGATGCGACAGGAAGCAAGTGCAGTCAAGACCCAAATGTTGAGAGTAGAGCGCAGTTGCCAGGGCATGATTGGAACCGACGGAACCGAACGTCGCGATCCGACTGCGATGTTTTTCGCGAGCATGGTGTAACAGGTATTCGAGCTTGCGAACCTTGTTTCCGCCATACAGATCGCCCGTCAGGTTGTCATGCTTTATCGATAGCAAATGTCGGCCGGACGGATGATCGACCGTGATATCGCTTACGGGCGTCGGCAGGTTCGCCAGGCTTTCCCGTTTGAGAGTCTCCCCAGCCTTCGGGAACAACGCGGACAAGTAATCAGTATCTGACATAGCGATCCTGCAATGGTGCTGTGCAAGTCTAGTCGAGACGCGTGTGAATCGCTAACTGTCGCATTATTTGCGCTGGTTGGCATCTCGTTGCGGCGCCATTACACTACGCGCACAGAAATCTGACTCATGATCGCGGAGATAGGTTTTGTCAGTTGCTCAGGACGGTGGCATCACGGTCACCGAAATCGCGTCGATGGGCCAACCCATCGATGTCTCACCCGACACCATAGCCGCTTTCATCGGCCGTGCGCTCCGCGGCCCCCTAAACACACCGATTCTTATCAACAATTTTGCCGGCTTCAATCGGCGTTTTGGTGGTCACTGGCGTCACAGCAGCCTCGGACCGGCCGTCAAACAGTTCTTTGAGCACGGCGGTCGGGAGCTCTATATCGTTCGCGTCGCGAATAACGTCCGCGGGGCGATGATCTGTTTGCCGGCGAAAGGGGGCGTTGTGGTGTTGCGTGCGCTCGAGCCCGGGTCGACCGAAAACATTCGAGCAGCGATCGACTACGACGGCATTGATGATGAAGACGAACAACACTTCAATCTAACCGTTCAACGAGTGGCACCGGACAGTGGCTTCGTGGCCGACCAGGAAATCTACCGTCGCCTGCAGTGTGTAGAAGGTGAAAGTTCATTTATGGGCGACGTGTTGTTGGGCTCTTCGCTTGTGCGCGCAGGAATACCGTTACCTGGCGGCCGTCCGATGGCGACAACGGAATCCGGATCCCTATTTGGGTCCACTTATGTCGGGCACGCTCAGCACGGCAGCGATGGCAACGCATTATCTGATTACGACTTAATTGGGTCCGCATCAAAAGGTACCGGCCTGTTTTCCCTGAACCAGATCGAGCATTTCGATCTTCTCTACATGCCGCCGCCTGGCAGGCATATGGACCTGGGCCCGGCCGCGATGTTGGCAGCGGAGCTCTATTGTCGAAAACGGGGAGCCATGTTGATCATGGATCCGCCCGAGAGCTGGTCATCTGCCCAGGATGCGATCGCCAGCATCAGGGGTTCCGGCTACTCGAGCCCGAATATTCTTGCCTACTATCCACGCATGCGTTCCAGGCAGGACGAAGAGTCGGCACCACATGCGGCCGGGGGCGCGATCGCGGGACTGCTTTGCAAGCTCGACAGAACTGAGGGCTCCTGGCAAGACCTGGATCAACACGCACTCGGTTTCAGCAGGACGCTCGGCCCGGCTACGGAAGTGACGTTTGATCAAGCCCGATTGCTGGTCAAGGAAGGATTGAACGTGATCGCGGGCAATGCGGGGGGGCGTGCAACACTGTGCGGCTCTGTCACCCTGGGGCGCGGCACCCAGATGGAGAGGAAGTTTACGAGCCTGACCGTCAGAAGACTTTGTCTGACGATTACGAACGCGATAGAACGATCAACACGATGGGCTGTTTTCGAGTCGGATGCGACACGGGTTACGGAGAGAATTCAAGCACAGGTGCATGCCTACATGTGTTACCTGGCGGACGCCGGTGCATTCCTTGATGATCATTTTCTTGTTCAATGCGATGCTGGTCTGCAGTCGCATTCGCTAACGCCAGATCGCGGCATCACCGTGCTGCTGGCATTTCATCCTCTCGGTGCCGACGAGCCAGTGTCACTAACGGTGCATCAAACCGCTTCGGGATGCCGTGTGGCAACGACTGCATTTGCACCGGCGATGGCCGAGTGCGCATAACATTAACCTGCATATTTCATCAAGGCGGCAGCCGGCTGATTGGAAGCGATTGATCGTTCACGGTGTTTTGAGGTATCGAGATGTTGATTGCTGATTGCACGTTGAACACCGCCGTCCGCCTATCGCGGCCCTGGCTGGTTGTCGAACGCCTGAGCTTGGCCTTCACTCAATCCGTAGCTACGGCTATCGATTTCGCTGCGCGCCCGTGCTCACGCGCCCAAGCCCTCACGCAGGATCCGCGATCCTTGGTGAAGTATGCAGGCTAGATGACAGTGGCACAAAATCGCTGGATAATTCACAAGTTCGGTGGCAGTAGCCTTGCCGACGCGGACGGCTTTCGCCGTGTCGCTGCGATACTCACTGATCAGACCGAAGCCAGCATCGGCGCGGTCGTATCCGCGATGGCTGGAATGACGGACAAGCTCCTGCGACTGGCCGTTCTGGCCGAGCAGGATGACCGTAGCTTTACTTCCGAACTGCACCGCATCGGCGAACGGTACGCCAGTACCGCACGGGAACTCGTCAAAAGCGAGGCCCTGGTCGGCCTGCTGGACCTTTGGGGGCAGGATGCCGCAGACATCGAAGATATCCTGCAATCAATCGCACTGGCCAAGTCTGCTCCCCAGCGCAGCCGCGATGTCGTTGCAGGCTATGGAGAGATTTGGTCCGCAAGACTCCTCGCGGCTCTGCTTGAACAAGAGATAGGCAGCGATCGCGGCGGCACCTGGAT
>JAPUKV010000037.1 GCA_027295475.1 Pseudomonadota bacterium
ACGAAATGAATCTTCCCCATCCGGATTCGTCGCGTGTCCCAGATCGTTGTCGTCTACCGTAATCATGTTAGATATGCTAGAAGCTGACTTTGCCAACTGTCTCAGACGTCTCGCACACTTTCTTGCGTTTGCCTGAGAAGACCTTCGACTTTCGACAAGTAGTTCCGGACTTCCTGGCTCCCCAGGTCAGTGCAAAGATAGGTAGTCCTCGGCTTGCGCCCGACAAACTCCTTCGTCACACGGATCAGTCCAGCTTCTTCGAGCTTTTGCGCATGCGCCGAGAGATTGCCTTTGGTGAGATTCAGCGTATTGAGCAGCTCGGCAAACTCCGTGGGCTCGGTCGTCGAGGCCAGGGTGGCCATGATGGTCAGCCGCACCTGATGCGCAAGCAACGCGTGCGTCGATGTGAGTAGCTCGACAGGATTCATGATCATCAAACAGCCCGCGCGGTGCGCAAGGTTTCGCGTCTGGCACCGAGCAGATGAATCAGGGAAGCAGTACTGATCACCGAGAAGTGCAACAATGGCCAGACCAGTTGCGTAGAGTGTCCAAAGTACTGGACCGCGGCCGCGATGAGCGATGCGCCTCCAAGAACGAGCGATACGCGAGTAGAGAGAGTGAAGAATCGTCCCTGGAACAGATAGTCGGCGATATACAGCGACAGCAGGGGCGCGACCCATTCCGGGCGTCCGGCCAGAACAACGAACGAGAGCGGAACGAATTTAACCAGCAAGTCCGAGACGAACGAGAGGTTTCTCAGATACTGGAAATTTCGCACCAGGTAATCGTCGAAGCTCTGTCCGCTGTGACGGGCAGCACGCCAGGCCAGGAAATAAACACACATGAGCAGCGCTACGCCGACCAAGGCAACTTGTGCCAGGCCGAGCCATCCGAGTTCCTGGTCACGCGCCGAAAGCATCATGATTTCCGTCATTTCACGGCCCGAGATGAGTTCGAATGCCAGCAGGCCGACCGCAATTACCAGGCAGAGCCCTTGAATAATGAAACCGGCGTCTATTGCGGTACTGTGTGCCGGGATGGAAGGATCACCGCCTGCGGCCTTTTCGATGGCCCTGCGAATAATGGCCAGGTCGTTGACAGCGCTTTGAATAGAGTCCTTTTCGTTCATAATAAATCTCATAGACCAGTTTGTGGGACAAACTAGTCTACATAGGCTTCACTGCATGTCAAGCCGGCGGTTCAATAATCGCGTTATCCGACCCGCGAGACGGTTGCGCACGGCGGTTTGAGCGCCACCGAGTCAGCGAAACGTCGGAATCGTGATTTGACATAGTTCCGATGCCGCTGCGCGACTGCGTTGGTCGAACGGGGTTCTCATCCGCAACCACTCTCGGCAAGAAATAAAAAGGCCCCGTAAAGGGGCCTTTCTGATTTCTGGCGGAGAGGGTGGGATTCGAACCCACGGTACGGAAAACCGTACTCTTGATTTCGAGTCAAGCCCGTTCGACCACTCCGGCACCTCTCCACCGACGGGCTGCAGATTCTATTCTTTTTTGAGTCTGAATTGGCACGTTTGCGAGTAAGCAGCGGTGCACTAACAGTGAAATCAGGCTGCACCTGAGGTAGCCTATGGGGCTCATGAGGCTGCACTCCTGGGTCACGCTATTCAATTTACCAAATGCAAGCTCATGATTTATAAGCGCAAGAACGACTGCCGATGCAATGAATTGCTATGGTGGGTTTTGGTCAAATAACAGTAAGGTCCGATGCAGGACGCGCCGGATCTCTAAACGGAGATCAGATTTGCGCCTTTTGTTCTACACGCTGGTGGCGGGGCTCGTCGGTACGTGCTCTTCAGCGCCTTCTTTGCTCGATCAGATAGTCGAAGTTGGCGAGTTGCGCGTGGTCACGCGCGACAGCCCAACCACATACTTCGTTGGCCCCGACGGTCCGGCCGGGCCGGAGTTCGATTTGGTGCGAGGGTTCGCCGAACAGCTCGGCGTGACGCTGGTTATCAGCACGGTCGACAACGTCTCTGAAATTTTGCCGCAACTGGTCTCGGGTGAATCGCACATGGCAGCAGCAGGCCTCTCGATTACCGAATCACGGCGCGAATATCTGAGCTTCGGTCATCCTTACGCCACCGTCGATATGCACCTCATCTACAAATTGGGCACCGGCAAACCCCGGTCGATTGAGCAGGCAATCGGCAGGTCGATCGAAGTGGTTGCCGGTAGTAGTCACTCCGACATGCTCGCGTCGTTGAGCCAGGTTTATCCGAAGCTGGAGTGGTCTGAGAATGCGGATGTCGAGGTTGCCGACCTCATGGAGAAAGTCGCACATGGCGTAATCGATTTCACGGTCGCGGACAGCACCGAATTCAACATTCAACGGCACTTCTATCCGGATCTGCGCGTGGCGCTTGATCTCGAGATCGCGGATCCAATCGCCTGGGCGTATCGAAAAGGAGATGGTGACAGGCTACTTGCGCAGGCTGATGACTACCTGATCAAGGCGGAGCGTTCGGGCTTGCTTGCCCAAGTACACGATCGCTATTACGGCCACACCAAGAAATTCGATTACGTCGGCACGAGAGCGTTCATCCGGCATTTCGACAGCCGCCTCCCTCGATATCGGCCCTGGTTCGAGGAGGCGGGCGAACTGAATGGCGTCGACTGGCGGCTACTGGCGGCGATCGGATACCAGGAGTCCCACTGGCGATCTCATGCCGTGTCGCCAACCGGTGTCAGGGGCATCATGATGCTGACCTTGGCAACCGCCGACTATCTGGATATCGACGATCGCCTGGATCCGGAGACCAGCATATTTGGTGGTGCAAGGTTTTATGCGCGCCAGACCGAACGAATTGCTGACAGCGTCGAGGAACCTGACAGAACCTGGATGGCGCTTGCCGCTTATAACGTTGGTTTTAACCACATCAAAGACGCGCGTCAGATCGTCGAATGGGAAGGCGGCGATCCGGACACCTGGGTCGACATCAGTAAGGCACTGCCGCTCCTCGCCAAACGTAAATGGTACTCACGAGTAAAATACGGCTACGCGCGGGGCTGGGAACCGGTGCTGTACGTGAACAATATTCGCAGTTACTACAATATTCTTCGCTGGATAACCGCAAGTGAGCCACAGGAAGAAGAAGAGCTGGAGCCAGAGGGGTCGATAGAGATGGCGAGTAACAACTGAAGAATCGCCCGTCAGGACGGGCTCCAACAGGTGCTAATAGAACGATTGTAGGCATCGCCCGTCAGGACGGACTCCAACAGGTGCTAACAGAACGATTGAAGGCATCGGCCGTCAGGACCGGCTCCAACAGATGCTAGCAGAACGATTGTAGACATCGCCCGTCAGGACGGGTTCCAACAAATACGACCAGATGCCTCGCAGGAGCCCGTCCTGACGGGCGATTCTTTATGATCGTTTTTCGGCAAAGAATTCTTTCAGGATCGCCGAACATGCCTCTGCGAGCAGACCGCCGTTAATCTCAACACGGTGATTGAATTCTTTGATAGCACTCAAATCCAAAACGCTGCCAACAGCACCGGCTTTCGGGTCGTACGCGCCAAACACCAGCCTTTGTATACGTGCCTGAATCATCACGCCCACGCACATCGCGCAAGGTTCGAGCGTGACATACACCGTCGCACCGATCAGCCTGTGATTTTTCTGATCTGCCGCGGCATTGCGGATTGCCACGACTTCGGCATGCGCGCTCGGGTCGGAATCCTGAATCGTTCGATTGAAACCCTTGCCGATGATATTGCCGGAGCAGGCAACAATTGCGCCGACCGGAATTTCCTTTGCTGCCTTTGCCTTTTCCGCTTCAGCAATGGCGGCCCGCATCAAGTGAATGTCAGTATCGGCCCAGCTCATTCCCATTCTATGGTGGCAGGCGGCTTGCCGGAAATGTCGTAAGTCACGCGTGAAATGCCGTCTACTTCATTGATGATCCGCAGCGACACGTGCTCCAGAAACTCATACGGCAGCCTCGCCCATCTGGCTGTCATAAAATCGATGGTCTCGACGGCGCGCAGTGCAATGACATAGTCGTATCGACGCTCGTCTCCCATGACGCCGACCGAGCGGACGGGCAGGAACACGGCAAAAGCCTGGCTGGTCTTGTCATACAAATCGTTTTTTCTGAGTTCTTCGATAAAGATCTTGTCGGCGAGCTGAAGCAATTCGACGTATTCGGGCTTTACTTCACCCAGTACGCGGACACCCAGTCCAGGCCCGGGAAACGGATGACGGAAGACCATCTCCCTGGGTAGCCCAAGCTCCATACCGATGCTGCGAACTTCGTCCTTGAACAGTTCACGCAAGGGTTCGATGAGCCGCAATCGCATTTGTGCAGGCAAACCGCCGACATTGTGGTGTGACTTGATCACATGGGCCTTGCCGGTGCCGGCGCCAGCAGACTCGATGACGTCCGGGTAGATCGTACCCTGCGCGAGCCAGGCAATGTCCTGGATTTTTCCTGCTTCTTCTTCGAATATCTCGATGAACCTGCGGCCGATTATTTTTCGTTTTTCCTCGGGATCGTTTACTCCCGCTAATGCGTGGAAGAAGCGGTCCGCGGCATCAACACGAATGACATTAACGCCCAGGTGCTCCGCAAAGGTAGCCATTACCTGATCGCCTTCGTGGTAGCGAAGCAGGCCATTATCGACAAAAACGCAAAACAGCTGGTCTCCGATCGCCTCGTGCAACAGCGCAGCCACGACGGACGAATCGACGCCGCCCGAGAGGCCGAGTAACACTTTTTTCGTGCCGATTTTCTCGCGCACCTGCGCAACTGCGTCGTTGACGATGTTACCTGCCGTCCAGTCTCCGGGGCAGCCGCAGATGTCACGCACGAAACGATTGATGATCGTCTGGCCCTGAGGCGTGTGCGTGACTTCTGGATGAAACTGCACGCCGTAATACCTTCGCTGCCGGTTTTCCATAGCGGCAAGCGGCGAATTCGCGCTCTTACCTGTAATAGCGAAACCAGGCGGTACTTCTTCAACCCGGTCACCGTGGCTCATCCACACTTTGAGCAACGGTTCCGACGTGTCTGGTGCATCGCTGAGGCCCGCGAGCAGCTCCGAGTCGAGCGGCGTTATTTCCGCGTAGCCGAACTCACGATGGGTAGATGCCTCGACCTTTCCTCCAAGCTGTACAGCCATCGCCTGCATGCCATAACAGATGCCGAGCACGGGCACGTCCAACTCGAAGACGGCTTGCGCGACATGCGGCGGGTTGTCGATGTTGACCGACTCGGGCCCACCGGACAATACGACGCCGGCAGGCTTGAAGTCAGCGATAGCTTCCTCGTCCATATCCCAGGGATGAATCTCGGAATACACACCGCATTCTCGCACCCTGCGCGCGATCAGCTGTGTGTACTGGCCACCGAAATCGATTATCAGGACGCGATGCGCGTGGATATCGGCCCGAGCGTCTGAGGAAAGGGGAATGGCCTGAGACATAGGTGCGAATGCGCCGCAGATCGCCTACGGGTTGCGGCGGTAGTTTGGCGCTTCTTTGGTGATTGACACGTCGTGGACATGACTCTCACGCATGCCGGCGCCGGTTATTTGCACGAACTTCGGCTTGCTGCGCATTTCTTCGATATCGCGGCTGCCGGTATAACCCATCGCGGCTCGCACGCCACCGATTAACTGATGAACGATCGCGACCATGCCACCTTTGTAGGCGACCCGTCCCTCGACGCCCTCGGGTACCAGTCTCTCAAGCTCCTCGGTCGCGTCCTGGAAGTATCGGTCCGAGGAACCGTGGTCCTGACCCATTGCGCCGACCGAACCCATGCCTCGATAACTCTTGTACGAGCGGCCCTGATACAGCTCGACTTCACCGGGAGACTCTTCGGTGCCGGCAAAAAGGCTGCCAATCATGACGGAGTGCGCACCTGCAACGAGGGCCTTGGCGATGTCGCCCGAGTAACGAATGCCGCCGTCGGAAATGAGCGGCACGCCCTTTTTCTTCAGCGCCTCAGCAACTTCGGCGACGGCCGATACCTGTGGTACACCGACGCCTGCAACCACCCGGGTCGTGCAAATAGAGCCTGGCCCGATGCCGACCTTGACGGCATCTGCGCCCGCTTCGACGAGCGCCAACGCCGCGTCCGCTGATACGATATTGCCGGCAATGACCTGCAGGTCGGGGTACTGCGTCTTGGTTCTCTTGACTCTGTCGATGACGCCTTTCGAGAAACCGTGCGCCGTATCAACGACCAGGACATCGACGCCGGCTTTCACGAGGCCTTCCACGCGTTCGTCCGTGTCAGCTCCGGTACCGACCGCGGCACCGACCCGAAGTGCGGCCCTCACATCCTTGCACGCGTGCGGAAAGTCACTCGCCTTCTGAAAGTCCTTGGCCGTGATCATGCCGCGTAGCTCAAAGTCCTCGGTCACGACGAGAACTTTTTCGATGCGGTGTTGATGCAATAGCGACAGCACTTCGTCGTCGTCGGCGCCCTCCCGCACGGTGACGAGACGCTCTTTCGGCGTCATAACGGTTGAGACCGGCGCATCGAGCTGTGTCTCGAAGCGCAGGTCCCGTTGCGTGACGATGCCGAGCGTTTCCTTGTTCTCCACGACCGGAACGCCGGAAATACCCATCGCATGAGTTAGCTCCATCACTTCCCGGATGGTCATGTCGGGCGAGACCGTAATCGGATCCCTGACGATGCCGCTTTCGTATTTCTTGACCCGCTGGACCTGACGCGCCTGCTCCTCCGGCTGCATGTTCTTGTGGATAATGCCGATGCCGCCTTCCTGGGCAAGCGCAATGGCGAGCCTGGCTTCCGTCACTGTGTCCATGGCGGCAGAGAGCAGCGGAATGTTGAGCGTGATTTCCGGAGTCAACCTGGTTGTGAGATCAACTTCGGCCGGCAGCACATCGGAATAGCCCGGCTGGAGGAGGACATCATCGAATGTCAGTGCTTCCTTGACTATGTGCATATGGACCCGACGTTTCAGTAGGTTAATCGATCAATTGTACGCGTCGGGCAAATGCGGGTAAACGGGCGACGATAGTTATTTCCAAACCGTGGCACTCTGAGGTATGGGTATACTGCGACGATGCACGATCCGTTGACCGAAACCCCCCGGCAAAGCGCCATCAGCGTCTCCGAGCTGAACCGCCAGGTGCGAACACTGCTCGAGCAGGGCATCGCCCGCCTCTGGGTCGAGGGCGAGATTTCCAATCTCGCCCGGCCAGCGTCGGGGCATGTTTATTTCAGCCTCAAAGACGACTCCGCACAAATTCGCTGTGCATTTTTTCGGCAAAGACAGCGCGGACCGACCATTAAGCTCAAGGATGGTGATCAGGTGCTCGCCTTCGGGCGCGTCAGCATCTATGAGGCACGCGGCGACTATCAGCTCATCGTCGAACAGGTCGAAGCGGCCGGCGAGGGAGAGTTGCGCCGTCGTTTCGAAGCGCTCAAGAAGAAACTCGCCGCCGAAGGGCTGTTTGACGAGAGTCTGAAACAAGCTGTGCCTGTACTGCCCAAACGCATTGGCGTCGTGACTTCACCGAGCGGGGCAGCAATACGCGACATCCTGACCGTCCTGAAGCGTCGCTTTCCGGCCATTCCGGTGATTATCTATCCGACCGCCGTGCAGGGAGAGGCCGCAGCAGGGCAGATTGTCGGGTCTCTCAATGCCGCCGTCGTCCGGGACGAGTGCGACGTCATCATCGTTGCCCGCGGCGGCGGTTCTCTCGAAGATATGTGGCCGTTCAATGAGGAGCTTGTCGCCAGAGCGATCAGCGAATGTCCGATACCCGTCGTCAGCGCTGTCGGGCACGAGGTGGATTTCACGATAAGTGACTTCGTCGCCGACCTTCGCGCGCCGACGCCCTCAGGTGCCGCGGAACTCGTGGTCCCGGACCAGGCGGAGTGGCTGCGCTCGCTCACCGCGACCACGGCACGGATCGCCTCGCTGGGGCGCCGTTATCTCGAGGACCATTATCAGGAACTCGACTGGCTGAGCCGCCGCTTGTCTCAAAGCAGCCCGGCTGCAACCGTTGCCAGGCAGATCGACTGGCTCAGAAACCTCAGACAGGTGCTGACGGGCGCCATGCGGCACGACCTCGTGAGACGCTCACGAGGAATCGAGCTTGTTCGTGCCCGCTTATTGCAACGCTCGCCGGCGATCGAAGTCCAATATGCCATGCACCGCCTGAGCGAATTGAATCAGCGCCTGAGTAATTACGGCACAGGATCGGTCGTGCGCCTCAGAAATCAACTCAATCTGGCCGAACGGGCGTTGCAGTCGGTCAGTCCGCTGGCAACGCTGGAACGTGGCTACGCGATCGTCAGTGACTCGGCCACCGGCAAAGTCCTGACCGATGCATCGGTGATGAAGCCGGGTAGTGGAATTACCACACGACTGGCTCGCGGCAGTCTCATTGCCACTGTCGATAAAGTAAAGAAAGGGTCGTCGTCAAATGATTAAGCGGATCGCGGTGATGTGCTCAGTGAGTCTCTCCTGCCTGACGTCTGCAGCGAATGCGCTTCCCGAGCATGCACCACGTCCCGGCGGGACGGCCGTCGTTGCCGTAGCCGATGCAAATTCGGATTCCCGACCGATTGTCATGTTCGACGACAAGAGAGTGCTCGTGCTTCGGCGCGAAGACGAGTGGGTTGCGGTGATCGGCATCCCGCTGAACCAGTCTATCGGTACAGCGAAAGCAATTGTTCGCATTGTCGACCAGGAATCGTCGACGATTACATTTGAAGTGCAACACTATGCTTATCGTGAACAGCACCTGACCGTTGCCAAAGCTTACGTTGATCTGACTGAAGAACAATTACATCGCGCCGGCAGGGAGCGAAAGATCATTGATGGCGCGCTGATAAACTGGCGCGATGTGGACTTGACCGACCTGTCTTTGATTGAACCGGTTGCGGGACGACGCAGTTCGAGTTTCGGATTGAGACGCTTTTTCAATGAGCAAGCGCGTTCTCCGCACAAAGGAATGGACGTCGCCGCAAATCTCGGTACACCGATTATTGCGCCGGGCGACGGAACAGTGACGGCGACAGGGAATTACTTTTTCAACGGCAACACCGTGATCATCGATCATGGCCAGGGTTTCGTGACAATGTATTGCCACCTTGACGAAATTGGCGTCGAGGAAGGGCAGCAATTGACAGCCGGAATGCCAATCGGCAAGGTCGGCGCGACGGGTCGCGTGACCGGTCCACACCTGCACTTCGGCACCTACCTGAACGGGACTGCCGTGGACCCGGCATTGTTTCTCACCAAAGTAGATTAAGTGTTGCAGGTTTCGAAAAATTTGCAGATCACCGGTCTAAAATTGTCCATGTCGACGAGGAACGAGTCGTGACCTTGAATCGAATTCAGTTCGATGAACTGAACATTGTCGACGACCTTGTCCATTGCAGCTGCAAGCTCTCTTTGCTGATGAATCGGGAACAAAATATCCGTGGTCACGCCGATGACAAGCGCACGGCGTAAATCGAGATTATTCAAGCCCGCCTCAATCGACCCACCGTGTTCTGTAACATCGAACAAATCCATCGCCCGCGACAAATATAAATAACAATTTGGATCAAATTGCCCTGTAAACTTGTTTGCGTGTGCCTGTAAGTACGACTCGACCAAAAAACTGATCCCAAACGGGTCGTCAGTTTGCGACTCAGCGGGCACTTGCTCACGGCCGAATCGTCCTTCCCATTCCTGGGCTGAACGATAGGTCATCATGCCCAGTTTTCTCGCAAGCCGCATACCGCTGACTGGACCGGACCCCGGCTCGTAATCGCCTGCATTCCAATCTGGGTCCTTGCGTACGATTTCGCGTTGCAGCGAACGCAATGCAATCGCGAAAGGCAACGCACTCATTGATGATGAGATGGCGACAAGTGATTCACTGACCCCAGGGTAAAGAAGGCAAAAGGCAAGTGCGGTCATACCACCCATGGACGAACCAGCGACCGCGTGAAGACGATCAACCTTCAGGTGACGGAGTAGTTCATGGGCGCTATGCGCTACATCTTCAAGCGTCAATACGGGAAAGTTCAGCCGATAACGCTCGCTTGTCTCCGGATCTGTCGATGCCGGACCCGTGGAGCCGAAGCAGCTACCTAGGGAATTCGCACAGATCACAAAATAGCGGTTGGTGTCGATTGGCTTACCAGGCCCAACCATTTCTTCCCACCAACCGGGTGACGGGTCTTCAGGGCTCGACGTTGCGTGGGCTGACGGAGAGAGGCCGGTGAACAGCAAAATAGCGTTCTCGCCGCTCCCCTCGAGTTCGCCCCATGTCTCGTACGCGATGATCGGTGATTCCAATTCACCACCACGACGCATGTTGAATCGCCCATCCAGCTTCAGTATTTTTTTTGCGCTGGTCATGGAACGGTTTATATCAGCTCGCGCACCGCGGCTAAAGTCGTTCCTACGAAAGCCCTTGTGTAGGAGCGACTTTAGCCGCGATTTATCAGCGTTTAACGTGCTTCATTAAACGTTTGCGCTTGCGCTCCTGTCGTGGCGTCAGCTTGTTGCGCCGTCCCTTGTACGGGTTTTCACTGGTCTTGAACGACAACCGTACAGGCGTTCCTTTCAATCGAAATACCTTGCGAAATCTGTTGATCAGGTAACGCCGGTATGCTTCAGGCAAGCGCTCGGTCTGATTGCCGTGAATCACGATGACCGGCGGGTTGCGGCCACCCTGATGCGCATAGCGGAGGCGAATACGACGGCCTCTAACCAGTGGCGGTGGATGGGCGATTACCGCCTTTTCCAGGGCTTTGTTGAGGTCCGTAGTAGACATGTCTCGCGTGGCGGCCTTATAGGCGCGTTCTGCAGCCGGCAGCAAATCTCCGACAGCGGTACCGTGCAGGGCTGAAATGGTCATGCGCTCCGCATATCCCAGGAACGGCAGTCGCCGATCCAGCTCGTCCCTGACGTGACGCCTCTGGTCCCGCGACAGACCGTCCCATTTGTTGGCAACGACGACGAGCGCCCTGCCCCGCTCCACGATCAGCCCCATCAGACTGACATCCTGCTCGGTAACGCCTTCCTGGGCATCGAGCACTGCGATGACGACCTGGGCCCGCTCCATCGCCTGCAACGCTTTGATTACACTGAATTTCTCTACTGTCTCGTGGACTTTTGCCTTGCGCCTGACGCCGGCGGTATCAATGAGCACGTAGTGTTTGTCGTCTCGCTCGAATGGCACAGCAACGCTGTCGCGGGTCGTCCCGGGCTCCTCGAAGACAACGAGCCGCTCCTCGCCGACAAGCCGGTTGATCAGCGTCGATTTGCCGACATTGGGACGCCCGATTACCGCAATGCGAAGCGCGATTCCCGCGTCCGTCTCGGATTCTTCCGCTGCGGAGTCTCCCGGCTGATCAGAGGCGAACGGCGCAAGCACTTCATCCATGAGTGCGCCAACGCGCTCGCCGTGCGCAGCAGAAATCGCCACTGGTTCCCCGACGCCGAGCCCGTGAAACTCGCTGCAAGCGATTGCCGAATCGAGGCCCTCCGCTTTGTTGACAGCGAGCCAGCTCGATTTGGCGTGACGACGTGCCAGATCGGCGACATGTTCATCGGCCGCGGTAAGGCCCGAGCGCCCATCGACCATGACTATCGCCACGTCCGCTTCCCGCAGCGCGCGTTCGGTTTGCTCGACCATCAACTCCTTGATGCCGACCTCGCCGCCGGCAACGCCGCCCGTGTCTATGACGAGGTAAGGAACCGGGCCGAGCTTGCCAAAGCCATACTGACGGTCTCGCGTCAGTCCCGGATAATCGGCAACCAGCGCGTCACGCGACCGGGTCAGGCGGTTGAATAACGTCGATTTGCCGACATTCGGCCGACCGATGAGTGCAATGACAGGCAGCATTTGATTTAACCGAAGCCATCGTGGCCTGGTGGTCCAACTAGGTTTCCTCGGCCGCTATGTCTGGCGCGTCACGTTTTCTCTCGGGCCGCCGGACCGCATAGGCTTCGAGCTTACCGGACTCGCTTTGCACGTAAAGCCGGTCACCAATCACAACCGGTGCTCCCGACAACAGTCCTTTGCCGACGCGGATTCTCGCAACCGGGCGACCATCGATATTGCTGAACAGGTGGACGTAACCCTCCAGGTCACCGATTGCAACGGCGTTGTCGAATGCGACGGGCGACGTCGGCTCCCGCCGCAATAGCGCATCCTGACGCCAGACGTCAGTGCCGTTGCGCCGCAACAGCGCAATAAGTTCTCCGGATTCATCAATCGAATAGACATTAGCGAAATCAACGCCTACGCCAACATGGGTCGAGATGTCCCTCGCCCAAATAATTTGTCCGGACTCCGACGCAACAGCTGCAAGCCTCCCTTGATATCCTGCAGCGTAGATATCCTGGCCAATTACCGCCATCGAACCGTCTACATCGACCAGGCGATCGAGATCTGACCGACCCGACGGCGGCGATAACATTGCCTCCCACTGCGTCACACCCGAGCTGAGGTTAGTGCCCACGAGACGCCCGTTGTCAAATCCCGCGACAACCGTTGTGCCGACAATGACCGGTGATGAGGTACCGCGCAAAGTAAGACGCGGCAGACTTTGCTCGATCGACCATTGTTCTTTACCGTCAAACACAGAATAAACCTGCAGCTTTCCATCGATCGTTTGCACGACGACGGAGCCGTTTCTTATCAGCGGTCGGGAAAGTGATTCACCATTGATGTTAATCCGCCAGAGTTCGTGGCCATCGTTGGCAGCAAGACAAATGAGGTCGCCGTCGCTGCCGGCAACAATCACATAATTTTCTCCGGCACCGGGACCGCCCGATAACAACACGTCGACTTCGACCCGCCAGATTTTCTTGCCAGTCTCGGGATCGAAAGCAGTTACAACGCCGTTATGACTTGCAGCGTAAATTCGATCGCCATCTCCTGCCGGTGATAGTCCGACTCTTAGGAACTCAGACCCTTTACCAAGCTTGGCCGACCAGATTTTCTTGATCGGCAACGTCGCTTCGAATTTGATCAGCTCTTTCGGCGGCAATACGTCGTCGTCGCCGCCGAACAGGCCGCAGCCTGCAATCAGGCCCATTACGCCCGCGGCTGTGCCAAACAGTAAAAGGCGGCTCAGGAATCTCATTGACTGTCCCCGGACTCAACCGCAGGTTCGACAACTTCGTCGGCCGCAGGTTCGACAGATGTGTCGGCCGCAGGTTCGACAGATTCATCGGCCGCGGGCTCCTCGGACGCTGCCTCTTCCAGGGCAGGTTCATCGTCCGGCAGATCGACAATTTTCATCTGAATCAGAGATCGATTGACCGTTGGTGCCCTGGGGTCGTCAGCCATTGCACGTGCGTAGGCAGCCGCAGCGTCCGGGATTTGTCCCAGGGCGGCGTGCGCGTCACCAAGAAGCTCGTCGTATCTTGCCGCAAAAGCAGTATCTTCAAAGCCCGAGAGCAAATCGACGACCTCCTGCGGCTGCTCCTGGTAGAGGTATATCTTGGCCAGCCGAAGCCGGCCGACCATCTGCGTTTCGGTACCCCCGCGTATCGCCAGCAGTGCTTCGAGCGTATCCGCTGCATCCTGATCACGGCCCCTGTCCATATAGAGTCTGGCCATTGCAAGCCTCGCCAGTGCCGCATAGCTCGTCGACGCGTAGTTTTCGTACAACTCCTTTGCGTTGGCCTCGGCTGCATCGACCATGCCGCCACTGACTTGATTTGCCAGCGTCTCGTAGCGAGCTGACGCCTCCAGCCGTGCCGTCAGCCGATATTCCTTCCATTGATGCCAGCCAACCAGTATGCCGACACCGAGCACAATGCCGCCAATCACGAAGCGGCCGTTCTCCCGCCACCAGTCTCGCATCGCCTCAATTTGTTCTTTTTCCGATAGTAGTTCGACCACAAATTACGCCCTTGTATATCCAATCTATTTCTTTGCTGTTGAAACAGGATCCCGGTCTGCACTCCGGTGATGAAGTCCCGAGTCTTCATTCCGTTGCAGCCGGCCAGCTAGCTCGACGGCCAGATGCTCAAGCGCAACGCTTGCCTGATCCTGATCAGTCCGCAGGGGCTTCAGCCCGGCCCGGTTCTCCGCAACCTCGTCGTCGCCGAGTACCAAAGCAAATTCTGCGCCGCTTTTGTCGGCACGCTTCAGTTGTGACTTGAAACTACCGCCACCCAGGTTCAATTCTATGCGTATGCCGGCAATCGCCTCTCGAAGATTTTCGGCAATTTCGAAGCCTCGGCCGAGTGCAGCGTCGCCAACCGCCACGATATACACGTCCGGGCCCGCATCCGGCGCCTTACCGCCGCATTCCTCGAACAGGCCGACAAGTCGCTCCACACCCATCGCCCAGCCGATAGCCGGAGTCGATCTGCCGCCGAGTTTTTCGACCAGGCCATCGTAACGGCCGCCTGCGCAGATCGCACCCTGAGACCCCAGGGCGTCGGTAGCCCACTCGAATACCGTCCGATTGTAATAGTCCAGCCCTCTGACGAGTCTCGGATTGACGCTGTACGAGATGCCTGCGGCATCCAGCAGCGCTTTCAGCGCCGCAAAATGCTGCGCCGATTCATCGTCGAGGTAGTCGAGCATGACCGGCGCATCCGCGATAAGCTCCTGCATGTCAGGATTCTTGCTGTCCAGGATACGAAGCGGGTTCTGCTCGAGGCGGCGAATACTATCTTCATCCAGCTCCGATTTCACGGCTAAAAAGTAATTGACGAGCGATTCACGATATTTTCGGCGGGTTTCCGGGGATCCCAGCGAATTCAGCTCGAGCATCAGGCGGGACAAACCCAGTTCCTGCCACATCCTGGCGGACATGATGATCAGTTCCGCGTCCACATCCGGTCCGGCGTAGCCCATCGCCTCGACATCGATCTGATGAAATTGGCGGTAGCGCCCTCTTTGCGGTTTCTCGTAGCGGAACATCGGACCGGCCGTCCAGAGTTTCTGCCGTTGATTGTGGAAAAGCCCGTGACTGATACCGGCACGCACCATCCCGGCGGTCGCCTCAGGGCGCATCGTCACGCTCTCTTCGTTGCGGTCAAGGAAGGTGTACATTTCCTTCTCGACAATATCCGTAACCTCGCCGATAGAGCGGCGAAACAATTCAGTCTGCTCGAGGATGGGCACGCGAATTTCCTGATAGCCATACGACTCGATTACGTCACGAACGGTCGACTCCACAAAACGCCAGGTGCCGGACGCCCCCGGAAGCAAATCATTCATTCCGCGAATGGCTTTAGGTTTCACAACAAATCATCCCAATGGACCGCGACAAACGGAATGACTACAGGCCGAAGATGGTCAGTCTGGCCATATTGCCGCGGCGGTTCGCGGCCGGGATACTGTAATCGAATCCGTCTACTCGGACGCTGACATTCGAGCTGTTGCCAAGCAGCACGCGAAGCGGCTCGGCACCGTTCAGCGTCACGGACCGGCCTTCGACGGCAAGGTCGAAATACAGGCGGCGCCCCGTCGCATCGGTAACTTCCGTCCAGCAATCCCCGGTGAAAGAAAGTACGAGCTCGACGCTGCTGCCAACCGCGACATTACTGTCGGATGCTATCTGCTCTGCCGCAACCAGGCCGAACTGAGCTTCGGGCGCCGGTTCCCCCGCAAAGACCAGCGGTTCTTCCGCGAGATCGGCCGTCGCTTCATCATCGGGAGGCGGCGCACTGTCATCCACATCAGGGGCTGCATCTTCCTGCGGCTCGGACGGACCGTTTTCGCGTTCAGATGGATCGATTTCACGATCAGCCTCGAATGGAGCCAGGGTTGCCGGCTGCAAGGTGACGCGCTCCACCGTCTGCTCCAGGCCGAACCACCACCAGGCCGCGAGGGCACCCACAAGAATGACGACAACTCCGGACACCCAGGGCCCTATCCATATCTCACGGGGTTCTTTCCGTCGTGGTCCTACAACCGGCGGTGCGCCGGCAGAGCGATTCAACTCACTGTAATCCGCAAGTATCTCGTCGACCGGGACGCCAACGAGTTCAGCATATTTGCGCATATGACCTTTGGCGAACACCGGCGCCCCGAGCTCGTCGAAGCGATTCTCCTCGAGGGCGCGCACCATCGGCTCGTCAATATGCAGTTCTTTTGCTATTTCAAAAACGGAAATGCCGCGCGTGCGCCTGGTCTGCGCCAGCCGCTCGCCGCCGACCGGGCTGGCAGCGCCATCCCGGGCCGAGTCATGCATCTGATTGGAACCTTCTGCGGGGGTCATGCTATCGCGTTTCCAGTATCCGTCTCGCTTCGAGCGAATTCGGGAACTCGCGCAGTAACTGATTCGCGTAATCCGAACTGGCGCGATCGTCGCCGAGGGCTTCTTCGACTTGTACACCCAGATACAACGTCGACGCGGACGTTTTGTTACGTTCATGGTATCGCTGCAGGAATGCACGCGCGTGCAAGTCATTACCGGTCTTGTGTTTCAGGGCCGCAAGTTGCATAAGCGCCTCACCGTGGGACGGCTTTTCCTGTAACGCGGCGCGGAAATATTTTTCTGCCCTTCCGTAGTCCGGTTTCTGGGTCATGCAAGCGCCGGCATTCGTCATCAAGAGTTCGGGGAATTCATTCCCCTTTATCTCCAAGGCTCGATCGAATTGCTTCATCGCCTCGTCAAAACGCTGCTGCCGGCACAAGAAAACAGCGTAGGCATTTCGAGTGTCATAATTATTCGGGGCAAAACGTACGGCTTCGTTGTAATGCTCTGTAGCAAACCGAAAGTTGTCCAACTGCTCGTAAGTCAACGCGAGCGCCATGTGAGCTTTCGCCAACTTTGGATCGATCTCGAGCGCGAGCTTCAGACGATCTTTCGCCAGATGATAACTACCGTTTCGGTAGTATCTGGCGCCGAGTTCATAATACTGTTCTGCAGCATCCTCACCGGGCTCAAACGTGTGCCGTGTATTCGTCGTCGATGACATGCAGCCCGCCGTCAGCAAGAAGGCGGCACTGCCTATAAGAATTCCGCTAATCGTCTTCACGCCATTGCTGTCCTAGTCGTCTTTTCGCTCAGCCTGACTCGTACCCGATCACTAACCTTACCAGCTAGCTGGCCGCAGGCTGCATCAATATCTTCTCCCCTTGTCTTGCGGGTCGTCGTCACCAGCCCCTTTTGTCTGAGGCGATCCTGAAACCGGGCGATGTGGGCCCTGTCGGAGCGGGCAAACTCGTTGCCCGCAAACGAATTGAATGGAATCAAGTTCACCTTCGCCGGCCGGTCTTTCAAGAGGTCGTATAGCTCGTCCGCGAGAGCCAGCGAATCATTGACGCCTTCAAGCATGACGTACTCAAAGGTTATAAACCGATTTGAGTGCTTGGCCGCATAGCGCCAGCAGGCGTCGAGCAACTCTTCGATGGGGTGGACTTTGTTGATCGGCACAAGTCGGTCCCGTAGCTCGTCATTCGGGGCATGTAAGGATACCGCGAGGGACACATTGCATTCGTCTCCGAGCCGCTCAATACCCGGCACAAGGCCGGACGTGCTGATCGTCACTTTGCGGCGGGACAAGCCGTAGGCAAAGTCAGTCAACAACAAATCGAGCACGGGAAGCACGCTGCGATAATTTGCAAGCGGCTCACCCATGCCCATGAAAACGACGTTGGTGATTGCAGGTTTACCATTCGCCCTCGGCGGCAACACCTTGTTCGCATGCCAGACCTGGCCGATGATCTCAGCAGATATCAGGTTGCGGTTAAATCCCTGTGCTCCGGTTGCGCAAAACGCACAGTCAAGCGCGCAACCAACTTGCGAGGAAATACACAGCGTGCCGCGGCCGGACTCCGGAATGAATACTGTTTCCACCGCCTGGCCTGAACCCGATTCGAACAGCCACTTGATCGTGCCGTCGGCGGATTTTTTTTCTGAAATCGTTATCGGTACTTCGATCTTCGCAACCAGCTCCAGGTGCTCGCGAAGGCTCTTCGACAAATCCGTCATCAGTTCGAAATCTGTAATGCGCCGCTGGTGTATCCACGGGAGAAGCTGACGGGCACGAAATGGTCTTTCCCCCTTTTCTGCGAAAAAGGACTCGAGCGCGCGTTGCGGCAAACCGAGCAGGTTTAGTTTTTTAGCTGTGGCATCCATCGATACGATTCAATAACTATTGCAAGAACTATTTGCTGCGTGGACAAATCCCGTCGTCGCCGAAGAAAAACGCAATTTCCTGTGCCGCTGTCTCGGCTCCGTCAGAGCCATGCACGATATTCTCTTCAATACTTTCGGCAAATTCCGCGCGAATGGTTCCCTTTTCAGCCTCTGCCGGATTGGTCGCCCCCATGATTTCCCGATTCCTGTTTATCGCATTCTCACCCTCAAGCGCCTGGACCATTACCGGCCCGGACGTCATGTACCTGACAAGGTCGTTATAGAACGGTCGTTCCT
Source organism: Pseudomonadota bacterium (assembly GCA_027295475.1). The sequence goes on from JAPUKV010000037.1 coordinate 18,362, forward strand.
TGTGAACAGCATAAAAATCCTCTGCCCGTTCCTTTGACAATTGGACCATTCTGGCGGCGACGATTTGCAGGCCGGCTTTTTCAAAATGGCCGTAAATCTTGCCAATCAGATTTTTTTGAACTCCATCGGGTTTGATTATTGAGAGCGTCTGCTCGACGGACATACATGATTCCTTGATTTATTATGCTTTGAAAACCGGACCCGGAGACGTGCCGACCACGCGTAAACCCTCAATTTTACTCGGATAATTGGCCCCAGGCAACGCAGCAGGTTTTGCCTTGGTCGCTGCAATCAGACTCGAGATTCCGGCCAGAGACGCCGGGGCGGGACGGTCAGACGCTGAAGCTCTCCCCGCAACCACATTCACCCGTCACATTAGGGTTCCGGAAACGAAATGCCTCGTTCAGGCCCTGCTTTACGAAATCGACTTCCGTACCGTCGATGAGTTCGAGGCTTTCCTTGTCGACAACGATCTTGACGCCATGATCTTCGAATACGACATCGGAATCGGCAATATCGTCCGCGTAGTTGACGACGTAGGCGTATCCGGAGCACCCGGTCTTTTTTATGCCTACCCGCAGACCGACACCCTTACCCCGGGCTTCGAGGTGGGTTTTGACGCGGTCAGCAGCAGGTTGGGTCAGGGAAACAGCCATGTATGTATCCATTCAATCCTGAGTATGTATCGTTCCAGTCAGCTCTATATGGAGCGCTTTTGCAGCATCTTCAAGTATGAGCACCCTCCCGGTCTTCTCCACCGGAATCGTCAGCTTGTCCATCAGGCCCGGCACGTCCAGTTCCAGCAATGTCGCAACCGGCTGGCCCTCAGCCTCATCGCAAAATGCCTCGGCCGCGGCAATCAGATGCGGGCACCCGAAGACCTGATATCGCAGAATACGGACGGTATCCCGGTCTACGACAGCATAAAGGATAACTCGTGCACCCGTTTCGGATTCGGCCGCCTCACCGACGACGGCCTTATTGTACTCATCGGGCAACTGCCCCGCATGCACAGGGTTCGCAAAATAGCGTTTGACAAGCTCGCTGTACGGATTCGTCAATGCCGCGCTGGTCATGCTGTTCGCGCGTGCTGCGGCGAAATCGCCCGCAGATGAATGATGGCGTCCGCATAACAGCCAATAGCCAGGTCGATTTCATCGTTGGTCGTATCCCGGCCAAAGCTGAAGCGAATTGCGCTCTGGGCCAGGGCATCATCACGGCCCAGCGCCCGCAGCACCGCTGACGACTCGCTGTTTCTGGAATTGCAGGCAGATCCACTGGCCACACAGAGCGGCTCGAGCGCCAGCATCAAACACTCGCCTTCGATCCCCTCGATGCTCACACTGAGGATGCCCGGAAACGACTCCGTCTCACTGCCATTCCGCAGTATTCCGGGGATATTTCCAATCCCTGACCACAACCGGGCCTCGAGTCCCCGCAAATGAACGAGGTCCTCGACCTGCCTCGATTGGGCGAGCGAGGCCGCCGCACCCAGTCCGACGATCTGGTGTACCGGCAGGGTGCCCGGCCTGAGCCCGCGTTCCTGTCCGCCTCCATGGAACAGCGGCAGCACATGACAACCGGGACGATCGGCCATATAGAGTGCTCCGATGCCCTGCGGCCCATAGAATTTGTGTGCCGTCAATGACAACAGGTCCACCGGCAGCACCGCCAGGTCTGTGGGCAGTTTGCCAACGGACTGCGCTGCATCGACATGCAAAAGGATGTCTCTTTGACGACAGCACTCACCAATACGCCGAATATCCTGTATGACTCCAGTCTCGTTATTCACGTGCATGACTGACACGAGCTGCGTGTCATCCCGTATCGCAGCTTCAAGCTCATCAAGTGCAAGTAAACCGTCCCGGTCTGGCATCAGATAAGTCACTGCAAATCCTTCACGCTCCAGTGCCTGGAATGCATCGGTGACGGCCTTGTGCTCCGTCGGCATCGTGATCAGGTGTTTTCCCCGATCGGACCGGAATCGTGCTGCGCCGATGATGCCGAGATTGACCGATTCGGTCGCACCCGACGTCCAGATCAGTTCATGTGGGCTGACGTTGAGGAGACCTGCAAGTTGTTCACGCGCGCTCTCGACAGCCTCCGCCGATTGCCTGCCTGCCACATGAATTGATGATGGATTGGCAAATGTGCCGCCGACTGTCAGATATCCCGACATCGCCTCGGCAACTTGCGGATCGACCGGCGTTGTCGCAGCGTAATCGAGATAAACGGGTTCAGCGTTGTTGCTCAGCATTATTTGAACTCTCCGTTACGTACTTTCGGATCGAGTGTCGCCAGCACGCCCCGCAGGATATTGATCTCGTTCTGGTCGGGTTGTACCCGGACAAGCAATCGTCGCAGGCGCCGCATCAGATGCCGCGGGTTATCCGGATCCAGAAATCCGCCATCCGTCAACACTTCCTCGAGATGCGCGTAAAAATGTTCGAGCTCCTCACCCGTAGCCGGTGGCGCCTCGGATACGTAGCCCTCCTCCGACACACCGATCTCTGCAACACGCAATTCGTAGGAAACGACCTGAACCGCCATGGCCACGTTCAGTGAGCTGAAGCCGCTGTGGGTCGGAATTGTCAGCAGCGTATGGCAACGGTCGATGTCTTCATTCGTCAGACCCGACTTCTCGGAACCGAATACGACAGCTGCCGTACCATTGTGGCTTTCTCGCAATAACTTCTGCGCACACTCCCGCGGCGCCATGCTCGGCCATCCAATGGTTCGCGACCTCGCGCTCGCACCGGCAACATAGACGCAGTCACTGAGCGCTTCATCGAGACTGCTAACTACTCGCGTGGTGTCCAGCACATCTTCAGCGCCTGAGGCGCGAGCTGTCGCCTCATCGTGCGGAAAATGCAGTGGATTGACCAACACCAGGTCGAACAGGCCCATGTTTTTCATCGCCCGCGCGGCCGCGCCGATGTTTCCCGGGTGGCTGGTGCCAATGAGGATGATTCGAATCGTCATTGTCTTTTCGAAACTATGTCCAATGCCAAGGTCTGGTATTCTACCGCCCCCTTGCGGGAAATCGCTCTTTTCAAAAATGACGGAATCGACCAATGCACGCATTGCTAAATGTTGCTGTTATGGCAGCTCACAGTGGCGGCGACACGCTCATTCGCATGCTGCCAAAACTGGACAAAATTAAAGTCGAGCAGAAAGGCCGCAACGACTTCGTCAGTGAAGCGGACCGAAAGGCCGAATACGCCGTCATCCGCACAATCCTCAAGCATTATCCCGACCATGCGATCCTCGCCGAGGAGAGCGGGCGACAAGGTGATTCCGACTACGTTTGGGTGATCGACCCACTTGATGGCACCACTAATTTCCTGCATGGTTTTCCCGTTTTTTGCGTTTCGGTCGGCTTGATGCACAAGAACCGGCTCGAGCACGCCGCGGTGTATGACCCGCTTCGCCAGGAACTCTTCACGGCATCGCGCGGACGGGGAGCGCATCTTGACGGCCGCCGTATTCGTGTCAGCAAGCAGAATTCACTCGAGCGCGCATTAATCGGCACTGGCTTTCCGTATCGAGACTCAAATATCCCGTTGCAACCCTACATGAAAATGCTGCAAACCGTGCTCATGCACACAAGCGGCGTGCGCAGGGTCGGTGCTGCGGCACTCGACCTGTGTTACGTCGCAGCTGGCCGGCTCGAGGGCTTCTGGGAAACCGGACTGCAGAAATGGGACCTGGCTGCCGGCGCGCTCATTATTCGCGAAGCCGGTGGCATTATCAGCGGCATGGACGGCAGCGAGGATTTCCTCGACACGGGCCACGTTCTAACAGGCTCACCAAAAATATACAGCGCACTGGCGAAACTCTTGGCCCCGGAAATCAAGGAAATATTCAGCAAGACATAGGAAATTCGCCCGTCAGGACGGGCTCCAACAATTTGCTAACCAACGTCGCAGCACGCCCGTAGGAACCCGTCCTGACGGGCGATCCGCGATCGCGCCAAGAGATACGCGCAACAAGGTGCCGGGCACGTTTAGTTAGGGCAGGTCGTCGACCAGATTTGTCTCTTCGGTGGGGGGAAGAAGATCCTGTGCATTGACGTCCAGATAAAGCGCCGTGGCGCTCGCCGTATAAATTGAAGAGTAGGTGCCGACGATGACGCCGACGATCAAAGCGATCGAGAAGGGGGCGACGGACTCGCCGCCGAGCGTCAACAAAGCAATCAAAACAACCAGTGTCGTGACGCCGGTGATTATCGTTCGGGCAAGCATCTCGTTGATCGAGATATTCATCGCTTCTTCGGACGGAGTACCGCGAAGCTTCATGAAGTTCTCGCGGATTCTGTCGAATGTGACGACGGTATCGTTAAGCGAGTAACCGATTACCGCGAGTATTGCGGCCAGAACGGTCAGGTCGAACTGCAATCCGAATATCGAGAAGAAGCCGACCGTGACAATGACGTCATGCGCCAGCGCCGCGACAGCGCCTGCGGCAAATTTCCACTGAAAGCGGATCATGACGTAAGCAAAAATCAGCAGCAAAACAAAAATGGTTGCGAGGCCGCCCTGCTCCCTGAGTTCCTGGCCGACCTGAGGTCCTACAAACTCGACACGTCTGAGTTCGACGTCCGGTTCATCTGCCGAGAGCGTTTCGCTCAAAGACCTACGTAACGCGTCCGAATCAGCGTCCGGCTGCGGCGGCAGTCTTATCAACACCTCAGTTGCAGTACCGAACCGCTGCACCTGCACATCGTCAAAGCCCGCGTCGCCGAGAAGCTGCCTGATCCGCTCGAGGTCGGCCTCCTGCGGATAGCCGACTTCGAGCAACACGCCGCCCGTAAAGTCGATACCGTATTCCAGACCTTTTGTCGCAATTGTTGCGATCGAGACAACGATTGCCAATATCGAGATCGCGATGGCGATCCGCCGTCGGCCGAGGCTCAGGAAATCGATGGAAGTCTTATCTTTGATCAAGCGCATCGATACACCCCTAAACCGGCACACTGGAAAGCCGGCGACCGCCAAAAACGAGGTTGACGACGGCACGCGTGCCGACAATAGCCGTGAACATCGAGGTCACGATGCCGAGCGAAAGCGTTATAGCAAACCCCCTGATCGGACCTGTGCCGAAGATCAATAGCACGATAGCTGCGATCAGCGTTGTGATGTTGGCATCGGCGATCGACGAGAGCGCTTTCTCGTAACCGGCATGAATGCTTGCCTGTGGCGGGTTTCCAGCCGCCAACTCTTCCCGGATTCTTTCGAATATGAGTACGTTTGCATCGACTGCCATGCCGACCGTCAGGACGATGCCGGCGATTCCGGGCAAGGTGAGTGACGCCTGCAATAACGACAACAGCGCAACGATAAACATGAGGTTGGAAAACAAGGCCAGATTGGCAATCATGCCGAACCAGCGGTAATAAAATGCCATGAAGACAACCACAGCCAGGAAGCCGATTCTTACGGCATTGAAGCCGCGATCGATGTTGTCCTGTCCCAGGCTCGGCCCAATCGTTCTTTCTTCCACTTTATACACCGGTGCTGCGAGGGCACCGGCGCGCAATAATAGTGCCAGATCGCGCGCTTCGATCGGCGTGAGTCCGGTAATCTGAAAATTGTTCTTGAACGTGCCGCGAATCGTCGCCGTATTGATGATCTCTTCTGTTCGAATGTCACGCGTTTCCGGGACGCCGTTTACAATTACGGTTTCGCGGCGCGTCTCGATAAAAACGGCGGACATCGGCTTGTTGAGATTTTCGATTGTGGTTTTGAGCATGCTCTCGCCACCGGCTGAATCCAGTTTGATGAATACGGCCGGCTGACCTTCGCTGAAGCCGGATTCGGCGTCGATGATCTGGTCTCCAGAGGCGACAATGTGCCGCTTCAGGACCTGAGACCGCTCGTCGCCGCGACCCGGGTAACGGCGGGACCCCGGACTGTCACGGGCCTCATCGACCAGGTGGAATTCGAGGGTCGCCGTCGCGGTCAGGATTTCGTTTAGTCGATTCGGATCCTGCACACCGGGCAATTGCACGACGATACGATCAGTACCTTGTCGTTGCACCAGCGGTTCGGCGACGCCGAGCTGGTTGACGCGATTCCTGAGCGTCGTCATGTTCTGCTCGATCGCAAAGTCGTGCCGGGCTTTGATCTGTTGCTCGCTCATGCGCACCCGGAACGATTTGCCGTCTTCGCCATCGATGATCAGCAGGTCCCTGTCGGCGTTCCGGACTATGTCTCGCGCCTCATCAAAGTCTTCCACTCGAGCAACTCGAACGGTAATTGTCTGGTCCTCGACCCTGACTTGCCGGCGTATGTTCTCCTCCGCAAGACGTTCGGCAAAATCCTGCTCGTAGAGGTTCAAGCGGTTCTGGATCGCCGCATTCATATCGACTTCAAGCAGGACGTAAACGCCACCACGCAGATCGAGGCCCAGGCTCATCGGGCTCAGGCCGAGATTTCGAACCCAGACCGGCAACTTTGGCGCCAGCGTCAGGGCAACGTTTGAGCTTGAGCCGAATCGTTCGCGCAGCCGATCCCCGGCACTCAGTTGCTCCTCTACGGAAGCGAATCGCAGCACTACCCGGCCGTCCTGAATGTAGGCCGCTTCCGGTGTCGACTGTCCTGCCTCAAGGACACGGACTATTTGTGCGACTTTGGCTTCCGCATACGGCTCACCATCGGCGCTCGCAATCTGAACTGCGGGCACGCTGCCGTAAATATTCGGCATCGCAAGTATCGCACCAAGCATCAGGATGACGAGCACGAGCCAGTTTAGCCAGGCCGGATAACGATTCATCGAGGGAGCCTATTGGGAAGCCGTTCTGTCAGGCCTGGTCAAATGTGCCTTTCGGCACCACTGCGGACACGGTCGACTTCTGAATCTTGATTTCTACGTTAGCGGCGATTTCCAGCGTCGCGTAATGCTCGCTCACCGCCGTTACCTTGCCGAGAATCCCCCCTGCTGTCAGCACTTCATCACCGGTCGACAGCGCCGAAACCAGCTCCGTATGTGCTTTTTGCTTCTTGTGCTGGGGACGAATCAGCAGGAAATAAAAGGCACCGAAGATAACCAGCAACGGCAGGAAGAAACCAAAAGGGTTGCCCTGGTCTGCGCCCTGAGCATTGGCGGTAGTTATGAAAAAATCCATGATTGTCTGCATTGTTTGGACTGTCCATTGTGGTTCAAACCTCGGAAATGAGGCCTGATCCCAAAAATTTCAGCGCGCTATTATGACATAGCGCTGTTATTTCACCAGCCACAGACGTGGAGACTCAGTAACCGTATTCAAGCGCTTATCAGGGCGAGTCATCCGTATAGGCTGACTTGATGCCGGCAATAGTCTCATCGAGGCTACCATCTTCGATGGCCCCCCGCAGACCTGCCATCAGATTTTCGTAATAGGTCAGATTATGAATCGTGCCAAGTCTCGGTCCAAGCATTTCTCCACACTTCTCGAGATGGCGCAGGTAAGCGAGACTGTAGTTCGCACATGTGTAACAGTCGCAGTTCGGGTCAAGGGGTCCCGTGTCGTTCCTGTACCGTGAGTTACGGATTTTTACGACACCTTGCGACGTAAACAGGTGACCATTACGAGCATGTCTTGTCGGCATGACGCAATCGAACATGTCGACACCGCGCATGACGGCATCCGCGATATCCACCGGCGTGCCGACGCCCATCAGGTATCGTGGGCTGTCGGGCGGCATGTGCCGCATCAGCTTGTCGAGAACATCGACTCTCTCGTCTTCGGACTCACCGACCGCCAGCCCTCCGATCGCATAGCCGTCAAAACCGATTTCTGTCAGCCCCTCCAGGGACGCCGCACGCAATGTGTTATAAACGCCTCCCTGCACAATGCCGAACAGGGCTTCGCCGCGTTCTGGATTGGCCTCTCGTAATTCATCGAAGCGACGGCGACTTCGACGCGCCCAAGCAATAGACAGCACCATTGACTCGCGAGCCGCCTTTTCGGGCACGGGATACGGTGTGCACTCGTCAAGGATCATCGTGACGTCGGCATTCAGATCATGCTGCACTTCCATGGACTTTTCAGGTGTTAGAAACACCTGGTCGCCGTCCACCGGCGATCGAAACAAAACGCCCTCTTCACTTAGCTTTCTGGTCGCCGCCAGGGAAAATACCTGAAAGCCGCCGGAGTCGGTCAGGATCGGTCCGTGCCAGTTCATGAACTCGTGCAGGCCGCCATGCTGGCGTATGACCTCGCTCCCGGGGCGTAGCATCAAATGAAACGTATTGCCGAGTATGATCTCGGCACCGCCTGCGGCGACCTCTTCGGGCGTGACACTTTTGACGGTTCCATACGTGCCGACCGGCATAAAAGCGGGAGTCCGGACTTCGCCGCGCCGAAAAACCAAATGCCCGCGGCGGGCAGCACCGCATCTCGCTAACACCTCAAATTTCACGAGCAGCTTCCTCGCCCGGAATAATGAACATTGAATCTCCGTAACTGAAGAACCGGTAGCGCCGGCCAATAGCATGCCGGTAAGCATCGAGCATGCACTTTGTTCCCGCAAATGCGGCAACGAGCATAAGCAATGATGACTGCGGCAGATGAAAATTGGTGATCATTGCGTCGATGCTCCTGAAACGATAGCCCGGCACGATAAAGAGTTCTGTTTCTCCGTCATAAGGCCTCAGCTCGCCATCCGCAGAAGCGGATTCGAGCGCACGCACCGACGTCGTGCCAACAGCGATGACGCGGCCGCCCTCCTGGCGCGTTTGTTCCACGGCACGGCATGTCATTTCGTCTACAACCAGTCGCTCGGCATGCAGCCGGTTCGATTCGATGTCCTCCCTTCGCAAAGGCTGAAACGTCCCTGCACCGACATGAAGCGTGACATACGAGTGCCTTACATCCATGTCTCTGGTTTCTCGAAGCATGTCCTTATCGAAATGCAGCCCTGCTGTCGGTGCCGCAACGGCGCCGTCGTGTCTTGCATAAACAGTCTGGTAGCGCTCCGTGTCTGTTGGGCCGGCTTCGCGATGCAGATATGGCGGCAATGGGACTTCACCGTACTCCTCGAGATACGGCATGAGCGGGAGCCCGAACTCGAGTATGTAAAAGCCCCGGTCGCGGCCGATAACCGTTACCACATCCCCGCCTGCCAATTGCACCTTCGTATTGGGCCTGAGCGACTTGCTTGCGCGTAACTGAGCGAGTGCCGTTGTGCCAGACAGGACTCTTTCGATCAGGATTTCAACGCGGCCACCCGTTTCCTTGGTCCCGTACAGGCGTGCACGAATGACACGTGTATCGTTGAAGACAAGCAGGTCACCTGGATTGAGGAGAGCCGGCAGCTCCGCGAACTGCCGGTCGGCGAGAGTTTGCTTGTCTGCATCGACAACGAGGAGCCGGCTCGCGCGGCGCTCCCCGGCCGGGTATTGCGCAATCAGCTCATCAGGGAGAGCGTAATCGAAGTCGGATAATTGCATCGGCGCGCATGGTAACAGAGCACGGAATTCACAATCGCCCATCTGGACATCGCCGCATGAATCGCCGTTGGAAGTCGCCCGTCGGGACGGGCTCCTACGATGCGTCGGCTGCTACCCGTTGGAGCCGCCCCGACTGCCGGAGTTCTCTACGTACTCTTACGTGCGATCTTCCTCGTCAACGTGAACCCTTGGCACGATCATAAGCTTGGATTCGCTGTGCGGTGCCGCACGCGGTACTGCCCATGAACTGCTCCGGTTATCCGGCATTTCGATTTTTAGCGTCTGCTTTCGCTGGTCACGCATGATCCGCAGCTCGAGCTGTTCGCCACTTTGGTAGGATCCGAGAATGCGCATGGCATGCGAAACCGATTTGGGTTCACGGCCATCGATACTCTGAATGACATCACCATCCTGGAGCTTGAGGTTTTCATCTTCCGGCGCCCTGACGACGAGCAGCCCCTTGTCAGTTCCGAAGTACCTTCCGAGCCGTTCCGTCAATGCCACCATTTCCATGTGGCCCCAGCCGCTGCCGTCCGAGAACCAGGTGAATTTTCTGAAATCAATTTCCGGCGCATTCGGTGCCCGCGGCAGGGAGAAATTTCCGCGTCCCAGGCGGAACGCATATGCCAGCGGTGACATTTCATTTGGACGCACTTCTACGCTCGCCTGCTTGCCGTCGCGAAGATATTCCGCGTCGACAACATCGCCCTCTTCCACGCCGGACATGAACTCGATCAGCTTGGCGTTGGCTTCTTCATCGCTGGCAGCAGTCAGTGATTCGTCATTGACCGCCGTAATAATGTCGCCCGACCGGAGTCCCGCCTCTTCTGCCGCGCCGCCCGGCGAAACGCCACGTACCGTCACGCCCTCTACAGGGCCGTCGCCGTCGCTACTCCCAATTGTGATGCCGAGCACTGCCCGGCCATCCATATGAATGCGGCGTTCAATTTCAACAATCGCCGGCAAATTGCTCGTGCTGAGTTCCGCAATTTGTCTGGCGGCCTCGGCCAGGCGCTCTTCGGCCTCGCGCATTTGTACTTCGACAGTTAGTTGCTGCTCTTCCGCGGCCCGTTCGGCCTCACGCTCGCTTTGCTGCGCGATGCCTGGTGTGCTAATAAGCGCGCAAGAAATAAGCAGAAGAGATTTTCTCCAGATTGCCATTTGTCGACTCCCGAATAATTGCATTAAATTTAGAAAGAGGCCCGCTGGGCCTGCGCGTAGCGCAGCTTCACCAGCGAGTCCATTAGCCTGACGCGTTCACGCCAGTACAGCTGTGTTTGGGCAGGACTCATTCGAATTGCCGGATAGTTGAGTTGGTAGTCAATCACCGCAATCCGGTCCTCCAGACTTGAAATTGTTGCCGCCGTGCTTGCCCGCATCAGTCGCGGCTGATAAGGAATGGCGCGCAGATTGTGTTCCAGCTGCTGTGACTGAACCATCAGCATATTGAGCGCCTGGGCATTTGAAGACGCAGTCTGTTCCGTGTACCTGGGCACCGTTGGAAATTCTTGCTCGCCAGCGACCTTTTCGACTGAATCCGGGTCGAGCGCGCCAGGCAGTCGCAGCACGGCCAGAACAACGGCCGCAGCAATGCCGGCACCGACCAGCCATTTAACCTGTTGCGGCACCGCCGGTTTCGCCAGCATGCCCTCAGCCCGCGCCTGCGCCTCAATCCGCTGCCAGACCGTACGCGGTGGCATCGTATCCGGCAGTTCACTGAGACCTTGTCTTAAAATTTCGCGCTCATTCGCGCTTAATACGCCGTGCATCGTTTCGTCCTGTGGGCCCTGATCAATAGTCATGTGGGTTCTCTGCGACAGTCATCCTCAGCAACTCCCCAGTGCCGGACCTTCCATCGCCGTGCTGGCCGATTTCCCTGCCGTGTGCGCTTCGAGGAACGGTCGCAGACGCTGGTAGGCTCTCGACAACTGAGACTTGGAGAAGCTCTCGGACTTGCCCATGAGTCCTGCTATTTCCTTGTGCGTAAATCCCTCGACATCATGCAACCAGACAACCGCCCGGCTCACTGACGGCAAGTTACCAAGCGCCGCATCGAGGTCGATCGCATGTTCCGGATGACCTGAAATTCCATGGCTCTCCGGCCGCCCCGGGGTTACTTCCTCGAAGTCGTCATCGAGGCTTTGCCCGCGGCTGTGCCAGGCTGAACGCAAAAACATCAGCGCCTTGGTCACCGCGATCCGTCGAATCCAGCTGCCCAGTGGCGCCTCGCCCCTGAAAGCCGCAATATTCCTGATGATCTCGACAAAGGTCTCCTGAAGCAGGTCCTCGGCATTTGCCGGCACTCGCGTGAATCGCAGGCATATCGAGTAAACCGGCGCGCTGAATGCCCGATAGATGATCTCGTGCGCGCGCGCATCACCACGTGCCGCACGCTTCACGATCCCCGGGTCGATCCGGATGTCGGCAAATTTGCTCATATCCTGAATCTTAGATGCATCCTCGGCTGAAAGGGTCGCATTGGCAGCAAGCAAAGTCGCCTTTCTACGGTCATTTTGTGGCAGGGACGGCCGCGCCGCGCATATACTTAGCGCCTTTCAACGCCGTGGGGGCGAACCGAAGCCTCCGCGACGAACTACATTACATCGGCCGGGGTGGCGGAACTGGTAGACGCGCCGGATTCAAAATCCGGTTTCTGAAAGGAAGTGAGAGTTCGAGTCTCTCTCCCGGCACCAAATAAAACAATGAGTTATAGGTTCACGGCCTCAGCGGCTACAGCCCGATCTTGCAGGTTTGGTCCAGATTTGGTCCACTCATCAATTAATGTCAACTAACATTAGCTAACTTGGTGGGTCACTATGGCAACGACGGTTCGCAAAAAAGGAAAGCGGTGGCAAGGGTTGGTTCGGGTCCCTGGCTACCTTACCCAGTCCCAAAATTTTCGCTACAAAGCTGATGCAGGTCGCTGGGTCAAGAAGATCGAAACCGAGATTTCAGACGGTAAGTTTTTTCCGAGCAAGAGAAAAGACAAACGAACGCTGGCCGATGCGATTACACGGTATGAGCAGGACGAACTGCCATTGCTGACGGATCAGCAAAGCCGAGTGTGGCATCTGGCCTGGTGGTCCGCAGAGATCGGCC
>JAPUKV010000038.1 GCA_027295475.1 Pseudomonadota bacterium
CATGGCCGCCGAACTCAAGGAGCGCGAGGCCTCATTGAAGAAGGCACAGCACGCCCTCATCCAATCCGAGAAAATGGCCGCGGTCGGCACGCTGAGCGCAGGCCTGGCTCACGAGGTCAAGAACCCTTTGTCGGCCGTCCTGGGCTATGCACAGCTGTCCAAACGCAAACTGACGGATCCGGATGCGCTCAAGGGATACCTGGACACGATCGAGAATGAAACCCGGCGCTGCAACGAGATCATCGGCAACCTGATGCAGTTCTCGCGAGTGGAAAAAGGTGAACACAGTCAGATCTTTGTTAACGATGTCGTCAGTAAATCCGCAGCCATCGTCGATCACCAGCTGTCCCTGGCAAAGGTTCACATCAGTTTCGAGCTGGGCGAGAATATTCCCGCTATTTCGGGTAACGCCAATCAGTTACAGCAGGTGCTAATGAACCTGATGATCAACGCGCAGCAGGCCATGGGCGATGGCGGCGGCAAGGTCGATATCGTAACCTTCGTCAATGGTGAATCTGTCATGATAACGGTTCTCGATACCGGGCCGGGCATCGATGAAGACGTTGCGGCGAAGATATTTGAACCTTTCTTTACGACAAAACCGGCGGGCGAGGGCACCGGCCTCGGTCTGTCGGTAACATATGGCATCATTCAGGATCACGGGGGCGATATTTCGGTTGAGCGGGCCGAGAGTGGAGGCGCGAAATTCGTGATCAAACTGCCGCTTGAAACTAAGCGCACTGTCGCTTTGGAAAAAGCATCATGAATATTCTGATTGTAGACGATGAGATCGCGATTCGCGAGTTGGTTGGCGAAATTCTCGAGGGCGAGGGCCACGTAGTCACCCTGGCTGAAGACGGCGAGGACGCGCTGGAAAAGTTCAAGCGTACCTGGCATGAAATCGTGTTCAGCGACTTTCGTATGCCCAAAATGAACGGCATCGAGCTGTTGGGCGCCATCAAAGAGATCAATGAAAATACCCAGTTCGTCATTATGACCAGCCATGCATCGATCAATAATTCCATTGACGCCCTCAAGTTGGGTGCTTTCGACTATATCCTCAAGCCATTCGACGATCTGGACGTTGTCACAGATGCGGCAGATCGTGCCATTGCCAACCTGTCCGGTATTCGCCGGCAGCAGGATCTGGTCAATACTTTGGCCCGGAAGAACCAGGATCTCGAGAGCCTGAACAAGGAATTCAGGGAGCTGGCGATTCGGGACGGGCTTACCGGTCTTTTCAATTACCGCTATGCGCAGGAACGACTGGAGGAAGAATTTGATCGGGCAACGAGATTCGAACGTGAACTCTCGGTGTTATTCATAGATTTGGATCATTTCAAATTCTTCAACGACGCGCATGGGCACCAGGCCGGCGATGAGGTCTTGCAGATCCTGTCCGGGCTAATGACGAAGACTGTCAGAGAGTCGGATACTCTGGCCCGATGGGGTGGCGAGGAATTCATCGTTATCGCTCTCGAAACGGCTGAGGAAGAGGCATGCATGCTCGCCGAAAGAATCAGAAAGGCAGTCACAGAGCATGCGTTCCCGAATGCAGCACAACAACCGCTCGGTATGATTTCTTTAAGTATCGGCGTTGCCTCGAGATCCAATGGAACGGAGACCTATGAGAAACTGCTTCGCCTTGCCGATGATGCCGTGTATTCCGCTAAAGATGCGGGCAGAAACCGCACCGTCTTCTGCAGCGGCCCCAAGCAAATGAACGCGGTGAAACAATAGAATCCCCCTTTTTTTGGAGCCCGTCCTGACGGGCGATGGCAATACGCACTGACGTTGAATCATGTTCTGTTGGAGCCCGTCCTGACGGGCGATGGAAACGCGCACTGACGTTGAACCATGTTCTGTTGGAGCCCGTCCTGACGGGCGATTATTTAAAATCAAACGTGGTCTGTCCCCATTCGCGTTATAATGACGGGCTGGACAAGGTGCGCCGGTGCCGTTGGCCGAAACATTGCGAAAGTGGCGGAATTGGTAGACGCGCTGGATTTAGGATCCTGTGGGGCAACCCGTGAGAGTTCGAGTCTCTCCTTTCGCACCATACTTCTCCGGAAAACTAACTCTTTGAAAATAAAGAATTTATCGGGCATACTCGATCTGGCTCGCAGGCAAGGTCGGACGTAACTGAAGGGCAAGAAACATGTTGGTCACTGTGGAATCGACGGGCACATTGGAGCGGCGCATGCGCGTCGAGCTGCCGGCCGAACGCATTGAAAAAGAGATCGAGTCGCGACTGAAGTCAGTCGGGCGGACTGCAAAAATTAAAGGCTTTCGCCCGGGCAAGATTCCGGCGAAGGTCGTTCGACAGCGTTATGGCGGACAGATCCGGCAGGAAGTTCTCTCCGATCTCATGCAAAAGAGTTATAGCGATGCGGTGATCCAGGAGAATCTGAATCCTGCCGGCGGGCCGAAGATCGAACCGGAGGCCGTAGAGAACGACAAGGGATTTGCGTACGTAGCGACCTTCGAAGTACTTCCCGAAATCACTTTGCAAGGTCTCGACAAGATTGCGGTGACTAAACCGGAAATCGAGATCGCCGATAAGGATTGCGACGAAATGATCCACAATCTTCGCAAGCAGAAAGCCGTTTGGTCAGCGGTGGATCGTCAAAGCAATGAAGGCGATCGTGTCATTGTCGATTTCAATGGCACGCTGAAGGGTGAGCCGATAAAGGGCGGCCAGGGCAAAGAAGTGCCGGTCGTCCTCGGCGAAGGCCGCATGCTGCCCGACTTTGAAAAAGCGCTTATCGGGTCGAAGGCTGGTGACGAAAAGTCAATCAAAGTGAAATTTCCGAAGGATTATCACGACGAGGAGCTTGCCTCGAAAAAAGTCGATTTCACGATCAAGGTGCATCGTGTTGAAGAAGAGGAGTTACCGCCGCTCGATGACACGTTGGCCGAGCTGTATGATGTGAAGGAGGGCGGCCTGGCAACACTCCGTGCTGACGTGCGTGCCAACATGGAGCGGGAAGCGAAACAGCGAGTATCGGGCGACATCAAGGAGCAGGCACTCAACGGCCTGGTGGATGCTAATCCGATCGAGATTCCGAACTCGCTCAAGGAACGGGAGATCCAGTCTCTGCAACACGAGGCCATGCGCCGTCTCGGCATCGAGGATCACGACAAGGCACCGCCGGCGGAAAACTTCGCCGAGGCCGCCGAGCGTCGCGTAAGGCTCGGCTTGCTGGTCCGGCAGCTTATTCAGGACAATAATCTGAGCGTCGATACCGATCGTGTCCGCAAACACGTCGAGGAGATGTGTGCCAGCTACGAGAATGCCGAGGACATGGTCGCCATGTACATGCGTAATGAACAGGCCATCGCGCAGATAGAGCCGATAGTGCTGGAAGAGCAGGCGGTCGAATGGCTGACCGAGAACGGCGTAGTCAAGACCAGGAAAGCCGGTTTCCAGGAATACATGAACAAAGATTCGGGAATCAACTAGAGACGCCAGTCTCTGAACATTAATCGGAGACACAAGTCTATGAACAGAAGACAACGGGAATTCTTATGAGCATAAAAGCATTGAATCTTGTCCCAATGGTCGTCGAGCAGACCGCCAGGGGCGAGCGGGCCTACGATATTTACTCGCGTCTTCTGAAGGAGCGAGTGGTCTTCATTGTCGGGCCGTTTGAGGATCAGATGGCCAACCTTATCGTGGCGCAGCTCCTGTATCTGGAATCTGAAAACCCGGACAAGGATGTTCATCTCTATATCAATTCGCCGGGCGGGTCCGTAACCGCGGGGCTGGCGATTTACGACACGATGCAGTTTATTACTTCTGATGTCTCGACGATCTGCGTTGGCCAGGCGGCCAGCATGGGTGCGTTACTCCTGGGTGGTGGCGCCAACGGCAAACGTTTCGCACTGCCGCATTCGAGGATCATGGTTCATCAGCCGAGCGCCGGCTACCAGGGCCAGGCAACCGACATTGGTATCCACGCGAAAGAGGTGCTGGAACTGAAGAGGCGCCTGAACGAGATCATGGCTCACCATACAGGCCAGACGGTGGAGACAATCGAGAAAGACCTGGACAGAGACAACTTCATGAGCGGTGACCAGGCGGTCGACTATGGCCTGATCGACACGGTACTCAGAAAGCGCTCCGAGATGAGCGGCTTCGGGGACAGCGAATCTGATTAATTTCAGATGCTTATATGCTTCTGCCGGGCCAGGAGAGTCTGCGCAGTAGGCATGCTTTCTACCGCACAGACGCCCAGTTGAGACATGGTGCTTGGCATGCCTGGAGGTCGCGTGTTATATAGACATGCAGTCGTAACAGATTGATTTTTAAATACAGAGGAAGCTCCGCATGAGCGATGACACCCGCGGCAAGAACGAGGACGGCAAACTGCTGTATTGTTCTTTTTGCGGCAAGAGCCAGCACGAAGTTCGCAAGCTGATTGCCGGCCCGTCAGTCTTTATCTGCGACGAATGCGTTGAACTCTGTAAGGACATCATCCGGGAAGAACTCGAGGACGCGGGCGAGGCCGGCCACGAGAAGCTGCCCAAACCGCAGGAAATCAAGGGTATCCTGGACGAGTACGTCATCGGCCAGGATACTGCGAAGAAAGTCCTCGCGGTCGCCGTCTACAACCACTATAAGCGTCTCGATGAGCGCGCCCGCGAGAGCGGCAAAGACGATATTGAGCTCGCCAAGAGCAATATTCTATTAATAGGCCCCACCGGTTGCGGCAAAACGCTGCTTGCCGAGACCTTGGCGCGCCTTCTGAATGTGCCGTTCACGATTGCCGACGCGACGACGCTGACCGAAGCCGGGTACGTTGGCGAAGACGTCGAGAACATCATTCAGAAGTTGCTGCAGAAGTGTGATTACGACGTCGACAAGGCGCAGACGGGCATTGTCTATATCGACGAGATCGACAAGATCTCCAGAAAGTCGGACAACCCGTCAATCACGCGAGACGTATCGGGCGAAGGTGTTCAACAGGCCTTACTCAAGCTTATTGAGGGAACTATCGCTTCTGTGCCGCCTCAAGGCGGCAGAAAACACCCGCAGCAGGAGTTCCTGCAAGTTGATACCAGCAACATTCTCTTTATCTGTGGTGGTGCATTCGCTGGCCTCGAGAAAATAATTCTGAGTCGCTCGTCGAAGAGCGGCATCGGCTTCGTCGCCGAGGTTAGGACGGGCGAGGAAGAGCAAAGCCTTGGCGAGTTGCTGCAAGAAGTGGAGCCGGAAGACCTGATTCGCTACGGCCTGATTCCGGAGTTCGTCGGCAGGTTGCCCGTCGTGGCGACGCTCGAGGAACTCGATGAAGATGCGCTCGTCAGCATCCTGATGGAGCCCAAGAATGCGCTGACCAAACAGTATCGTAAGTTATTCGACATGGAAGGCATCGAACTCGAGTTCCGCGACGATGCGCTTCGTGCCGTGGCGAAACGAGCGATGAAGCGCAAGACCGGGGCGAGAGGTCTTCGCACGATTTTGGAAAGCGTGTTGCTCGACACGATGTACGAACTGCCGTCGAGAACCGACGCGAAAAAAGTGGTGCTCGATGAAGCGGTGGTCCTCGGGGAGACCAAGCCGTACGTGGTTTATGAATCGGAGGAACCGCCGACCACGAATGTCGAGCAGCAACGACGGCCGACAAGCGGGTCGGGTGGTTAAAAGCTGGTAAATAAGGGGTCAGAGCCCTTTTTCGCAGGATCGGCTTACTATTAAAAGGGCTCTGACCCCTTGTTTGCCGCAATGTCCTCTTGCGCTTGGGCAAGGAGACGGTTTCTGACCAATGAGGGTTCAACGACGGCCTGACGGCCAAGGGTCTCTGGCGCGTGTTGCACGGTCAGGTTGCAGAGATTTCGCTTGAAACGGAGCGAACAGTTTCACTTGAATTAGGGCGAACTGGACGCATTTCCCCCGGCATCAAGTGCAATACCCAAGAGAGCGCAGATTTGGGCAGATTCTTTTGAGTGAGGGCGTATCCGGTGTCAGAGAAAGAACCAGAAAACCAGGTCGAGAGTGAAGAAAGCGACGCACCGACCGAGTCGTCAGGCATACCCGTATTGCCGCTCAGAGACGTCGTCGTTTATCCGCACATGGTGATCCCGCTTTTTGTCGGCCGGGAAAAATCGATTGTCGCGCTCGATCTGGCCATGAACGCCGGCAAGAAGATTCTGTTGATTGCACAACAGCGGGCCGACCTGGACGATCCGTCGGTGGATGACCTTTATGATGTCGGTACGCTCGCGACTATCCTGCAGCTTCTCAAGTTGCCTGATGGCACGGTCAAAGTGCTGGTCGAAGGAGACGAGCGAGCCCATGTCGATACGCTGCAAGTCGACGATCATTTCCTGGCCACAGTTACAGTCCTGACCGAAGAAGGCGAGCACGACGGGCGCGAGATGGACGTATTGGTGCGTTCGATCATTGCCCAGTTCGAACAGTATGTGAAACTGAACAAGAAAGTCCCGCCCGAGATTCTGACCTCTCTTGCCGGCATCGACGAAGCCGGCCGGCTTGCCGATACGGTCGCCGCGCACATGGCGCTCAAGCTCAGCGAGAAGCAAAAAATCCTTGAGATCCGGGACGTTAAGGTACGCCTCGAGCAGATCCTGGGCATCATCGAAGGCGAGATCGACGTCCTGCACGTCGAGAAGCGCATCCGTGGCCGCGTCAAGCACCAGATGGAGAAAAGTCAGCGCGAGTATTACCTGAACGAACAGATGAAGGCGATTCAGAAGGAACTGGGCGAGATGGAAGATGCGCCCAATGAACTCGCCGACCTGGAAGCGAGGATTGAAAAAGCAGGTATGACGAAGGAGGCGAAAGAAAAAGCCACCTCAGAACTGAACAAACTGAAAATGATGTCACCGATGTCGGCTGAAGCCACCGTGGTTCGCAACTACGTCGACTGGCTCCTGAAAGCGCCCTGGAAAAAACGCGGCAAAGTCATTAGAGACCTGACTCGGGCAGAGACGGTGCTCGAAGAAGACCACTACGGCCTCGAAAAAGTTAAGGAACGCATCCTCGAATACCTTGCCGTGCAACAGCGCGTGAAACGTCTGAAAGGTCCGATTCTTTGTCTGGTCGGTCCGCCGGGCGTCGGCAAGACGTCGCTGGGGCAGAGCATCGCCCGCGCTACCAACCGAAAGTTCATTCGGATGTCATTAGGCGGTGTTCGCGACGAGGCGGAGATCCGCGGTCACAGGCGCACTTACATCGGCTCGATGCCGGGCAAGATCATTCAAAACCTTGCTAAAACGGGAGTGAGAAACCCGCTCTTTCTGCTTGATGAAGTTGATAAAATGGCCATGGATTTTCGTGGCGACCCGTCCTCGGCATTGCTCGAAGTGCTCGATCCGGAACAGAACTCCACCTTTAACGATCATTATCTGGAAGTCGATTTCGACTTGTCGGACGTCATGTTCGTCTGCACAGCGAATACCCTCAACATTCCGCCACCGTTGCTTGATCGGATGGAGGTCATCCGCCTCCCCGGTTACACCGAGGACGAGAAGCTCAACATCGCCGAGCGATATCTCATTGCGAAGCAGATGAAGGCAAACGGGCTCAAGGAAGCCGAGCTGAAAATTACCCGCGGTACCGTAATCGACATCATTCAGCATTACACCCGTGAGGCGGGTGTGCGCAATCTGGAGCGAGAGATTTCCAAGATCTGCCGCAAGGTCGTGAAATCGCTGCTTTTGAAACCGAGAGGTTCCACGGTCAAGATCACGCCGAAGAATATGCCGAAGTATCTTGGCGTGCGGCGCTTCCGTTACGGCAAGGCCGAAGAAAACGATCAGGTCGGTCAGGTCACGGGCCTGGCCTGGACAGAAGTCGGCGGCGAGCTGTTGACGATCGAGGCAGCGGTGGTTCCGGGCAAGGGCAAGCTGACCCACACCGGCCAGTTGGGCGATGTCATGACTGAATCCATCCAGGCGGCAATGACGGTCGTCAGAAGCCGGGCGGAGGTCCTGGGGATAGATGAGGATTTCCATCAGAAGTTCGATGTGCACGTGCACGTGCCCGAAGGAGCGACGCCAAAGGACGGCCCGAGTGCGGGAGTTGGCATGTGTACTGCCCTGGTGTCTGCATTAACCGACATTCCCGTAAGGAGCGATGTGGCGATGACCGGAGAGATCACTCTGCGCGGTGAAGTACTGCCAATAGGCGGCCTCAAAGAGAAGCTCCTGGCGGCCCACCGCGGCGGCATCAGCACGGTCCTGATACCCCATGAAAACGAGAAAGACCTGGTAGAAATAGCGAAGAACATCAAAGACAAACTGAATATTCTTCCGGTGAAATGGATCGATCAGGTGCTGGAGCTGGCATTGCTACAAGTGCCCACTCCGAAATCGAAATCCGACGCCAAAAAATCGAAGGCGTCCAGCGCTTCGAAAGAGCAGAAATCCGGCGATCTCGTCAGACCCCATTAGCTCCGCAACCCGCGAAAACACTGGACTTGTTGACGGTCTCGGGGCCAGTTGGTATAAGCTACGCGTGCTGTAGTCAGGCTGTACCTCTGGCGTGGCAAGGCATTGGCGGTTTCCAGGGAGACCGTCACGGGTAAGCAAACTCGTTCGAGAGTCATCTCGGACGGGAACGGAGATGCGGAAGGTCCGCATTGTTATTTCCAATATCAATCTTTAAGGGTGAATGCATGAATAAGGGAGAACTTATTGAGGCAGTTGCGGGCTCGTCGGGTTTATCGCGTGCGGATTCAACCAAGTCAGTGGACGCGTTCCTCGATACCGTTACCAAGACTCTGGCTGGGGGCGGCGACGTCTCGTTGGTCGGCTTTGGCACTTTCAAAGTCAAGGCGCGTGCAGCACGAATGGGACGCAATCCAAGAACGGGTGAGGCAATCCATATCAAAGCCAGTAATGTGCCTGGTTTCAAGGCTGGCAAAGGCCTGAAGGATGCCGTAAACTAGCGCGCCCTTCGGTTCTGGGGCGACAAATCGGCTGATTTGGCGCGATTTATTACGGCAGATCGAACACCGATATCGCGAATTAATCGCGGACCGTCTGGGTGCTTAGCTCAGCTGGGAGAGCATCGCCCTTACAAGGCGAGGGTCGGGGGTTCGATCCCCTCAGCACCCACCACTTACGGAGTGGTAGTTCAGCTGGTTAGAATACCGGCCTGTCACGCCGGGGGTCGCGGGTTCGAGTCCCGTCCACTCCGCCAACAAAACGAAAAGGGGATCCTTTGGGGTCCCCTTTCTCGTTTTTGTAGTTTGTAGGAACCCATCCCGACGGGCGCTGGAAATACGCGCTGACTTTCGTTCGTCTCCTGTTGGAGCCCGTCCCGACGGGCGATGGAAATACGCACTTACTTTGACTCGCATGTTGTTGGAGCCCATCCCGACGGGCGATGGAAATACGCACTTACATTGAGTCGCATCTTGTTGGAGCCTGTCCCGACGGGCGATGGAAATACGCACTTACTTTGACTCGCATGTTGTTGGAGCCCGTCCTGACGGGCGAAATCAAAAATGTGCGTTTGTCTCAATAACGACGTTTCCAAAAAAACGTACTGACATGAATCATCTCGTTCATGCAGCGACCACTCTACGAACCCCCAAAAGGCACACACCGTCTGCGCCGCGGTCGTTTCTCAGGTCAAAACTTGATCTATCACATTACGACCAGGACATATCATCGTCGCAAAGTATTTGAAAACCTTATGGCCGGCAGAGCCGTCGTCAACGCGCTTCGGCGGGCGCATATGCTTGGTCACGCAGACACACTGGCTTTCGTGGTCATGCCGGATCATCTGCATTGGCTAATGCAACTGACAGGGAACAAGCCGCTGTCGGTCACTGTCAACACAGTCAAGTCATTGTCAGCAAGAGGAGTTAATCTGGGTACTGGTCGGCATGGGCCGATTTGGCAGAAAGGTTTCTTCGACCGGGGGTTGCGTCGCGACGAAGACGTGGTTTCGGTTGCCAGATACATCATTGCGAATCCGATCAGGGCGAACATAGTTGAGAAGGTAGCCGACTACCCGTTATGGGATGCGATCTGGATATGAGGCTTTTTCGCCCGTCAGGACGGGCTCCAACAGGGCACTGAGTATGGTCATAGTGGTACCAGATCGCCCGTCAGGACGGGCTCCAACAGGGCACTGAGTATGGTCATAGTGGTACCAGATCGCCCGTCAGGACGGGCTCCAACGAAGTGCTGCTATGCTTGGCCTGGCCAAGCACCTCGGCTATGATGCTTCGCCAGATTTCAGTCGCGTGCCTCAGGCCCCAACAACACCATGCTGCAGAATATTCGAGATAATTTTACGGGCAAATTCGCGATCGGGCTGATTGGCCTGATTGCTGTGTCTTTCGTATTTTGGGGAGTCAGCTCCCCCTTTATCGGCGGAGGATATGCCGCCAAGGTCGATGGCGTCGAAATCTCACTGGCCCAGCTGGAGCAGGACTACCGCCGCCAGCTCGCTCAGTATGTAGAGCAATTCGGCGAGCTACCCGAGAGCTTTCGGCGGCCACTTCGAGAACGCGTGCTCGACAATCTGGTTCGTAACACGGTTGTCGATATTCACGTAGTTGGCGAAGGATTCCGCATTAGCGATGAAACGGTCACGACGTCAATCCAGCGCACGGCGGATTTTCAGGTTGACGGCGCGTTTTCCAAAGAACGATATTTTGAGTTGTTGGCTGACAATGGCCTGGTTCCGGCGCAATACGAAGCCAGGCAGCGACGGGCCATGCAGCAAAGTCAGTTGCAGCGATCCATTGCAGCAACGGCGTTCGTTACACCGGGAGAGTACCGCCGTTATCTGAATCTGATGGGCGAACAACGTCGCGTGACGCTTGCCACATTTGACTCAGCAGCCATTTCCGAAGCCATAGAAATCAGCGAAGAAGAAATCGTCGCATTCTATGACGCCCGACCGGGCGAATTCACCTTGCCGGAAACGGCCGATATCGAATATATAGAAATCAGGCGCGATGTGCTGAACCAGCAAGTTGAAATCTCCGAAGAGGCGCTTGCGAACTACTACGAGGTTTCCAAGAATCGTTATCTGCAGGATGAGCAGCGCCGCGCGCGGCATATCCTTATCCCCTTCGGCGATGACGAGGATGCGGCGCAGGAACAGGCAGAGGCACTGACGGCACGCATCCGCGCCGGCGAG
>JAPUKV010000039.1 GCA_027295475.1 Pseudomonadota bacterium
GCCTGGGGATACCGCCTCAGAATTTTGTGTCCGGTGATGCAGACGGCAACATCGCCTGGACGATCGCCGGGCAACTGCCGGTGCGCACGGAATATGATTCCTCGATACCCGCAGACTGGAGCGAGAGCGGTGGCTGGATTGGCTGGCTGGATGCGGAGGACTACCCGCGTGTGGTGAACCCGGAAGGCGGCAGAATCTGGACTGCCAACGCACGTGTCGTCGACGGCGACCTGTTGAGGAAAATCGGCGACGGTGGTTACGATCTCGGCGCCAGGGCCATGCAAATCCGTGATGGCTTGTTTGCGAAAGAATCATTCGAACCCCGCGACATGCTCGCAATTCAGTTTGATGACCGTGCGATTCTCATGGCGCCATGGAGAGCGCTTCTGCTCGCCGTTCTCGATGATGGGGCTGTGCGCGATCACGCACAACGTCGTGAATACCGGGACCTGGTGGACGACTGGATACCGCGGGCGTCACCGGAATCCGTTGGCTATCGTCTTGTCAGGGCATTTCGCTGGGAACTCCGGAAAACGGTTTTCGATGCACTGATGAGGCCGGTAACAGCCGCCTATGACGGTGAGATCGAGCTCCGGATCAGCAATCAGTTCGAAGGCCCGCTGTGGGCGGTTTTGGACGAGCAGCCACTGCATTTGCTGCCTCCCGAGTACGACAGCTGGCAGGATCTGATGTTGCAGGCCGTGGATCGGAACCTGGAGTATTTTGCCAATAATTTTGATGGCGGGCTGGCACAGCGCAGCTGGGGCGAGCGCAACACGGCGACGATTCGTCACCCGCTGAGCCGGGCGCTGCCATTCTTGTCGCGCTGGCTCGATATGCCGCGCGAACCGTTAAGCGGCGATTCCAACCTGCCAAAGGCGCAGGGGCCGGGATGGGGCGCGTCCGAACGCTTCGCCGTATCGCCCGGCAACGAAGCGAATGGTTATTTGCACATGCCCACCGGGCAAAGCGGTCATCCGTTGTCGGAATTTTACAGGGCTGGCCACGAATACTGGGTGCAGGGCCGCCCGATGGATTTCCTGCCGGGTGCCACGCAGCATGTGCTGACACTGACTGCTCAGGAGTAAGCGGAGTAATTAGATGGGGTCGAACTGCGGTTCGACCCCATCTAATTCCCAATTGTTCTTATGGGAAGTAGCGGCTTGTGCCGGATTGGAGGAGCGGGGATACTTGGCGCTGCACTGCAATATGCATGGAATCCACGATGGCTGACAAGAAATTCAAGGGCACTAGCTCGTATATCGCAACGGACGACCTGATGATGGCCGTTAATGCTGCGGTAACGCTGGAGCGACCGATCCTCATCAAGGGCGAACCCGGCACCGGCAAGACACAACTCGCGATGGAAGTCGCGCGGGCGCTCGATCGTCCCCTGCACGAATGGCATATCAAATCGACCACCAAGGCACAGCAAGGTCTTTATGATTACGATGCTGTTGCCAGATTGCGTGACTCACAGTTAGGTGACGATCGGGTGCACGATATCGCCAACTACATAGTGCGCGGCAAGATCTGGGAAGCTTTTGAATCCGATGAGAAGCCTGTACTTCTCATCGATGAAATCGACAAAGCTGACATCGAGTTTCCTAATGACCTGCTGCTGGAACTCGATCGAATGGAATTTTATGTCTATGAGACGAAGCGGCTGATCAAAGCAAGGCACCGGCCGATCATCATAATTACAAGTAACAACGAAAAAGAACTGCCAGACGCGTTCCTCAGGCGCTGTTTCTTCCATTACATCAAGTTCCCTGACAAGGAAACGATGCACCGCATTGTCGATGTGCATTTTCCGAATCTCAAAAAGACGCTGCTTCGCGAAGCGCTCGAGGCGTTCTATAAAATTCGTGATGTGCCCGGACTCAAGAAGAAACCATCGACATCAGAGTTGCTCGACTGGATAAAGCTCTTGCTTGCGGAAGACATCCCCCCGGAAGCGCTGCGCTCGGTAGATTCACGCAAAGCCATTCCGCCGCTTTACGGCGCCTTGCTCAAGAACGAACAGGATGTACACTTGTTCGAGCAACTGGTTTTTCTCGATCGCAGGACGCACACCCGGTAAATCGGGACAGAAATGCTTACGAAGTTCTTTTTCATGCTCCGTGAGGGCGGCTTGAAGCCTTCGATAAGGGAATTGCTGACGCTCCTTGAAGCAATGCGGAGCGGCGTAGCGCAACAAAGTGTTGACGATTTTTATTACCTTGCCCGGTGCTGTTTGGTAAAAGATGAGTCGAAGTTTGACCGCTTCGACAAGATTTTCGCCGCACATTTCGACGGCATGGAAGATGCATTTAAAGCGCTGGTGGCAGACGTGCCGGATGAATGGCTCCGTCATCAGGCCGAACTCGTTCTCTCAGAAGAAGAACGCGCGGAGATAGAGGCGCTTGGTGGGTTCGAGAAACTGATGGAAGCATTGCGGGAACGCCTTGAGGAGCAGGAAGGGCGGCACGAGGGCGGCAACAAGTGGATAGGCACCGCGGGAACCTCGGCGTTCGGCGCGTATGGATATAACCCGGAAGGTGTTCGCATCGGCCAGCAGGGCTCACGGCACCGCCGGGCAACCAAGGTGTGGGACCGACGTGAGTATCGAAATCTGGATGACAAGCTGGAGCTCGGCACGCGAAATATCAAGATTGCGCTTCGCAGGCTGAGGAAATTTGCCCGTGAGGGCGCGGCGGACCAGCTCGATCTCGAGGACACGATCGATAAGACGGCCCGGAACGCAGGCATCCTGGACATCCGCATGGTCCCGGAGCGCCACAACGCCATCAAGGTGCTCCTATGCCTCGATATCGGCGGTTCGATGGATGACCATGTACGGATTTGCGAAGAAGTGTTTTCTGCGGCGAAAAGTGAGTTCAAGCATCTCGAATATTTCTACTTTCACAATTTTGTATACGAGAGCATGTGGAAAGATAATCGGCGGCGACACACCGAGAGAATTCCAACAACAGATATAGCGCACAAGTACGGTCCCGATTACAAACTTGTATTCGTCGGCGATGCGACCATGAGCCCTTACGAGATCGTTTATGCGGGTGGCAGTGTCGAACACTGGAACGAAGAACCCGGCGCAGTCTGGATCAAGCGGCTCTTGCATACGTACCCGAAGGCAATCTGGTTAAATCCGGAACCCGAACAACGATGGGAATACACACCCTCAATCAAGCTGACTCGTGAGCTTATGGGTGACAGGATGTATCCGCTAACCATTAGCGGATTGGATGACGGTATAAAGCGATTACATTAAATCGACCGTCAAGACGAATAATCGCCCGTCGGGACTGATAATCGCCCGTCAGGACGGGCTCCTACGATACGTAGGCCCGCGCCTGTTGGAGTCCGTCCTGTCGGGCGAATCTCCTACGGATTGATTAATTCCCTGAGATCGGCGAGGACTTGCTGTGAGTGGGTGTCCGGATCGACCTTCGCATAATGTTTCGCCACACGTCCATTCGGATCGATAAGGAATGTCTGACGCTTGGCCACTGTCATGCCGAACATTTTGGTTGTTACGCCGTATGCATCGGACGTCGTTCGGTCGGTATCGGCGAGCAGCGGGAAGGGCAGGCTGTACTTGTCAGCAAATGCCTTATGTGACACTTCGTCGTCCAGGCTGACGCCCAGTATTTGACAGTCGAGTTCCTTAAACGCAAAAATATCATCGCGAAATTCGCAGGCTTCGGTCGTGCATCCCGGTGTGTCGTCTTTGGGATAAAAATAAAGCGCAACCCACCTGTTTCTGTAATCTTCAAGCGAATGAAGCTGACCATTCTGGTCCCTGAGCTCGAAGCCGGGTGCCGGATCGCCTTGCTTAATTGCGTCGGCCAAAAGCGTGCTTCCTGCTGCCAGCAGCAAGAAGACAATAGCGAAGGTTGCGATAACACGTTTCATGGCAAACGTCCTTTTGAGTCCTGTTAATTCCCGGTAGATTCTGCGCCCGTCTGATACAGCGTAGATTAGCAGCAGTTCAGTCGGTACTATAATACGCTTTGGGAATCTCTGATCAATAAGAATGGCAAGCCGCTTCGCAGGAAAGAACACAGCACTGGTCATGCCGGGTGGTGGGGCGCGTGGTGCATTCCAGGTTGGTGTTCTCAAGGCAATTGCCGAATTATTGCCGGCGAAGGCCTGTAACCCGTTTCCCGTAATCAGCGGCACGTCGGCCGGCGCGATCAATTCCGTCGTTCTTGCCACCAGGGCCCGGCATTACAACATCGCGGTCAAGGAACTCGAGCGGGTCTGGGGCCATTTTCACAGCAGCCAGGTGTTTCGCACCGACAGCTGGACTATGTTCAAGAGCAGCTTGCACTGGATGGCTGCTATGATCTTCGGCGGCCTGATCGTCGGCGCGCCGCGATCTTTGCTTGACAATACACCGCTCAGGTCTCTCCTGAGTCGCAATATTCGTTTTCCCCGCATTCAGACATCGATCGAAAACGGGTATCTCGATGCCGTTGCAGTGACTGCAGCCAGTTACGGATGTGCGCGATCGACGACTTTCTTCCAGGCAGTGCCAGGGAAACATCATTGGGCGCGTACGCGCCGGCTTGGTATGCGCCAGGACCTGAATCTTGACCACCTGATGGCGAGTATTGCCGTACCGATGATATTTCCACCGGTGAACATTGATGGTGAGTATTTTGGCGATGGTGCGATGCGTCAGGCAACACCGCTTAGTCCGGCCATTCACCTGGGTGCCGACAGAATTCTCGTCATCGGTGTGCGGGATGAAACGGCAGATCCGGCCGCAGAGCCCGGGGCTACACAGCGTTCTCCGAGTCTGGCGCAGATCGCCGGCTATATGCTCGATACGCTGTTTATGGACGGACTTTATTCCGATCTCGAGAGAATGACGCGGATCAATCAGCTCGTCGATTCCGTCGAACCGCTAAAGCGCACTGGCACATTAATCCAGATGCGTCCGATCGATACGATGGTTATTGTGCCGAGCAAGGACCTCAGGGCTATAGCGCACCGGCACAGGAAGGACCTGCCATTGCCATTACGGGGCCTTCTGAGAGGGATCGGCGGCCGGAATCCAGGCGAGGACCGGCTACTCAGCTATCTGCTGTTCGAGCGGGGTTATACACAGGAATTAATCGATCTCGGCTATAGCGATGCAATGGCTGTAAGAGACCAGTTGCACGCTTTCGTAACGGGTGAAGATGTGCCGAGACTTTTTGCACCCAGCTGGGTAGCCCGGGATCTCAGCAGTTTCGGCGACTAGTTGCACAGAGGCCGGTGCTTATAAGAGAAATGCGGCGCCCAGACCCAGGAACGCCATATAGCCGGCAACGTCGGTTATGGTCGTCAAAACGACGCCGCCAGCGAGCGCGGGATCGATATTCATCCGTTTCAGCGTGAGTGGAATAGCGAATCCTGCGCCTGCTGCGATGGTCAGGTTAATCGCCATGGCGGCGGCGATCACTGCGCCGATGCGCCACTCGTTGAACCAGGCATAGGCAAACAATGCGACCACAACTGACCAAACCATACTGTTCAGGATTCCCACCATCAGTTCCTTCTTGAGAATTCCGCGAGCATTCGTTTTGTCGATGAGCCCGAGTGCCATGGCGCGCGTGATAATCGTCAGCGACTGGGTGCCGGCCACGCCGCCCATGCTTGGCACGATGGGCATGAGAACGGCGAGTAAGACAATCTTGTCGATGGTGGTCTGAAACATATCGACGACCGAAGCGGCCAGAAATGCCGTTGCCAAATTGACGCCCAGCCAAACCGCTCTGCGTCGGGCACTCTTGACGACGGGCGCAAACATGTCGTCTTCTTCATCGAGACCGGCGGCGCTCATGAACGAGTGTTCGGCTTCATCGCGAATAATATCGACTACATCATCCACAGTTATGCGCCCAACGACACGATACTCGTCGTCGACAACGGGCGCCGACAACAGGTCGCGGTTCTCGAATTCCCAGACGACTTCTTCTGTCGGGGTATGAGCAGGCATCGGCAGGATGTCGGTTGACATTACTGTCTCAACGGACTGATCCGGGTTCTGTGTGAGAAGGCGGGTCAGATAAAGGGACGCAACATATTTATTGTCCCGAGTGACGACATATATCGTGTCTGTGCCGTCAGGAATATCGCCATGCGCACGAAGATATCTCAGCACGACCTCGACCGTAACATCCGGCCGAACCGTGATGATGTCAACGTTCATCAAACCGCCGGCGCTGTCCTCGTCGTAGGCAAGAACCTGGCGGAGCCTCTCCTGATCCTGCTTGTCGAGCGAACGTAGTACTTCCTGTGTCAGAGCTTCAGGCAGATCGGCGACAAGGTCGGCAAGGTCGTCAAGCTCCATGCCGTCGGTTGCTGCAAGGAGTTCCTCCGCCTGCATGCCCTTGATGAGGCCATCACGAACTTCCTCGGCCACTTCGACGAGTACGTCGCCTTCGAGCTCTGGTTCGACCATTTCCCAAATGACGGCGCGCTGGCGTAGTGGCAGTGACTCGAGTAAGCGCGCCAGTTCGGAGGGGTGCAAACTGTGGATCAGAAGTCGTGCCGAGCGCATGCTGCCGCTGTCGAGGCTCTCGCGCAGCAGTCTCAGGTTGGTCTGGATGTGTTCTCTCGCTTCCATGGATCCTGCCTCGGCCCGTCTTTGCAAGACGTAAAGACACCGACGAAAAATCGGTTCGGCCGAAGTTTAGCCGTCCTTAGCGACTGCGGCTAGGACGGATCTCCACTATGGGTGCTGGCGGAAATTTCGTTATGGCGGGTCAGAAGGGGGTCGTGCTTTTCTCTCAGTGCGGCGGCAAGCTTATCCACCATGTAAACTGAACGATGCTGGCCGCCGGTACATCCGAGTGCGATCGTGAGATAGGCGCGGTCAAAACTGACATATTCAGGTATCCAGCGGCTCAGGAACGAGAGTATGTCCTCATACATGCGCTGAAATTGTGCTTGTTCGTTCAAAAAGTTCTGGACGGCTTCGTCATGTCCCGTCAATGCCCTGAGCTCCGTCGTCCAGTAGGGGTTCGGAAGACACCGCAGGTCGAAGACGAAATCGGCGTCCGCCGGAATTCCGTGTTTGTATCCAAATGACTCGATCAGGACGGAAAGCATGCCTGTTTTGCGCCGATCGACACGCTCGCGAATTACCTCGGCAAGCTCATAAACACTGGTTCGCGAGGTGTCGATCACGAGGTCGGCGGAATTGATGACCGGGCCAAGCAATTCCCGTTCTTTGGCAATGGCTGCCCGGAGTTCGGTGCCGCGATCGGCCAGTGGGTGCTTACGGCGTGTTTCGCCGTAGCGTTTCAGCAATATGTCATCGCTCGCTTGCAGAAACAGGACGTCCGTCTGAACATTGATTTTGCGAAGTTCCCCGATAAATTCGGGCAGCGACTCGAGGTCGCTCAAGCGGTTTCTGGCATCTACGCCCACCGCGATCCGATTGGTCGACTGCTCGCCATGGTGGGTTACCTCGTCGAGCAGCGACTTGAGCAATGCGGCCGGTAAATTGTCGATGCAGTAGAAGCCAAGGTCTTCGAGCACGTGCAGCGCAACGCTTTTCCCCGAACCGGACAGTCCGCTAACGATGATAAGTCTCATTTCCCCGGACATTGCTTGCCTGCCGTCAGTTCCTGGTCAGCGCCCCGGCGGCCCAACGCGCCGGCCCATCAGGATCTCTGCACGCCTTGCATTTTCGTGCTTGCTGGTACATGACCCGCGAGGAGAGTGTCATATAGTTCGCTGCTTGAGTTCGCGCTACGAAGTTTGGCGATCAGCGAATCATTGGTCAAAAACCCGGTGATCATATCAATGTCGGCATAATGGATGTCGTTTAACTCCGTCGGCAAAATAAGTCCGAATATCAGGTCGACCGACTCACCGTCAGGTGAGTCGAAATCCACCGGATCAGAGAGCTTCATAAACGCGCCGCAACTGTTCAGCACACTTGATATGCGGCAATGTGGAAAGGCGGTTCCCTTGTCCAGGCCGGTAGAGCCCAGCCGCTCCCTTTCTATGAGCTTCGCAAAGATCTCTTCATTGGCAATGTCGGGATTTGGGTTTGCGAGCAGCTCGCTCAGAATTTCGAGGCAATGTTTTTTGCTGCGTGCATGCGCATTGCAAAGGACACTGTCGGGGCTTATTAGTTGTTCCAAAATCATGAATGATGGCCGGTATTTGTTGACAGTGCTGGTTGAAAATCCCGGCGATCGACGATCATCGGGCTTCGCATGTTTCCATTGCGGTCACCGTGACTGCAATGGACAAAGCTTTATTCAACCAAAATTTCTCTTATTAGTGTCCCGGGCATGGTGGTCGGCGAGCTTTTCTTTGTATTTCTTGACTTGTCGATCCAGTTTGTCGATGAGGCCGTCAATCGCTGCGTACATGTCTTCCTCTGTCGCGTCGGCATAGATCTTACCACCGTTGAGGCTGACTGTGGCCTCCGCTTTATGGCGTAATTTTTCTACAGTCAGAATGCAATGCACATCAGATACATTATAAAAATGCCGCTCGATTTTTTCTAGTTTGTTTACCACATACTTGCGCAATGCGATGGTGATATCAACGTGATGGCCCGTAACGTTTAGCTGCATAATTTTCTCCACTGTCGTAATCGACTGCGACTCTGCCGACGTTTCTCCCCACTGTGTCGGCGGCTATGTGATGCTCTTTTTATGTCTGCTTGACCTCCTCTATATCTGATGGGTTTATCATTTCGGTTTCCGAACCTTGCGTTCGCTGGAAGATAGAATCTTCATAGCTTCGCGGTACTTCGCAACCGTTCTCCTCGCAACGGTGATGCCCTCGTCGGCGAGGAGGCTTGCAATCTTGCTGTCGCTGAGCGGCTTGGCAGGGTTCTCACCGCCAACGAGCTTGCGAATCTTTGCCCGCACAGAGGTGGAGGATTGATCTTCGCCGCCCGCTGTCGAGAGGTGACTGGAAAAGAAATATTTGAACTCAAATACGCCACGTGGCGTATGCATATATTTGTTGGTTGTCACGCGGGATATTGTTGATTCGTGCATGCCAATCGTTTCGGCAACATCCCTTAATACTAGCGGCTTCATTGACTCGTCGCCATGCTCCAAAAACTCAGTTTGGCGTGCGACGATGCAGGTCGCGACTTTCAATAAGGTTTCATTACGGATCTCAAGGCTTCGCACAAGCCAGCGGGCCTCCTGCAGCTGAGACCGGAGAGCAGCGTGGTCGCCGTTTCCGCGCAACAGTTGCGCATACTTCTGGTTCACGGACAGGCGCGGAATGCCGGATGAGCTGATCTCGATCTGCCAGCGGTTATCGATTTTGCGAACAAAGACATCCGGTACGACATATTCAGTCGATTCCGGGCTTACCGCGAGACCAGGCTTGGGATTGGAGCTTTTGACCAGGGCCAGCGCGGTGTCCAGGTCCTCCTGGGAAGCGCGGTGCCTGCGCCGTAACTCTGCGTATTCCTTGTTCGCAATCAAATCCAGGTGGTCTTTCGCCAGGCTCTTGGCCAGTTCCAGCCCGGACGTGCCGGGATCCAGTTGGCGCAACTGCAACAGGATGCATTCGGAAAGCGATCTTGCGCCGATGCCGACCGGGTCCAGGCGCTGCACCTTGCTGAGCACCTGCTTTACCTCGTCTTCCGACACCTGAGCTTCTTCGCCGATGCTTCCCAGGATATCGACGAGATCCGTTGTCAGGTAGCCGTCATCGTTTATCGCGTCGATAATCGCCTCGCCGATAATCCCCTCGCGCGGATTGAAGTGCTCAAGTTCGACCTGCCATAACAAATGCTCACGAAGCGTCTGGCCGCTTTGGTCGGCATATTCGTTAATCGGTCGTCCTTCGCCGTTCCAACCGCTGTCTTGAATACGCCCTATTGAACTGGACTGCCAGCTGTCCTCCGCCTTGATCGTCTCAATTTCGGCAGTCGTCTCACTGCCGGTCCTCGGTGCGTCCGGAAGGTCCTCCATCTCCAGCATGATATTTTCTTCAAGCGCTTCTTGTATTTCCGCACTGAGATCGAGCAACGGCAACTGCAACAAACGAATCGCCTGCTGCAACTGCGGCGTCATCGTCAGCGTTTGTCCAAGCTTTAATTCGAGTGAAAGCTTCAATATCGGATAGTCCGGTCCTGATGTGTAGTTCTCGTATGTATCTTCAAAGTGTGAATTCCTGTCCGAGATACACTTCCCGAACGTGCTGATTTTCCAGAATCTCTTCAGGCGATCCTGAAGCGATCAGGCTACCGTCATTCAGTATATAGGCTCTTCCGCATATTCCGAGGGTTTCTCTCACATTATGGTCAGTGATTAGCACCCCGATTTCACGGTCACATAAATGCCTGATTATTCTCTGAATATCGAGTACTGAAATGGGATCGACACCCGCAAACGGCTCATCCAGCAACACAAATCTTGGGTTCGCGGCAAGCGCGCGGGCGATTTCCACGCGCCGCCTCTCACCGCCGGAAAGACTGATACCCAGGCTCGTGCGAACATGACCCACATGCAGTTCGTCGAGCAACTGATCGAGCTCCTGCTCGCGTCCTGCACGGTCAAGGTCGTCGCGGCATTCAAGAATTGCGAGGATATTTTGTTCAACGCTTAGCTTGCGGAAAATCGATGCTTCCTGCGGCAGATAGCCGAGCCCCAGCGCTGCTCTTCTGTGCATCGGTAATGCGGTCAGGTCCTTACCGTCCAGCAGGATACGGCCTTTGTCCGAAGGAATAAGTCCGACGATCATATAGAAGGCTGTCGTTTTTCCTGCGCCGTTAGGACCGAGAAGGCCGACGACTTCACCGCTCATTATTTCGAGAGAGATGGTCTTGACAACTTCGCGGAACTTGTAACGTTTGGAAATATTCTGAATGCTGAGAATACTCATCGACCGCCTTCTTCGGTTCCTTCCGGGCTGCCGGCATTCGTTTCGTTGCTGCCTTCAGGCGCAACCGGCTCCACAGCTTCTTTCGGCGTGTAGGTAATTCGTACCTTCGGATCACCGTCTCCGCCCGACTGGGCGTTTATCAACTGTTCCTTGATGTCATAGACGAGATAGCTCGATGTAATCTGATTGCCGTTCTCAGTAATCTTCGCCTGCCCGGAGAATTCGATGATTCCTCGGGCAAGGTCGTATTCGAGCCGGCCGGCTTCGGCGTAGGTCGGTTCCGAGCTATTGGGACGCTGCATCTCGAACGTTGCCGGCGAGCCCGTGATCGTTGCGAGAACCAGCGCATAGTTGGAAAAAGTCAGGTCGGCTGAGTCGCACTCAATATGTCCGTTTTCGACATCGATGATGACATTGCCGGAGAGTTGCCAAACGCTATCCTCAAAATCGAGTTTGTTGGCGCGGCCGTCGTCAGCTTCGATTCCCATGCTGCCCTGAGTCAGGCGTAGCCCACGGAACACAACCATCGTGCTCTTGCCGTCGTATTCGGAAGAGTCGGCGTCGAGTGAGATTGGTAACCTCAGGTCACTAATTTGACCCGTTACCAGCCCCGGCACAAAAACAGCCAGGACAACGAGAATTTTGAAGCGGGAATCTTGCATACAATTTGATATTACGGAACAAACTTGCCGCTGACGTTCGACTTCAGTTCCAGACGGTTCTCCTGCAGCAATGCTAGCATGCCGGTCGCCGTGAGACTTCGCGCACCTATGCGAATTTGAACCCGGCTGTCTGTCTGTGCCCGGTAGGCGTCTGGCTCGAATTCGAGGTACTCGGTTCTAATTTCGGTAACTTTTCCCTCAAATCCTTCGGCATTTACCGCTCGTACGTGTCCTTTCAGGATAATCCGCTTGTGATTATGGCTGACGGTTGCGGTGTCGGCGTTCAGGACCCAATTTACCTGGGCGCCCTTCGAGTACCGAATCTGGACATTCTGAAAGGCTATGTCTGCGCCATCCAGTTGCTCCGCATAATCGGCTTCAATTTCGTAAAGCAGACGGCCGTCACTTCCTGTGCCAAGAATCTTCGCCTTCTTCAGATAATAGCCGTCTGGTATCGCATTTCCCGAGGTCTCCACAATTTCAGACTTACCCAGGGAGCCGGACAGATACCAGCTGCCGGCAGCCCCAAGGAGTAGCACCACAAATCCTAGAATGCCGCGCGCCGACATCGGATTCAGCCCTTGCCATTCTGCCGGGCGTGGAGAACGAGGTCACACACTTCCCTGACCGCGCCGAATCCGCCCGCTCTGGCGGTCGTGTAATCACTTTCGGCCTTGACGTCATCATGTGCGTTACTGACGGCGACGGAAAAACCGACTCGGCGCAGGAGCGGCAGATCGGGCACGTCATCGCCCACATACACGGCTTGTGCGTCACTTATGCCCAGTTCGGTGACGAGCGTCTCAAACGCCGCCACTTTATCGGATTTTCCCTGTATGACGTATCGCACGCCGAGTTCGGCCATGCGCTGGTCAACGGCCGCCGATTGACGACCACTGATAACGGCAACCACCAGGCCGGCCTCGAGCAGCTGCCTGACACCGAAACCATCGTGCGTATGA
Organism: Pseudomonadota bacterium; assembly: GCA_027295475.1. Next base: position 12,491 of record JAPUKV010000039.1, read on the forward strand.
AAGGCCTTGGACTCGATGCCATCGTTTGACAAATAAAAACGGCCGTCCGTAAAGACGCCGTCTATGTCGAATGCCACCAGGCGTACGCCGGCAAGCGTTTGGTCCCGAGCGCTCACATCACCCCTGCTCTGAACAAATCATGAATGTTCAGTGCACCGATCAGACGGTTTTCATCATCGGTGACAAGCAGCCCTGTTATTTTATTTTCTTCCATGACACGTACAGCTTCTGCCGCGAGAATGTCCGGCCCGGTTACCTTGCATTCGCGGTGCATGACCGACTTCATTGTTGTCTTGTGAACGTCAATGCCCGTGTCCAGTGCGCGACGCAAATCGCCGTCGGTGAAAATGCCGAGCAGGTGATTATCGTTATCGACAACGGCTGTCATGCCAAGACTTTTTTGCGTCATTTCCACGAGGCCGTCGCTGAGATGGACGTCAACACCGACTGACGGGATTTCATCGCCACTGTGCATGACGTCTGCTACACGCAAAAAAAGGCGTTTGCCGAGGCTGCCGCTGGGATGCGATAGCGCAAAGTCTTCCGCAGTGAAGCCCCGGCTTTGCAAAAGGGCGACCGCGAGCGCGTCACCCATTGCGAGCGTTGCCGTCGTACTTGCAGTTGGCGCGAGGTTTAATGGGCAGGCTTCCTCATCCACGCGCACGTCGAGGTGGACATCGGCTGCCTTCGCCAGCGTCGATCCAGGCTTGCCGGTAATGGAAATCAGCTTTGCGCCCATCCGCTTGATCAATGGCAATATTGTTACGATTTCCTCGGTTTCTCCTGAATAGGACACTGCCAGGAGCAAATCACTCGGCGTAATCATTCCCAGGTCGCCGTGGCTCGCTTCGGCAGGATGAACGAAAAAAGATGGCGTGCCGGTACTCGCGAGTGTTGCGCCAATTTTTCTGCCAATGTGCCCTGACTTACCCATGCCGGTAACAACGACCCGGCCACTGGTTGCGAGGCACAGGGAGCAGGCGGCCGCAAAAGACTCATCAAGCCGGGATTTCAGCTGCTCGACGGCGCGCGATTCTATATCGAGCACCTGCCTTGCCAGCGCAAGGAGTTCGTCGGGTTTCAGGTCTGGGGGCAAATTGGCTCCGGTAAATGTAGTTGGTGGTCCAACAAGGACCGAGCCACCAGTCTAAACGTTTTGCACTATCACAAACGCGATAAAGGCGAGATATGCAACTAAAAGTGCGCCGCCCTCGAGCCGGGAGATATGCCCTTTACCGTCGTAGTCATAGGTCATGGCAAACAGGGCCAGCGTGAAGGCCACCAGGACGAATATGTGCTGGGACAGCACAGACTCGGGTAATTTCGCAGGCTCGATGACCGCTGCGATGCCGATCACAGCCAGCAAATTGAAAATATTCGAACCGACTATGGTGCCCAGTGCCAGTCCATACTCGCCTTTCAGCGCACTGACCATAGATACGGCGAGTTCAGGCAGGCTGGTGGCCAGGGCAACCAGTACGATGCCGATAACCAGCTCGGTGACACCCAGCGCATGAGCGATGTTGATTGCGGCGTCCACCAGCAGTTCCGCGCCGACAAGCAGCGCAGCCAGGCCGATGACAAGCCAGAATATGGCCATTCGCATGCTCACGTGCAGAGGAATTTCCGCCTCATATTCCGCTTTCATCGGATCGCTTGCCGATGACCGGAAACCGAGCCGGGTCAACCAGATCATCACGATAATCAAACCAGTCAGGAGCACCAGCCCGTCGATACGGCTCAGGTAGGTATCGAGAAACAGGGCTACGGTGAGAAGTGTCACCGCCAGCAGCGCCGGCATTTCACGTCGCAGCGTTGCGGATGTCAGCTCGATCGGCCTTAACAGGGCGACGCTGCCCAGCACAAGCCCGATATTGGCAATGTTCGAACCGATGGCATTGCCTACCGCCAGGTCCGTTTCTCCCCGGAACGCGGCAACGATGGATACCAGCACTTCCGGCGCCGAGGTGGCGAATGCCACAATGGTCAGGCCGATGAGCAGCGGCGCTACGCCAAGGTTTCTGGCGCTCGCCGCGGCACCGTAGACAAGCCGGTCGGCCCCCCAGATCAGGAGCAGCAGGCCGACGATCAGTTCAGCAAAAGAGCCAGGCATATTTCAGATGTTCTGATTAGTATTGTCATAGCGGCTTGCGGTCAATCCAGACCAGCAGTCCGCGCTATTTGGTACCAGAACCCGGCTATTCGCAAAAACGGCCCGGGACACCAATAATACACAATCAGCAATGCGTGTTGGACTGCTTCGCGGTTTTGTTAAACTGCGCGACCCAGGGCTACTCGTGAACAACTGAAATTATGGATCCATCAGAGATCGCCGCACTGATCGAAGCCGGTCTGCCGAACGCCAGCGTCAGGGTGCAGACTGACGACAACACGCACTTCGAGGCCATAGTTGTGGCGGAAGCATTCGACGGTAAGCGTCCGATGCAGCGTCATCAGTTGATATATGAATGCCTGGGCACGCTAATGGGCAATGAAATCCATGCACTGTCGATTCGTGCACACACGCCGGGGGAATGGAGCAAACTGGAGTCGGCGGGTCAGGCCTGATACGGCATTGGACAAATTACTCATACGCGGAGGCACCCGGCTCGAAGGAGAGATTTCGATATCGGGTGCGAAAAACGCAACTTTGCCTATTCTGGCTGGCACCTTGCTCACAGCGGATACAGTGACCATAGGTAATGTGCCCCACCTGAATGACGTAACGACGATTATTGCGCTCCTGCAGAGTATGGGCGCGATGGTGACCATCAATGACAAACTCAATATTGAAGTGGACGGCAGCAATATCAGTGAACGTTGCGCGCCGTACGAGCTCGTCAAAACGATGCGGGCATCTATCCTGGTGCTCGGGCCGCTGGTCAGCCGATTCGGTGAGGCCGACGTGTCGCTGCCGGGTGGTTGTGCTATCGGCGCGAGACCGGTCAATCTGCACGTGCAGGGACTCCAGGCGATGGGCGCCGACGTCAAAGTGGAAAACGGATTCATCAGGGCAAGGGCTGACCGCCTCAAGGGCACACACATCGTGTTCGACATAGTCACGGTCACCGGTACTGAAAACCTGATGATGGCGGCTGTACTTGCGGATGGCGAGACAGTCCTCGAAAACGCTGCGCGGGAGCCTGAGGTCAGTGATCTCGCGGATTTTCTGAATATGATGGGCGCGAAAATCACGGGTGCCGGCAGCAGCACGATCCGGATTGAGGGCGTCGATGAGGTTCGCGGGACCGCCTACGAAGTGTTGCCTGACCGGATTGAAACTGGCACCTATCTTGTCGCGGCGGCAATGACTGGCGGCAAGGTGCGGCTAAAACGGACGTCTCCGGACTATCTCGAGGCCGTGCTCGTCAAACTGCAGGAAGCGGGTGCATCAATCGCAGTTGGCGATGACTGGATAGAACTCGATATGACCGGCAAACGGCCGCAGGCGGTCGACATTCGTACTTTGCCGTATCCTGCCTTCCCGACCGATATGCAGGCACAGTTCTGTGCGATGAACGCAACGGCTGAAGGTGTTGGCACCGTCACGGAAACCATATTCGAAAACCGGTTTCAACATGTGCTCGAGCTGCAACGTATGGGCGCCGACATTCGGATCGAAGGCAACATGGCGATATCGACGGGGGTCGAACGATTGACTGCCGCGCCCGTCATGGCGACTGATCTTCGCGCGTCAGCCGGACTGGTCCTGGCCGGCCTCGCAGCCGAGGGAGAAACCGTGGTCGATCGAATCTATCATGTTGACCGAGGCTACGAACGCATCGAGGAAAAACTGAATCAACTGGGGGCATCCATTCGCCGGGTGCCCGGCTAGGAAGCGGTGCCGGTGTTCGGTTTCTTCGGTTCTCAGTCCAAGAACCGAAGAAACCGAACATCGGCACCTGAGCCGATTGAATTGATGAGCGAATTTCAGCGTTCGCGCCGGCGCTCACCAGCCAGCATCGACGCCGTGAATCGACGCCCGTTTCGCCAGCCCACCAGATCGACCGTATCGCCCGGGCGCAAACCAGCCACAAGCAAGCGTGCTTGCTGTCCGCTACGTATGGGTTCACCGTTGATCGAGAGAATCACATCGTTCCGCCTGAGCCCGGCTGCGGCTGCCGGACCGCCCTCGTAAACGCGAGACAGCAGAATGCCGACGTTCGATTCCAGTCCCAGTGCTTGAAATTCGGCCCGGGTGAGGTCGTCAGGCTCAACACCAAGCCAGCCTCGAATAACCCTGCCGTTTTTCTTGATCTCTTCCACAACGCCTCGAACGAGATCGACAGGAATCGCGAAACTTATGCCGGCCGTACCGGCATCCTGTGCCAGCACTGCTGTATTGATGCCGACAAGCTGCCCCGAAGTATTCACGAGCGCGCCGCCGGAGTTGCCCTCGTTGATCGCTGCGTCGGTCTGAATAAAGTTTTCGAATGTCGACAGGCCGAGAAGGCCGCGCCCTGTTGCACTCACGATTCCCTGCGTGACCGTCATGCTCAGGCCGTAGGGGTTACCAATCGCAAGCACGACATCGCCGATTCGGAGCTGGTCAGAGCGGCCCAGCGGCATGGCCGGCAATGTACCGAGATCGACTTTCAGGAGCGCGAGATCGGTCTCCGCATCATAGCCGACGAGTTGCGGATTGGCGATTCGCCCGTCCGACATTTGCACACGAATCTCTGCAGCATCGCGGACAACGTGCCAGTTTGTGACCAGATATCCCTCGGGGTCGATGACCACCGCTGAGCCGAGGTTGGTGTTCAGTCGAAAGCGGCTTCGCGCATCGGGTGTGGCGCTGGTCGGGACGAGTCGCTTTGCATAAACGTTCGCGACCGCCGGTGCACTGATGTCAACTGCGTCGGCATAGGAGATGGCCTTACCGGAGCTTTTTTCGCCGTTGCCGTCGACGATCGGCAGCCATTGCGGCCGGATCAGGACCACGAGAAACGCGGCAGCCAAACCGACTACTACGGACTGCAACAGAAAAATCAGAGCCGATTTGAGTCGCGCCACACGACATCCTTGGATCACGTTGGATCATTGGGGAACTGCATACGTTTCCCGGCCAGCGCCTAGCCAATTCTGAGCGGCCGCGTGTATAATGCGCCACTGGTTCCGCACCCAGCCCGGATTCGACCGTCATCCTGACGGCAAAAAGGGTCTGCTGCAAATCTACCAGTTTTCGGGCAAAGCAAAAAACGACCGCCCTAGGTCGGCGTAAGGGAGTGCCGTTATGACCGATGACGTTGACCGCAACAGACGTCATTTTCTAGCTGTTGCCACCGCCGTAACCGGAGGTGCAGGCATTACGCTTGCCGCAATACCGTTCATTGCTTCATTGAAGCCTAGCGCGCGTGCAGAGGCAAAGGGGGCGCCGGTTGAAGTCGCTGTTGGCTCACTCGAGCCCGGTGAGATGATTCGTGTCATTTGGCGTGGCAGGCTGGTGTTTATCCTCAGGCGCTCGGAGGACATGCTGGCAAGACTGCCGAAGGTCACCGAATTTCTCGATGATCCGGATTCTCTTAATCCGGAGCAGCAACCGAACTTCGCTGTCAATGAATATCGTTCGCTTAAGCGCGAATTCCTGGTCGTCGAAGGTTCCTGTACCCATTTGGGCTGCGCGCCACTTGAACAATTCGAGGTCGGACCGGCCGCAGATTGGTTTGGTGGTTTCTTTTGTCCATGTCATGGCTCGAAATTCGACCTTGCCGGTCGTGTGTACAAAGGTGTGCCCGCGCCGACGAACCTGCGGGTGCCGCCATACAGGTTTATCCAGAATAACGTCATCATGCTTGGTGTCGAATCGGGGGCAGCGTAATGGCGCGCATCGAATCTGAAATCGGGGCCCCAAAAGGCGGGTTAATAAAGTGGATTGACGATCGTTTTCCGCTGACGAAAGTCATCAAAGAACACGCTACCGAGTACTACGGGCCAAAGAACTTCAATTTCTGGTACTTCTTCGGCGTCCTCGGTTTTTTTGTGCTGATTATTCAACTGGTCACCGGCATTTTTCTGACGATGAGTTACAAGCCGTCAGCGGCGGAGGCTTTCGCCTCTGTGGAATACATCATGCGGGACGTCGAATTCGGCTGGTTGATCCGCTACCTGCATTCGACCGGAGCGTCGGCGTTTTTCATCGTTGTGTATCTCCACATGTATAAAGCCATGCTGTACGGGTCGTATAAAAAGCCGAGGGAGCTGGTCTGGATTATCGGCATGTTGATCTTTTACGTGCTGATGGCCGAGGCGTTCGCGGGTTACCTGTTACCCTGGGGCCAGATGTCCTATTGGGGAGCACAGGTCATTATTTCGCTGTTTGGCGCGATTCCGGTGATTGGCGATACGCTGGTTGAATATATTCGCGGCGACTACTCGATTTCGGACATCACGTTGAATCGCTTCTTCGCACTGCATGTAGTCGCCTTACCAATGGCTATGATCGCCCTTGTCTATTTTCATATCGTTGCCTTGCATAAAGTGGGTTCAGGCAATCCGGACGGAAACGAGATCAAGGACCTCAAAGGGCCCGATGGTGTTCCTCTGGACGGCGTCGCGTTTCATCCATACGACACGAGCAAGGATCTGGTCGCGATCATTGTTTTCTTGATATTCTTTTGCGCCGTCGTCTTTTTCGCCCCCGAGATGGGTGGTTATTTTCTTGAATACGCAAACTTTGATCCCGCAAATGTTCGAGTAACACCAGAACACATCCAGCCAGCCTGGTATTTCACACCGTATTACGCGATGTTACGCGCAGTACCGGACAAACTGCTCGGCGCGATGACGATGGCAGCAGGGGTACTGGTGCCGCTGTTCCTGCCCTGGCTTGACCGATCCCGCGTCAAGTCGATCCGTTACCGCGGCTGGCTCTACAAGTTGGCGCTCACGATTTTCACCACCAGTTTCCTGGTGCTTGCGTGGCTGGGGACGCAGCCCGCCACCGGGATTTTCGTGCTGATGGCACGAGTCTTTACGACTCTGTATTTCGGGTTTTTTATTTTGATGCCTTATTACACTGTGATATACAATACCAAACCGGTGCCTGAGAGGGTTGTCTGGCATGGATAGGTTCGGCAGCGTCGTGAAGCTGATGTTATCGATCCTGCTCCTGGGGTGTGCGAGCACTCTTGCTGCGAAAGAGAGCGCCATCGAAATGTTGCCGGCAAATAACAATGTTGCCGACACTGCATCATTACAGCGCGGCGCTCGAAATTTCATGAATTACTGTTCCGGCTGTCACTCGGCAAAGTATGTGCGTTTCAACAGGATGGGCAGGGACCTGGGACTCACCGAAGATCAATTGATCGAAAATCTGATGTTCAATGCCGAGACGCCCCACGATACGATTCAGCGAACGATGCGGGACGATGACGCGACACGATGGTTCGGAAATCCGCCGCCGGATCTCTCGGTGGTTCCACGCAGTCGGGGAATAAACTACGTATTTAATTTCCTGCAAAGCTTCTATGTGGATTTGGATAGCCCTACGGGCGTGGACAATATCCTGCTGGCTGGAACGAGTATGCCCAACATTCTCTGGGAGCTGCAGGGCTATCAGAAAGCGATATTTGTAGAACACGAATTAGCAGGGCGGGACGGGACTGAATTGGTATTTGAAAGATTCGAGCCAATCAGCGAAGGGAGCATGTCAGCGGATGAGTTTCAATCGTTTGTTCGCGATACCGTCAATTTTCTGGATTACATGAGTGAGCCGGTGCAATTGAAGAGGCGTGCTATCGGGATATGGGTACTGATGTTTTTGGGCGTGTTCCTCATCCTTGCAGTGATGCTCAAGAAACAAATTTGGAAAGACATTTCCTGAGCTGAGGCCGTATCAAGTATATATGACGGTAGAAAACACCGACGACATTAGTCTGCACCTCCGGAGTACCGAATTATGGCATTAATTGCCAACCGACGATCCTTAATGACCTTGTATT
>JAPUKV010000004.1 GCA_027295475.1 Pseudomonadota bacterium
GTTGATCAGAGACCGACCGCAAGAATTATCCTGCCTGCAAACGCGGTTATCAGCCCGAGGCTGACGCCACCGATCAATAAGGCAGCAAAAAGCCCGAGAATGAACGGCCGGGGGCCAATCTGCCTGATCCCCGCCAACATCGATGTAAGCCCTATGGCTGCCATGGCGATCAACAGGCAGCGTTCGGCCACGGCACGGAGTGTCTCGATCGTGATACTCCACTGTGACGGTTCAAGGAAACCGAATGGCCGATCACCAAGATCGCCTGCGGTACGCAATGCAGACATCAACGCGAAGCCAATGATGAACCACGGCACCATCGTGAACCATTGCGGTCTCTCGCCTTCGGTTGTGCCTGAACGCTCTGTACCGTAGAGAATCCCGACGATGGGAATGACGGCGATCATGCAAAGGTTTCGAACCAGTTTGGTCACAGTCGCAATATCGAGCGCGACCGGCGCGCTGTATTGAGCCTCGTACATCAGCCCCGCACCGACGACCTGGGCCGTTTCATGAATTGAGGTTCCCAAGAACAGGCCGGCGAGCGCCGGTTGCTGAGCAAAAATGTAATGCGCGAGGACCGGATAGAAAAACATCGCGGCAAGCCCGAACACCGTGATACACGCGATTGCATAACTGACCTCAGCTTCGTTCGCTTTTATCAGCGGCGCCGTCGCAACAATAGCTGTGCAGCCGCAGATACTCGTACCGACCGCAATCAGTCCGCTGAGCTGTCGGGACAAACCCAAATGCCGCCCCAGGAAACTGACCGTTGTCAATCCGATGACGATGGCGAATATGACAAACGGCAACGCAACCAGCGTGAAAAGCCCGGCCCCCAGCAGGCTGAGGCGAATGCCAAGGATCATGATACCGATCCTGAGTATTGTACTCGCGCAGTAACACAGGCCATCCATCAATGCGCCGGGGAGCCTGAGCGTATTCGCAACGATCATGCCGATGATAATCGCCATCATGATCGCGCTGATCGGGCTTTTCGCAAAACCCAGAACAGACTCACCGATCAACTGTGCTGCAAAGCCGGCCGACAGTGAAACGAGTACCGCGAGACCAACGCCCGCCCACCACCCAGGATTGGGAAATGCGCTTGCGTGCATCTTATTCAAAGATCGGGGCAGAAATATCAATATTCCGCAGCTAAGGCGCCGCGGCTGGCAGGAGACAAGCGAAGGTTGATCAGGCGAACCGCGGAAAACAGAACGATCCAGATCCCCAGCATTAACGTTACACCCGAAACAGCGAACACCAGCAGGAACGGCCAGATGTTCAGCATCATTTCCTGGAAAGACCCGCCACTGTAGAAGCCTTTACCCAAGCCGGCGAGTATCAACGATACAAAGAATACGACCAGAGATATGTTCGCCATCCAGTAGCCAAATGTCACCTGTTTCGAGCAGCCGGAGTGCACTTCCACCGGCAGTTCTTCGCGGATAACGAAAAAGACCGATGCCAGCAGGATCATCGTATTGATTCCGATGGTGCTGCCCATCGCATGGGCGACCGTAATGTGCGTACCGTGCGTATAAAGATTCCAGGCCGGCACGGAAATGACCAGAGCGAGAATCAGATTGATAAAAATCCAGATGTCCGCTGCAAACAGGAAGCGGTAGGCATTGCAGTGCTTGTGAATCTGATAACTCGCAAGCGACGCACGCCAGTCCCACAGAATTTTGCCCAGCACCAGGAGTTCGGTCATGCTGACGGCATAGGCAAATATCCGCAGCCATGGCGCCGACGGCACGAGGTAAATGTGGTGCGCCCAGCCGAACATCAGGTTGAACAGGCCGAGGAAATACAGACCGTAAGCCATTCTTGAACGAGCCATCTGCGGGTTCTCGCTGATCCTGCTCGCCACAAAAATGGCCGTACCATAGACCAGCATATTCCAGGAGCCGGTTAGCGAGCCGTAGGACTTCCACTGCACCGTGATTTCCCGAACCATCGACTCTCTGAAATAAGGAATCAGCCAGAGATAGGCTTCGGAAAACGTAATGAAAAAGAAAACGATGCCAGTGCCCCACATCCAGTAATACACCGGCCACGGCTCACTGCTCTTGAATACCGTCTTGAAATAATTAACGCCAAAAATAATCCAGGACAGGAAAACGGGAATGCTCAGGACTGCCGGGAATTCGAAATACTCTCTGCCGCCGAATTTACCGGCAAAGTAACTGGCAAGGATGGCCAGGCCGGTGACAACAAAAATCCAGAAGTGCCAGTTAGCCGCACGGGGCGAGAACAGTTTCAGCTTGCACTGATTGACAAGGAAGTAATAGATGCCGCCAATGGCCGCAAGAAATATCCAGGAAATGACCAATGACACATGCAAGGGCCTGGTTTTCGTGAACAGCAGTTCCCTCAGGAATTCGGGAAACAGAAACTGGAACCCGCCGATGACGCCGAAAAACATGCCGGCCGCCAGCGCCAGCATGCCGAGCCGCAGGAATCGCAGCCCGATCATGTCCTGATCGTCATTTATCATGGTCACTCATCATGGTCATTCATCATGATCACTCAGCGCTCTGCACGACTGTCCCGTACCAGTTGATCTGGTAATCGTCAGCGGGATATCTGCCGGTCGTATCAACGAATTCGAGATACGCGACCAATGCGTCCAGCTCGGACTCGTCGAGATTGAAATTCGGCATTCTCTGCGTGCCGCTCACGAGAAACGCACGGGCATAAGCAGGGCCTCTGGAGGAAATGACGTTGGTCAGGTCGGGACCCATATAGCCACCAAGACCATAGAACTGGTGGCAGGCTATGCAGTTAAATTCCTGGAACAATTGCTGGCCGTAGCGGGCTTCTTCGGTCATCGCCCTGATGTGCGAAGCCTCGGTGCCTTGTGTATAGACATAGACCGAATACGGTATGAACGCCGCACAAAGCGTCATGAATATGGCGCGTCTGTTAATGCCTGTGCCTCCTGTGCAGAACCCGATTGGCCGCTTGTGGCTCCCACAGCCTTGCCAGTAGCTTACCTGAATCGGCGCGCAACAGGGTTCAAAAATATTCTTGTCCAATACAAAAAATTAGCATTTTATTCCAGATTTCTACCCGTATTCGAGATACTTTTGCTTTTTCTGTCATATTCATCGACCATCTGCCGCACAGCGTATTCACGCCCGGAGGGCAGCATGGACAAAAAAGACAGAGCCATTCTCGGAGCCCTGCAAAAAGACGCCGCGATGACGGTCGGCGACATTGCAGATCAAATCGGTCTTTCTAAATCAGCCTGCTGGCGTCGCATACAGGCCCTGGAGGATGACGGCGTGATCAGCGCACGGGTGACTTTGCTCAATCAGGAAAAACTGGGACTCGACCTCACCGTCTTTACAGGAATCCGGACGCACGAGCATACGCGGCAATGGTTTGATGGTTTTTATGCCATGGTTACCGCCATGCCGAACGTCATGGAGGTACACCGCTTGAGTGGCGACGTTGATTACCTGATTCGCGCCGTCATTCCCGACATGCGAAGTTATGACGAGATGTATAAGGAGATGATTGCCAAAGTCGACTTATTCGACGTCAGCTCCAGCTTTAGCATGGAAACCATCAAGTACACGACCGCACTGCCGCTCGATTATCTTAAATAAACTTTCTGTAAATAGACTCGCTTGTGCGTCTGTCAGGGCCTGCTAAGATTGCGGCCCCTGCTTCGAAGCCACACGGTCACCCTCCATCAGCGACGTCGTTAACAACAATAAGCACTCTGTCGCCACCTGGCTTCTGGTCTGCTGCGCACTCGTCTTTGCCATGGTCGTCCTCGGCGGTGTCACACGACTGACCGGTTCGGGCCTGTCGATGGTCGACTGGCGCCCGGTAACCGGTGTGCTGCCGCCACTCGGCGACACCGAATGGCAGCAGGTGTTCGAGATGTATCAGCAGACGCCGGAATTCCAGAAAGAGAATTCATACATGGACGTGAGTGATTTCAAGGGGATCTTCTGGCTGGAATATTTGCATCGCTTGCTTGGCCGAACGATCGGTATCGTCTTTCTTGTGCCTTTTCTGTTCTTCGTATGGAAAGGCTACATACGGAAACGAGAATTCCCGAAATATGCGCTCATGTTTGTTTTGGGCGGCATGCAGGGCGTGCTCGGCTGGTACATGGTCAAGAGCGGGCTCATCGACAACCCGAATGTCAGCCAATACCGCCTGGCCGCACACCTGCTCGCCGCTTTCCTCATATATGCGTATATGTTTTGGGTGGCATTGACCCTGTTGCTGCCGTCGCGCGAGACGACAAGGAAGACGCAAAGACATCCATGGTATGGCAAGACACTGGCATTAACCGCGCTGATAACCGTGACCATAATGTCCGGCGCATTCGTAGCCGGGCTCAAGGCCGGCAAGATCTACAACACCTTTCCGAAAATGGGTGAGTACTGGATACCGCCCGAATTCCTCGCCCTCGAACCCGCCTGGAGGAACTTCTTCGACAACATGGCGGCCGTTCAATTCGAACACCGCGTACTCGCCATCACGACCTTCCTTCTGATCATTGCCTACTGGACCAGCCTGAGAAAAGCGGACTTGCCGGACAGAATACGACGCGGTGTAAACGCCCTCGTCCATACGGCGGTACTGCAGGTCGCCCTTGGCATTGCTACGCTGCTGCTGGTGGTGCCCATTTTTCTCGCCGCAAGCCACCAGGCGGTCGCAATGCTCCTGTTCACCGTTGCGCTCTACCTTTGCCACGGCCTAAGGAATTAGTGGTTTTGGCAGCCAATTTCGTCGAACTTCGAGCCATATCAAGGAGTACCCGACCGCCATGTATGGCGGGAGTGCAGGTGTCGCAGGAGCAATCACCTGCCTGACGGATGAACGCGCATCGTGGATAATACCCATTTGATTTAACAGCGGATTCCGACAGCATATCCACACTATGAGCAGACCAGATCGCGGTCAATCGCATCCAGTCAGCAAAAGAAGTAATTGCTCTGATGGAACAGGCCAGATCGTTGAGTTTCCGTTCAATCTCGTTCGATCTGATCCCGATTCGATAACATCGACCCGAATGCCATAATAGGGCCTCGAAGCAGAGGAACGAGACATGCATATCGGCGTCGACGTTGGCGGGACCAAGATCGAACTGGCTGTTTTCGATCAGGATCTTGCCGAAGTAAGCTCCTGGCGGGAAGCGACACCAGTCGACGACTATGCCCTTTTCATCAAGACCATCGCCGACATGGTGGCCGAGGCGGAAAAGGAATCGGACACGGCGGGATCCGTAGGTATCAGCCTCCCCGGCATGATTGGCCGGGCAGGACTCAAGTCATTCCCCAATATTCCCTGCCTCAGCAACAAGCCAGTTGTCGCTGATTTCGAGGCTGCAATTGGTCGCCGCGTCGGCGTAGGCAACGACGCCAGAAATCTTGCGCTATCGGAAGCGAACGGCGGTGCCGCTGATGGAGCGGAACGCGTCTTCGGGATAATCCTGGGTACCGGCATAGGTGGCGGTCTTTGCATAAACGGCGAGGTTTACCTTGGAGCAAACAAGCTCGCCGGTGAGTGGGGGCACATGCTGCTCCCCGCCATTCTGCAACAGCGCTACGATCTGCCATTGCGGCAGTGCGGTTGTGGGGCGACCGGCTGCATTGAGCAGTATTTCTCCGGGCCCGGGCTCGCATGGCTGTATGAGCACTTCACCGGCCAAAAAAAAGACGTCCCTGCCCTGACTGATGACATGCGGAACGGCGACAAGGATGCAATGACCGTTTTTGATGCCTATATCGACGGCCTCGCGACCTGCATGTCGCAGCTCTTTATCTATTACGATCCCGATGTCATCGTTCTGGGTGGCGGCTTATCGAATATATCGGAGTTATATTCGCGTTTGCCCGACGCATTTCCCGAAGTGCCCTATGCCGGCAAGAAAATACCCGAAGTATTACCCGCGAAGTTCGGCGACTCGAGCGGCGTCAGGGGCGCAGCAATTCTCGGTCAACGCCTGAACGCCTGAACGCCTAAATAGGCTCGAGCAGGCTCGCTAGCCCGGCACGTTCTGCAACGCTTTGTCGAGCGCCTCAATCAGATCGTCTGCATCCTCGAGCCCGACGGACAAGCGGACCAGGCCGTCTATGATGCCAACACGTTTTCTTTCGGCTTCATCGACATCCGCATGCGTCATCGTGACCGGATGCGTAATCAGCGATTCGACCGAGCCGAGATTCTCGGCAAGACTCCACAATTCGATGGAATCCATCAGCGTCTTGCCCGCCTTGAGACCGCCTTTGACTTCGAACCAGAGCATGGCACCGAAACCGCTAGCCTGTTTCCTGGCAAGCTCATGCTGTGCGAAAGACGGCAGGCCCGGGTAACAGACCTGCTTCACTTTCGGGTGCGCCTCAAGATACTCGGCGATTGCCATGGCGTTGGCAGACTGCTGGTCCATCCTGACCGATAAGGTCTTGCAGCCCTGCATCGTGAGCCATGCAACCTGGGGAGACATGATCGATCCG
>JAPUKV010000040.1 GCA_027295475.1 Pseudomonadota bacterium
GACATGTTGTTGCTCGATGAACCGACCAACCACCTCGATGCCGAGTCGGTCGCCTGGCTCGAACGTTTTCTTGAGGAATATCCCGGCACCGTTATTGCCGTCACGCACGACCGTTACTTCCTCGACAACGTCGCTGGCTGGATTCTCGAACTGGACCGTGGCTATGGTATTCCCTGGAAAGGGAACTACTCGTCCTGGCTACAGCAAAAAGAACAACGCCTTGCGGCAGAAGCGGCATCGGAGAAAGCGAGGCATAAAGCCATTCAGGCAGAACTCGGGTGGGTGCGGGCCAATCCGCAGGGTCGTCGCGCCAAGTCCAAGGCGCGCCTCAAGCAATTCGCAGAACTCTCGTCGCCAGCCTATCAGAAGCGGAACGAAACCAACGAGATCTATATTCCGCCCGGACCGCGTCTCGGCGATCTCGTCATCGAAGTCAAGAGCTTGAAGAAAGGCTTCGGCGACCTGTTGCTGATGGACGATTTGAGTTTCACGTTGCCACCGGGCGGCATCGCCGGGATCATCGGACCGAACGGTGCAGGTAAAACAACGTTGTTTCGGATGATTATCGGTACAGAACAGCCCGATTCGGGATCGATACGCATAGGCGACAGCGTCACGGTGGCCAGTGTCGATCAGTCCCGCGACAGCCTGGTTGACAGCAACACGATCTGGGAGGAAATATCTGGCGGTCAGGACCTGGTGCAGGTAGGCAACTACGAGACACCATCACGCGCGTATGTCGGCAGGTTCAATTTCCGCGGCGCCGAGCAACAAAAGAAGATCGGTCTGCTGTCGGGCGGTGAGAGAAACCGCGTCCATTTGGCGAAGATGCTAAAGGGTGGTGGTAACCTGCTGTTACTCGACGAACCGACCAACGACCTCGATGTCGAAACCTTAAGGGCTTTGGAGCAGGCTTTGCTGGAATTCCCCGGATCCGCCGTTGTTATTTCACATGACCGCTGGTTCCTCGACCGGATAGCGACGCACATACTCGCGTTTGAAGGTGACAGCAAGGTCGTCTGGTTCTCCGGCAACTACTCGGAGTATGAGGAAGACCGGAAACGCCGCCTTGGCAGCGACGCAGTGCGGCCGCAGCGCATCAAATACAAGCGATTGAGCGCCTGATGAACCTGCTAATCGGAATCAGCGTGACCTTTACGCTGTTCGCGTTGTTCTTCTTGATACGGGCGGTTCGCTGCACCCGGCGTGGTCGCATCCTCAGGGCGGGCGGGTCTGGGCTCAGTGGCGTCGTATCCGCGGTGTTGGCAGGCGCAGCTCTCCTGCTCGCGTTCAACTATTACAGCTATGGCCGCCTGGTTGCCGAAAAGGTGATATCGAGTATTCAGTTCAGACAGTTGGCGCCAGACGAGTATCAGGCGCGGCTGATGATCAGCGGCGAACGAGACCGGTTCTACAGACTGCGCGGCAACGAATGGCAGTTGGATGCGCGACTCATAAACTGGAAGCCACCTGCGACAATCCTCGGCCTGGACCCTATTTATCGCCTGGAACGTTTGAGCGGCCGGTTTTCGGACATTGACCGTGAGCGGACTGAGGCTCGAACCGTGCACGCGTTGTCGCCGGAACCGTTTCTGGACGTCTGGACTATTGCCATGCGGTTTCCGCTGCTGGCGCCGGGCGTAGACGCCTACTACGGAACGGCGACCTATGTTCCAATGGCGGATGGCGCCCGTTTCGACGTCAGTCTGAGCCGGGATGCGCTGATTGCGCGACCCATCAATGATGCGGCACGGGCGGCCGTCGGCCGCTGGGGAACTGTCCCCGAGTAGAAAGTGTCAGTAATATGCAGACAATGAAAAAAGAAAAGCCGATTTCCGAATTATGTTTAACCAAAGCGGCTGAGGTGGATACTGAGGATATACTTATAAGCTGCTGTCAGGCTTCACATTAAAGAAAGCCACCAGCACTATAAGAAAGAGAACAATGGCAATCATAATAGAGCGGGACCAGGGACTTCAGCAGCAGACCGACGAGCAATTCGGTCTGGAGTGCCCGTATTGCGGTGTCTATGCCCACATGACGTCGCAGTCCGTTCCTGACTTTGCGAATCTGCTGAAAGATAAGCCGAAGCACGTAGGACTCGTTTATCAATGCGATGCCTGCCATGCGCCGATATTTCTGCGCTTCGCGGTCAAGGAATACAAAGAGGACGGCATCGAGCTGTACAGGAACTTCATCGAGCTCGAGAGACCGAAAGAAAAATTCTCGTTCTCCTATCTGCCGAAAGTCACGGAAATTCTCTTTCGGGAGGCGCTCGCCTGTTACTCGAACAATAGTTTCAATGCATTTGCATCGATGTGCAGGCGCACCGCGGCAAGCTCGTTTCCGGCGATTGGCGATAGCGGCAGACTCAAGGCATTTGACGAAGTCATGGTTGCACAGGACATCGCCGAGATCGATGACAACAGTTTTGCACCGATCAAGAGGATCCTGCTCGAATCGACCGATGAAGAAGACCTGCCCATGCTCAATCGTGCACAGGCTGGCGTCTTGCTCGAAGTGCTCAAGGACATGTTGTATCAATGCTTCGTGCGCCGCGGAAAACTCACCCGTGCCATCAAGGTCAGGCGGTTTTTCGTCCAGGAGGGCAACAGCAGTTTGAGACCGACAGCGTAGGAGCTGTCCGACCGCCATGGATGGCGGGAGTGCAGTTGTTGCAGGAGCATTCACCTGCCTGACGGGCGATCACTGATCTTCGGTATTTTTTCGCCCGTCAGTACGGGCTCCTACGCGACGTACCACTTCGTTGCAAGCAATCAGGAAACCGCGACCCGGGCGTTTCTGAAAATTCGCATCCATGCGCCATCGTCACCCCAGTTATCCGGGTGCCACGAGTTTTGCGTCGTTCTGGCGACTCGTTCGGGATGCGGCATCATGATAGTAACGCGGCCGTCTTCATTGCTGAGACCACAGATTCCGTTTACGGAGCCGTTCGGGTTGGCCGGATAGGTCTCAGCAACGCTTCCATAATTATCAATGTAATGAAGTGCCACCAGCGTCTCTGCCACCGCCTGGTCAGTCGCGTTGAAGAAACTCGCTCGTCCTTCCCCGTGCGACGTAGCGATCGGTAGTCGGCAACCTGCCATACCCGACAAGAAAACGGATCGACTGTCACATATTTCAACGAGGCTGAACCTGGCCTCGAATTGCTCTGATTTGTTGCGAAGAAAATTTGGCCAGTACGCGGAGCCAGGAATCAATTCCCGCAGGTGCGACAGCATCTGACAGCCGTTGCAAACGCCGAGAGCGAAACTATCGCCGCGTGCAAAAAATTCCGCGAACTGATCGCGCGTCTGCGAATGATTAAGAATGGATTTTGCCCAGCCGCCACCGGCACCGAGGACATCACCGAACGAGAATCCACCACAGGCGACAATGCCCTGATAATTTCCCAGTTCATCTCTGCCGTCGAAGAGATCGCTCATGTGTACATCGATCGCGTCGAAGCCCGCACGCATGAAAGCTGCCGCCATCTCGTACTGACTGTTTACGCCCTGCTCCCTGAGAATAGCAACTCGCGGTTGCTCGCCTCCAATCAACGGGGCGGCGATATCTTCGGACGGATCGAAGTTGAGACAAACGTTCAGGCCCGGATCCTTGCTGTCCAGTATGCGGTCATACTCTTGCCGCGCCGTTTCAGGATTATCGCGGAGAGATTGCAGCCGGTAACTCGTCTCCGACCATTCCCGCTGCATGCGAGTACGATCCATTCTGAAGACGACCTCGTCGTCGCTGCAAATGCTCAGTCGGTCGTTCGAATCGACATGTCCAATCAGCACCCATGCGGAATCACGCCTGTCCAGGACCGCCTGGGCTTCGGCCAGCTTGCTGTCAGCCACCTGCACTACTGCGCCGAGTTCCTCGTTGAATAACTGTGCCAGGATATCGCGGTCCGGCCCGGCCAGGCTTAGCGACGCCCCGAGCCGGCCGGCGAACATCATTTCGGCGACCGTCACCAGAAGGCCGCCATCCGAGCGGTCATGGTAAGCAAGGATCAAACGTTTCTCTCTGAGTTCTTGTATCGCCTGGAAAAAATTTCGCAGTCGTCGCGGGTGGTCGAGATCGGGTGTCTCACCACCGTGGCGGCAAAAGGCCTGAGCCAGGCAGGACCCGCCGAGCCGCCTGAGGCCCCCGCCCAGATCGATCAGCAACAGGTGGCTGGCTTCGTCGACGCGCTGCAGTTGTGGCGTCAGGTGGCGGCGAACGTCGCTAACCGGTGCAAACGCCGAGACGATCAAGGACACCGGTGCGACTACCTGGTATTCGCCATCCTCATCTTGCCATTGAGTTCGTAACGATAACGAGTCTTTGCCGACCGGAATCGCAATGCGGAGTTCACGGCATAACTCGTGACTGACTGCTTTGACGGTATCGAACAGATTGGCGTCTTCGCCCGGGTGCCCGGCGGCTGCCATCCAGTTTGCGGAAAGTCTGATTTTGCTGATGTCGTCGATCGCGGCAGCGGCAATGTTAGTGACGGCTTCGCCAACCGCTATGCGCCCGGATGCCGGTGCGTTTATCGTCGCAAGCGGCGTCCGCTCACCCATCGACATGGCTTCTCCGCTAATGCCCTCGAAACTGCTTGCGGTGATTGCCACGTCACTGACGGGCACCTGCCATGGGCCGACAAGCTGGTCTCTCACACAAAGACCGCCGACCGTTCGGTCGCCGATGTGTATCAGGAATGATTTATCGGCCACTGCCGGAAATCGCAACACGCGCAGTACCGCGTCTTCGAGTTCGATCCCGTCAATATCCAGTTCCTGTCGCAGGCGCGGCAGGCGCGTAACGTCGCGAGTCGTTTTCGGCAGCTTACCGAGCAACATTTCCATGGGCATGTCGACGCTGCGATTGCCGAACTCCCTGTCCGTAACAAGCAATATCCGGTCATCGGTAAGAGTGCCGATCACCGCAACTGGGCAACGTTCGCGATCACACAAGTTCGAAAACTCGTCGATTCGTTCGTCGGCAATGACGAGGACGTACCGCTCCTGAGCTTCGTTACACCAGATACCCATCGGCGACATGCCCGGTTCGGCGTTCGGCACATCACGCAGTTCGACCCGCGCACCCAGGCGGCTATGGTCGACCGCCTCCGGCACTGCATTCGACAGACCGCCCGCACCCACGTCATGAATAAGCAGGATCGGGTTCGCTTCGCCCATTGCCCAGCACCGGTCGATGACCTCCTGGGCGCGGCGCTCGATTTCAGGATTGCCCCGCTGGACCGAGGCGAAGTCCAGGTCCTCGTGGCTGGCGCCGCTGGCGAGGCTGGACGCAGCCCCTCCACCCAGACCAATCAACATTGCGGGCCCCCCGATGACCACCAGCCTGGCGCCGACGGGCACATCGACCTTCAGTGCATGTTCTTCGCGAACATTGCCCATGCCGCCGGCGATCATGATCGGCTTGTGGTAGCCGCGAATTTCGTTTTTCGTTGGGCCCGGCGCTTCAAACGTGCGGAAGTAACCGAGCAGGTTCGGCCGGCCGAATTCATTATTAAAGGCGGCGCCTCCAATCGGGCCCTCGAGCATGATCTCCAACGGTGTGGCCATTCTGCCGGGATGAGCGAAAGCCTGTTCCCACGGCTGGGCGAAGCCGGGAATACGCAAGTGCGAGACTGTAAAGCCTGTCAGGCCGGCTTTCGGCTTGGCGCCGAGGCCGGTTGCGCCTTCATCGCGAATTTCTCCGCCTGCTCCGGTTGCGGCGCCCGCGAACGGAGAAATCGCGGTCGGATGATTGTGGGTCTCCACTTTCATCACGATCTGGATCGGTTCATCGCTGTAACGATATTGCCGGTCGCGTCCGGGCATCAGGCGTTGCCCTCGCCAGCCCTCGATCACGGCGGCATTGTCGGAGTAAGCCGAGATGACGCCGTTGGGGCTCGCCTCGGTCGTGCTTCGAATCATGTCGAAGAGTCTCAGGTCTTGCGGCTCACCATCGATAATCCAGTCAGCCCTGAAAATCTTGTGACGACAGTGTTCGGAATTCGCCTGGGCAAACATCATGAGTTCGGCGTCAGTGGGATTACGCCGCAAATCTGCATAATTAGCGTACAGATATTCGATTTCGTCGGCAGATAAAGCGAGACCGAGCTCGCTGTTTGCCCGGACAAGTGCATCCGGGCCGTCCTTCAGCAACGGAACCGTCCCAAGCGGCAACGGCGCATGCGTCTCGAACAGCATTTCGGCCTGGTCACCGTTTTCGATAAGCGTTTCGGTCATGCGATCGAACAGGTGTCGGCCTACCGCGGCGAGACTCGCCTTGCCCGGGTCTGCTTTGAACAGTAGTCCATAACAGATGCCGCGCTCAATGCGCTCGATCGTATCCAGGCCGCAGGCATGTGCGATATCCGTAGCCTTGCTCGACCAGGGGGAGATCGTGCCTGGGCGGGGCACGGTAAAAAGCCGCCTGGCATCTGGTGGCAGTTGCGCGACCGGATCGCCAGCGAGCAACAAATCATCCAGGCGCTTGCCGTGTTCCGCGCTCAGTGGTTCCGTGACGCTGACGAAATAGGCATATCTTGCATGGATTTCGTCAATGCCCGGCTCGGACTGCCGCAAGACGGACAATAATTTGTTGAGCCGGAATTCCGATAACGCGGACTGACCCGGCAACTCCAGCATTTTTATCGAAGTTTGAACCGGCAGATCAGTCGCAGGTTTGGACAAGCTGACGCAACCTTAATCGCTGCAGAGTGTTTGAAGAACCGGGATCATACCTGCTCCGCCCGCTACCCGTAAACGCAAGCGCGATTGCCGCTAGCTGGATGATTCGCCACCCGGTGTGTAAACGGGGACGGGAAACTGTGCGATATTCCCGCCCTCCAGCTTGCTGATCTTGCTCGCGCCCTGCTTTTTGACTTCATCGATCCGAATGATGGTGTGCATCGGCAAATACGTTCTTTCGACGCCTGCAAACTCCGATTTGATCTTCTCTTCGGAGGGGTCGACGACGACCGAGCTGCGCTCGCCGAAAACCAGTTTCTCAACCTCGATAAAGCCGAACAGGGCGCCTTGGCCGATGTTGCGGGCATAGATCTCGTACACCTTGCCCTGGCTCACGAAGATGATTTTATAGAGTCGTTTGCTGGCCATTGTAGGTCGTTTCGCGGGCTTTGACGTTGCCCAGGACGGGCCATTAGTTTACCCAATATTTTCTCGCAATACCGTAGCTATCGAGTCCCGCGAATGTTTGTCATATATGGTCTATTTATCGCTTTTTGGGCCCCGCTAGGTATCGCGGTCAAATCGATTTATGTGAACTGCTAGGCAGCGCCAAATCACTGCTTCGCTGCACTATTTGGCTTAACTGTTCCCCCGGGCCGGAAGCATTCCGGCGCCGGCGGACCTGCATGGACGAGTGACACGATGCCACTGCGGCTGAAAGTAACAAGCGAACAAAAGGAACTCCTCGGGGAGGACTATCTCCATGAGTTCGATGCAGAAGGCGGCACGATCGGCCGTTCGCTCGACAACGACTGGATCCTGCCCGATCCCGACCACTATATCTCCGGAAAACATGCCACTGTCGATTTCCAGAGCGGCGCCTATTACCTCGCCGACATCAGTACCAACGGCGTCTATATCAACGATGCCGACGAGCCGCTTGGCAGGGGAAACCCGCGCAGGCTTTTCGATGGCGACACGATCAGCATGGGTGACTTCAAACTTGTAGTGTCGCTCGACGAAGGTCAGGACCTGGCGATACCACCTGATCCACCCGCCTCTGGCGTGCCGGATCACGCCGCACAACTTGTTCCCGAGGAAGCCCTAAAGAGCATCATTCAACTCCTCGACGAGGAAGAGATTACTGGCGACGCGGCGTTTAAGTCCACACTGTTTGGCAGCCCCGCCGAGGAGGCCCAGGTCGAGGAGACCAGTGAAAAAGTCGACGACCAGGCAAAACCAGTCGCACCACCTGAACCGCCGAACGAGGTCTCGCCCGCAGATCTGTTGGATGCGCTGCTTGAAGGCGCAGGCATCAGCCGCTCTGAAATTCATCCGTCGATCGATCCCGTTGAGGTAATGCGCAACGCAGGTCAGGTCCTGGGGGAATTTATCGCCGGTACGACAGCGCTGTTGAAATCCCGCGCGAATCTCAAGAGCATGTTCCGCCTCGATCAGACAACCGTACTGCCGCGGCACAATAATCCGCTGAAATTATCCGAGAGCACCAAGGACTTGATGAAACAATTGCTCGTCGGTCGGGAAGGCGAATACCTCGGTCCGATCGATGCCGTCAAAGAGATCTGTCGCGACCTGATATTCCATCACGACGCTGTGGTCGCAGCCATGACTGTGTCGTTCAACGAATTCGTCGGTCGTTTTGATCCGAATGAGCTGCAGGAGAATTTCGATATAACACTCAAGAAAAAGCCGTTGTTCAATGCACTGAATCAGCTCAGGTATTGGCAACTTTATTGTGAGCTCTATCCGATCATGACGCAACGCGACTCGGGACAATTCCCACACATGTTTGGCGAAGAGTTTGTCAGAGAGTACGAAAAGCAGATTGCCGAATTCAAACGCCTCGCGCACAGTCCTGACGACAGCCCACCGGTCCCGACTGTCAATGACGTCGCTGATCCGCCGGAAAAAGGTGAATCGCTCCAGGAGCAGTCAGCGTTAGCGCGAGCTACCTCTAAAACTTGACGTATCGTAGTATTCGCAGAGGCCTGGCAGGACTTCGCCGACGATGCCGGCGGTTCAATCTTGACGATTCATTCGGTTGTCGATCAGATCTTCCACCACCGCCGGATCTGCCAGCGTCGATGTGTCGCCAAGATCGCCATAGTCGTTCTCTGCGACTTTTCTCAGGATTCGCCGCATGATTTTTCCGGAGCGCGTCTTGGGCAATCCCGGCGCCCACTGAATCAGATCCGGCGTCGCGATCGGGCCAATCTCCTTGCGCACCCACAGCTTGAGTTCGGCGAGCAGCTCGTCATCGGCAGCGACGCCTTGCATCAGCGTCACATACGCATAAATGCCCTGCCCTTTGATGTCATGCGGGTAGCCGACCACAGCAGCCTCTGCGACAGCCTTGTGCGCCACCAACGCACTCTCCACCTCTGCCGTACCCATCCGATGGCCGGATACATTCAGTACGTCATCAACGCGGCCCGTGATCCAGTAATAACCATCCTCATCGCGCCGGACACCGTCCCCGGTAAAAAAGCAGCCCTCGAACGTTGAGAAATAGGTATCGACAAAGCGCTGATGATCGCCATAGAGCGTACGCATTTGTCCCGGCCAGCTGTCGAGTATGACGAGATTGCCCGCCACCTCGCCGTCGAGAACGTTGCCATGGTCATCAACGATGGCGGGTTGAATGCCAAAAAAGGGCTTTGTCGCGGAGCCCGGTTTCAATGCCATAGCGCCGGGCAATGGAGTGATCAGGATGCCGCCCGTTTCTGTTTGCCACCAGGTATCCACGATCGGGCAACGCTCGTCGCCGACGACGTGGTAGTACCACTCCCAGGCTTCGGGATTGATCGGCTCGCCGACCGTTCCCAGCAAACGCAGGCTCTTGCGCGACGTTCGCCTGACAGGTTCGTCGCCCTCGCGCATCAATGACCTGAGCGCGGTCGGCGCCGTATAGCAAATATTGACCTGATGTTTGTCGCAAACCTCCCAGAAGCGCGAAGCAGACGGGTAATTGGGCACGCCCTCGAACATCAACGTGATGGCACCATTGGCCAGGGGCCCATAGACGATATAGCTATGTCCTGTCACCCAGCCAACGTCTGCGGTGCACCAGTAAATATCGCCCGGGTGATAGTCGAAGACGTATTCATGTGTCAGTGCCGCATAGACAAGATAACCGCCGCTCGTATGCAGCACACCTTTCGGCTTGCCGGTTGAACCCGAGGTATAAAGTATGAACAACGGGTCCTCCGCGCCCATTTCCTCACAGGGGCAATCGTCGTCCACTTGTTCTTCCAACTCGTGCAGCCAGGCGTCACGTTCGTCGACCCAGCCAATATCGGCCCCCGTATTACGCACGACCAGAACTCTTTCAAGCGTCGTCACTGCGGGGTTTGCCGCCGCCGTATCAACATTGGCTTTCAGCGGAATCGCTTTTGCTCCGCGCACGCCCTCGTCTGCCGTGATAACGATATTCGATTCGCAATCGTGAATACGACCTGCGAGCGCATCCGGCGAGAATCCGCCGAAGACTACGGAGTGCACTGCGCCTATACGTGCACAGGCCAGCATGGCAACTGCAGTCTCCGGAATCATCGGCATGTAAATCGTAATTCGGTCGCCTTTTTTTGCGCCGAGCTTCTTCAGTGAATTTGCAAATCGGCAAACACGGCCGTGCAGCTCGCAGTAGGTGATTTTTAGGTCGCGAGCAGGGTCGTCCCCTTCCCAGATGATGGCGACATCGTCGCCTTTGCTCTCGAGGTGACGGTCAACGCAGTTGTAACAGACGTTCAACGAGCCATCATAAAACCAGCGAATGCGGAGATCGTCCCGGGCAAACGAGACGTCTTTGACTTTCGTGAACGGTTTGATCCAATCGATGCGTTGCGCCTGCTCCGCCCAGAAGCCTGCGTTGTCGGTCACGGATTTTTTGTACATCTCCTCGTAACCGGCGGCATCGATCAAGGCTCGGCTAGCAGTCGCGGAATCGACAGCATAAATCCTGGTCATCACGTCACCTTGTTATTCTGTTTTTCTTAAATGCCGGTCGTCGCGAGCGATCTGTTCCACTAGGCTGATCTGATCCGATCCGCAATTTCGAGAATCTGTTTCGCCTGCACCCAGTGAGGTCTGTCGATCATTTCGCCGTCCATGCCCACCGTCCCGGCCTTGGGATTTGCAGCAAACAACTCGACGATTCGTGTCGCGCGATCGATTTCCTCGTTGCTCGGCATGAACGCTTCATTGATCGGCTCGACTTGAGCCGGATGTATTGCAAGCATGCCCGAAAACCCGTCCCTGCGCGCATTCGAGGCGTATCGTGCCAGACCCTCGGTGTCCCTGAAATCCGTAAACACCGTATCGATCGCCGCTACGTTGGCTGCCGATGCTGCGAAGAGGCAAAGCGATCTGGCCAGTTCATAAGGCGGCAGCCAGTTGCCCTTCTCGTCACGGCAGCTTGTAGCACCAACCGCGGCACTCAGATCTTCCGCGCCCCAGGTCAGGCCCGCCAGTCGCGGCGTCGCATTGGCGTATTCATGCAAATGGAACAAAGCAGCCGGCCGCTCCGTGGCGATCGGCATAATTAATGTCTGGCCCTGCGCCAGGCCGCTTTCCTGCTCAAATACATCGAGCAATTTCGCAAGTTGAAAAGTGTCCCTGGCGCTCTGCGGCTTGGGCAAGACTATACCAGCGGGTCCTGTGGGCATCAGTTCACGTAAGTCGAGGAGCGCGTCTTCGCTGTCGAGTGGATTAATACGGACCCACAGGTTGCGATCCGGGTGGCTTGCGACAAAACGACTCGCTGTTTTTCGCGCGCCTGGCCGCTCGGAGCTCGCCACAGAATCTTCGAGATCGATGATGAGCGCATCGGCCTTCGAGTCCGCAGCCTTTTCGAGCTTGCGTTCGCTGTCAGCTGGAACGAAAAGAAAGCTCCGGCTCACTTGGGCACTCTAAGCATCAGTGCCGATCTCTTGCATTCGCCCACCAGTTCATCGTGCTGATTGAATGCGCGATGAGCGAAAATCACAATGCCGTTGTCCGGCCTCGATTTGCTATCCCTTAATTCCAGCACTTCAGTCTCGATATGAATTGTGTCACCGGGGAAAAGCGCTTTCGGAAATCGCACTTCGTCCCAGCCCAGGTTGGCAACAGTGGTGCCGACCGTTGTGTCGCCGACCGATATGCCAACCATGAATGCCAACGTCAGACAACTGTTAACGATCGGCCTGCCGAATTCAGTGCCCTTCATATACTCGGCATCGATATGCAGCGGTGCGGGATTATGTGTCAGAGCACTGAACCACACATTGTCGGCGTCGAGAATCGTCCTGCGTATCGCGTGCTGGAATTTCTGTCCGACCGTGAATTCCTCAAAATATAGTCCTGGCATGCGTCGTTTCCGTTTCTGACCGTAGGCGCATGATAATGCCAGCTAAGCGGGAAGAAAACTGGATATCAGGCGGGCGGTAACGACTCGACCAGCGCCTCCATGCGTCGCAGCAATGCTTTGTCAGGAAGCTCACCGACCGCTGCACCCAGGTTGTCCAGCATGTTCTTCGGTTTGCTGGTAGCCGGCGTCACTGCCGTGACGGCCGGGTGAGCAGCAACGTATTTAATAAAGAATTGCGCCCACGAATGCGCAGCAAACTCTGTCGCCCACTCCGGCACTGTGCGCCCGGCCACGCGGCGCCATAAGCGGGTACGGCCGAACGGCACATAAGCCAAAACGGCGATGCCGCGGTCCTGTGCCAGCGGCAATATCATCTCGGCCGATTCGCGGTTATCCACCGCGTAATCCACGCCGATGAAATCGATCGGCTCTTCACGCATTACCTTTGCCAGATCCGGATAGCGACTCGTCCTTGTTGAGGTCGTCCCGATATACCGCACCCTGCCTTCGTCCTTGAGCTCTTTCAGAATACCCAGTTGCGTGGGGATGTCGGCCAGATTATGCACCTGGATCAGGTCAATCGGGTCTTTACCAATTCGCTGGAACGACCGCTCGATCTGCGCGCGTGCGGCAGCCGGGTCAGCCGAGCCACCGCCGCGACGGGCGACGTTTACTTTCGTAGCCCAAAAGACTTTTTTGCTTGCATCAAGCTCCTGCACGATCTTGCCCGCGACTTCCTCGGACGCGCCGTAGGCCGGCGCCGTGTCGAATACGCTGCCACCATTCTCGAAGAGAATACGAAGTACGTCCTGCAATGCACTCACGTCGTCGCTACGAGCGACCGATGAAAATGTTGCAGAACTGCCCAGGCCGACAATCGGCAACTCCTCTCCCGAGGAGGGAATGGCCCGGGTGATGAGCTTCCCGCCCTCGAGCGCCTCCAGCAAGCCTGGCTGCAGTGTTGAAGCAGCACAGGCCAGGGCCGAGTATTTGAGGCAATCGCGTCGTGTAGTCATACCGAGGGTACTCATGTCGAAAATCCGTTTAGTGCAAAAGTGTTACCTATGTCTCCGGTATAAGGTGTAAACCATGTGACCGGAATACACCCTTGGATTTTGGCAGAGAGGGCGGGGAGTCACGGGCGAACAATGCTCCGCTTGCGCATAATGGAAGTCGACCTTGAGTTCGATCTCGAGATCCGGATTCTAAACGATCGAGATTGATATCCTGATCGAGGAGATCTCGCCGGCCGGCTACGACCCCGACGACGAGATCCCGCCCCGCGAGGCGGGTGTTCGATTCAGCCCATAGCCTCCACATTGTTGCGGGACATCGCGAGGCGCGGCCAGACCTTGCGATTGAGCAACCAACTAAGCAGCGAATAGATCGTCGCGCAGATGACCAGGACGGGCATTGCAAAAAAGCCGAGCATCATCTCATGGAAAAAAAAGTAGCGTTTAGGCTCTATACCCTGCGCTGTCGCTTCGTACCACCCGAC
>JAPUKV010000041.1 GCA_027295475.1 Pseudomonadota bacterium
GCTCATTGGTTCGGAAAAGCGCTGATATTTCTATCGATGCCTGGCGGTATCCACAGGCGGCGTTCGTAACGCATGTGCGCCCGGAGAGGAGTCACCAGTACACGGCATGGCAGCGATTCCTGCCAAGCGGACCGGTTGCGCTGTTGCCGCTGCTGGATGGCCGGGTATCAGTCGTGTGGTCAACGAGCCCTGAACAGGCAGAACTGGCGATCGCCGTATCTGATGATGATTTGTCTGACATGCTGGGTGAAGCAACGGATTTCGTGCTGGGACGGCTGACGCCTGAAGGCCCGCGGGCGTCGTTTCCCCTTAAGGCGCAACATGCGAGTCAGTACGTGTTGTCAGGTCTCGCTCTGATCGGCGATGCGGCGCATGCTGTTCATCCACTTGCCGGACAAGGCGCTAATCTCGGCTTGGCCGATGCGGCCAGGCTGGCCAGCGTAATCGATGAGGCCATTGGGAACGACGAACATCCGGGTGACTTGCCAGTGCTACGCAGATACGAACGTTCTCGAAAAGGGGCCAATAAAACGATGCTCTATTTCGTGGACAGCCTGAACCGTCTGTTTTCATCCGAGTCATCATCAGTCGCGAAGTTTCGCGGCAGCGGCATGCGGCTCTTCAATCGCAGTGGCCCGATTCGGCAACACGCTGTGCACATCGCCCTGGGGCTAAACGCGCAATGACATGCTGGCTAGACTGCGCGACTGAATTCTCACGCCTGGCGGGGGCTCAGGGATGACCCTGCGCTATGTATATGTACTGGCCGCGCTGCTCACGGCGATCGGCGTCTCGATATTCCTTTATAAGTGGCAGATGCTGGGGTTCCCTGTTACCGACAAGCAGAAGACGCCGATCTGGACGATTGAAACAACTATTCGATTCGAT
The DNA here is from genome assembly GCA_027295475.1 of Pseudomonadota bacterium. The sequence goes on from JAPUKV010000041.1 coordinate 889, forward strand.
AGCGGCCCCGGTTCGATCAAGGTGAATCTGCAGATTCCGACGCTGACACCCGGCTTTCGCATGCTGCACGAATACAATGTGTCGAAGGGATACGGCTTCAGTCTGAATTACGTCAGCGGTGGCCGGGAGGCGCAATGGGCCGTGCGCCGCTCGGACGGGTCGCAGACGCTCTATTATCGCCGCGTCGTTTATGAGGACACTGGCAGGGACCAGTCAGATACGACGCCGCCGTTCCCGCCGCCGCCGGTAATTAACGAACCATTCAAGACGGCGGTCGATGTCATCGTGTCCGTGGTGCGGGAGCATTCGGCGGATCCAGCGTCTTTCACGGCAGAGTTGTTGCGACTGGCCAACGACCCGTCGCCCGACGCAAACGTTGAATTGTTGCTCGCTGACGCAAGGACCTCTGCCGACTTCGTACAAACGATCACGACCATTCTGGCGTCCGCCAGGATACCCGCACGCATGATCCGGGGCATCGTTTTACAGGATCGGCAGCGCAGGGTTGAACCGCTACCCTGGCTCGAAATTCACGACGGAGATCGATGGCGGTATTTCAATCCGCATACGGGTGAAGAAACCCTGCCGGATCGCTACCTGATCTGGTGGCGTGGCAGCGAACCGCTCGTCAGGGTCGAGGGTGGCAGCAATGTCGAAGTCAATTTTGCCGTGCAGAAGAATCATCTCGAATCGATCGCCATCGCGGAACAACGAGCGGCGCTTGAACAATCCAGGCTCGTCGACTTTTCCTTGTTCAGCCTGCCGATTCGGACGCAGGCGGTGTACAGCGTGCTACTGATGATTCCCGTTGGAGCGCTGGTCATGGTCCTGCTGCGCAATGTCATCGGGATAGATGCCTTCGGCACGTTCATGCCTGTATTGATCGCACTGTCGTTCCGAGAAACACAGCTATTCTGGGGACTTGTTCTGTTTACGCTTCTGGTAACACTGGGTTTGAGCATTCGTTTCTTCCTCGAACGTCTCAGGTTGCTGCTGGTGCCGCGGCTCAGCGCCGTCCTGATCGTCGTCGTGTTGTTGATGCTCGTTATCAGCATCGTTTCTCACAAGTTGGGCATGGAAACCGGCCTTTCCGTCGCGCTCTTTCCGATGGTCATCATTGCGATGACGATCGAACGCATGTCGGTTGTCTGGGAGGAGCGGGGCGCGACGGACGCGATCCGGGGCGTCGCCGGCAGTCTTGTCGTGGCGATATTCGCTTACCTCGCCATGGGTATGCACTGGCTCGAACACCTGATATTCACTTTTCCGGAATTGCTGCTGATCTTTCTCGCCGCAGTGCTCCTCCTCGGCCGCTACACGGGATACCGGCTGGTCGAGTTGAGCCGGTTCAAGGTCCTGGCACGTGATTAACATCAACCTGTTCGATTTTGGCAGGCGGATGAACGAAGCCGGCGTACTCGGGGTCAATCGGCGCAACGCCGAGTTCATCATGAAGCTTAATCCCAGGCGCCTTTATCCTCGGGTGGACGACAAAGTCCTGACGAAGAAACTGGCACTGGAGGCCGGCATGGCGGTGCCGGAGTTATACGGCCTGATCAGCAGCCAGTCGGAAGTCCGACGCCTGCTGCCGCTCGTCGAGAGTCTCGAAAGCTTCGTCATCAAACCCGCGCGGGGCAGCGGCGGTGACGGCATTCTTGTTATTTCCGGGCAAAGCTACCGACGGCGCGGTAACTACCGTTTGATAAACGGGCTTCTGATCACGGCATCGGACCTGAAACATCATGTCTCGAATGTTGTGAGCGGGCAGTACAGTTTCGGCGGCAACCCGGATACGGCCCTGATCGAGTACTGCGTCAAGTTCGATCCGATGTTCGCCGAAGTCAGTTACCAGGGCGTACCGGATATTCGCATCATCGTGTACCGTGGCTATCCGATCATGGCGATGGTTCGCCTGCCGACGAGAACGTCTGACGGCAAGGCCAACCTGCACAAAGGCGCAGTCGGCGCCGGCATTGATATGGGTTCCGGAGAGACATTAAAGGGCGTGCTCAGGAACGATGTCGTCGACGAGCACCCGGATACAGGCGCACCGATCGCCGGACTGTATATCCCTCACTGGGATTTTATTTTGCAGTCGGCGGCGCGCGGCAGTGATGTCACCGGGCTCGGTTTTCTCGGCGTCGATATCGTCATCGATCGTGACCGTGGGCCGTTGATCCTGGAAATGAACGCAAGGCCGGGGCTCAACATCCAGATCGCAAACTGCACCGGCCTCGCACACCGCCTGAACAGAATCGATGAAATCTTCGATGTCTATGCCGATCCCGTAACCCGCGCTCGCATCGCCCG
>JAPUKV010000042.1 GCA_027295475.1 Pseudomonadota bacterium
AACCAGATTACACGCACCGAGACCTACGCGGACGAACTTCGTAGACAGCTTCAGGACCAGCTTGTACTGACGGATGGACTACAGACCCGAACGAAGCACCTGGAAACGTCACTGGCGAGTGCAAATGCAGAGGTCCGGGAATTCTCCGATCGTATCGAAGAGCTGCGCTCCGGAAACGCGGATCTGATTGATGAAAAGTCCAGGCTGCAGGAAAATTTCGAAAAAGAGCTGCGGCTAATTCGGCTCGAACTTGGCGAGGCGCAAGAGACTGTTGCCGATCGCGAGTCCCTCAGTCAGCAGCTGACATCCGATCTTTTTGACACCAAGAGTTTCAGCTCAAGCCTTGAAAGTCGCCTCAGTGCTGCAGAAAAAGAAAACAAAGCAACTATTGCCAAGCTGAAAAGAAAGCTGAAAAAGATTGAGACGTTGAACGATGAGCTGAACTACAAACTCAGCAACAAGGACAATGCGCTAGCTGGGATGTTGAGTGAGCTGTCAAAGCGAAGCAAAGAAATCAAATCAACTGACGCAATAGAAGATGTCATCCATGAACTGGATGACAGAATATCAGAACGAATCGATGATGATAGGAGCGGCGTCGAGAAAGCACGGTTTACGCGACTTCTTATTGGCAACATTGACGGGCAGGAACTCAGGTTCCCGTTGTTCAAGGACAGGGTCACCATAGGGCGAACTGTACATAATGACATTCAACTCAATGCGGCGTACATCAGCCGACGCCATGCCGCAATCGTGACCGATGAAGACGGCACGAGGATCATCGACTCGGGCAGCAAGAATGGCGTATATGTTAACTCGAAGCGGGTCACAGAGCAGATCCTCAAAAACGGCGACGTCGTGACGATAGGCTCGGCAGAATTTAAGTTCGAAGAGAGACCGAAGCGCTAATACCTGTCGGCCATGTCCGACAGGATCTCCCCGTATGTTTTCTTCAAGGCTTCGATGCGTCGTACGGCATTGACACATCGTTATGTGAGGACAGTCACGGACTTTCAGGATCCGTTCAGCTACGGTCTGTCACCATGAGCACGGTAATCATAAACAAGCCCAGATAATGCTCACGAAGACCGCGCCAAAAACTCTCGACCTTAGCTCCACCCAGGCAGTAGCGCGCCGTGCCGGAGACCTGGCGTCCCGGAAGATTTGGTTACCAAAACTCCTTTACGATTGCCTCCCTTATTTCTATCTGACAGCCGGATTCGCGGCTTTTTTTGCCACCCTGTATATCAGTGACTGGTTCTGGGTGCTGCCGCATTACATGCTCTTCTCCGCGGCCTGTCTGCACCTGTCATGGGTGGTCTATCGAAAGCGAAAAGGTCCCCATCGGAGCAAGTCCGACCAGCCGGACCAGACTGCGACAGACTAATTCTGCTCTGCTTGACCTTGGCGTCCACGTGGTCGAGGATGGCGTGTGTTTTTCATGCGCTTACGGATGACCCGTGTCTGTCGAGAAGAAACCGTTCAAACAGAAAGCTTTGAATGAAACGGCGCTTGCGCTCTCATTCTTCTTTGCAGGACTGGTTTTGCTGCCGCTGGCAATTTATTTCACCGGCCAATCCGTGTTTGGCGAGTATAGTGGGGCGGGTTTTTCAGATTTCTACGGACGCCTGAGCGGCGAAATACGGGAAGGTCGGCCTGCGGTCTGGTTCCTCGTGCTAACGCCCTATCTGGTCCTTATGCTGCTGCGCCTTACGATCTGGGCTTTTCGAAGGAGCAGCCATGCCAGATAAGCCTGTGGACCATTACCTTGCGCTGTAAGGAATGGCTGCAAGTGACTGAATTAACTGTGACCTTTATCACAATTTGTCTTTGCCAAACATAGGATTAAGGTAGTTTTCATAGAATTTATGTTAACAATGATGCATGATCGTGCCCTGCTCGGACACTATTCATAAATCTTCAGGTCGAACACACAGAACCATCGGAAACAAACAATGAAGCGCTTTCTGACATGGCTGGGATCGAAGCTGTTTCCGAAGGAAGCTAAGCAGGAATCAATCCTCTATCAAACCACCCGCAGGGGCAACGTGAAATCCAAACGGCCAACGCCAAAGGTTGCGGACGCCGCCGGAGCGGTAGATCTCGAAACCACGCTTGGCGGGCGCATTGAAGACGGTGGTCCGGGCAAGAACGTCCTGGTACCCAACAAATATGTGCGTGAGGACACCGGTACCCACGAGACCCTCACGATAATCGACGATTCTCTTGCTGAAGACGAAGATGAAGCTGGCGGCGATCCGTACAACACCGGTCGATTCGACCGCTCCAAGTTCTGGAACTTGCGTAACAGAAAGTAGTTCCGGCCGACTTTTCGGATACCGTGCGGATCCGACAGAATTCTCCAGTATTCAATCGACGGCTCTCTAAGGCGTCCATTGACGGCATTTCAAGCCGCCGGTACTCTGCAGCCGATCAATCCTTCCGGAGCGTTGTCCATGGGACTCAGAGTTACTTTCGAGCTTAATGACAATGACTTGAGACATTTTCGTCTGATTATGCGCGAAGCGCGAAAAGCCGCGGCCAACGCTTCGCCTGAAGACATTGTTGCCTCGGCCGAGGATCTCCTCAAAGATATCGGCACTTCAGGTATCCCGAAGTTCGTTACCGATCGGCTCGAAAATCTTGAATTCATGATCCGCATGCTGTCCGATCACGAATGGGCACTTCCGGAGCAGGAGTCGGCGAGAGTTCTGAACGCCCTCGCCTACTTTTGTGAGCCCGAAGACCTGATACCGGATCACATACCAGGACTTGGCTTCCTTGACGATGCCATCATGATCGAACTGGTTGTCCGCGAGCTTCATCATGAAATCGAGGCCTATCGGGACTTTTGTGACTACCGGGCCAACCGGGTTCCTCAACCCGGCATCAGGAACAAAACCAGTGACGTTTCTCGCGAACAATGGCTGGAGAGCCGGCGCAAGGAGTTGCAGTCACGTATGAGACGACGGCGCAAGCATGGCAACGACCGCTCTGACAGCGGCCCGCCCCTGGGGCTACTTTGATTATGGACCGCCAGGTGAAATACGCTGGTTCGGGAGGCTTGTGACGGAAATATTCCTGGAAATGCTCTTTACATAAGGGTGTCCCGGGGCAAGACGACCCGCGATGCGGGCTGAGCCGGTAATTATCGACTACCCAGAAACTCAGGAGCGAAATCGCGGTCATAGCATTCAAGGGGCCAAACTGTGGTCGAATCCCCATAAACCATGATTTTTTGTTAATTGCGCCCTTGATTGAAGCGCTTTTGCCAACTAGCCTAGCCCGCAAGGGTAAAGCTAATATCCCCAATCGCCATGTATGGAGAAAAATTTGAAGAATTTTGACGCCGGTTGCCGCCGCTGGATGTTTGGCGCATTCGTCGGCCTGTGGGCCCTGTCCGCCATCGCTGCGATACCTGCAGTCACATCCGACGACGATCTGGGCCCGGAGCCTCGGCACGAGAAGATCGGGCAGCTGGTCAGCGAATTTATTCAGAAGTCTCACTACCGGCACGCAGACATCGATGATGACCTTTCATCGAAGGTCCTCGATCGATATATCCAAGCCCTGGACAACAACCGCATGTATCTGCTGGCCAGCGATGTTGAGAGCTTCGAGCCGTATCGCTACCAAATCGATGACATGGTCAGATCCGAGCCACTGGACCCGGTCTTCGAAATATTCGGGGTATACCGGACACGGGTTCGCGAAAGGTTGAATTTCGCCCTTCTACAGCTCGAAACCGAACCCGATTTCAGTATCGATGAAACATATGTGTTTGACCGGGAGGATCAACCCTGGCTGCAGACTGAAGCCGAGCTGGACGAACTCTGGCGCAAGCGTGTCAAGAATGACGCCATGAATCTCAGACTTGCCGAAAAGGACTGGACAGAAACTCAGGAGATCCTGCACAAGCGCTACTCGCGTTTCCTCAAGCGAATGGATCAGATCAAGAGTGACGACGTGTTCGAAACATTCATGAATGCATTCGCCCATACGCTCGATCCGCATTCGAGTTATTTGTCACCGCGAAACTCTGAAGAATATCGTATTCAGATGAGTCTCTCCTATTTCGGAATTGGTGCATCGCTGCAAATCGACGATGACTATGTGATGGTCATCAGTATTATTCCGGGCGGCCCCGCGGCAATTGACGGCAAGCTCCAGCCCAAGGACAGGATCACCGGTGTCGCGCAGGGCGAACAGGGTGATTTGATCGATGTCATCGGCTGGCGACTTGACGACGTTGTTCAACTGATTCGGGGACCAGCCGACACCGTCGTACGACTGCAAATAATGCCTGCTGGCGCACTACCGGGCGCACCGGAGAAGATCATCAGCCTGACCAGAAACCAGGTCAAGCTGGAAGAGCAAGCCGCGAAAAGCGAAACCATTATGGTTCCGCGCGAAGGAAGGGATTGGTCAATCGGCGTGATCAAAGTGCCGAGTTTCTACCGCGACTACCGCGCCTTGAGTAACGGCGATAAGGACTATACAAGCACGACCAAGGACGTACGACGCCTGATCAGAGAACTGGAGGACGAGGGAATCGACGGACTGATTATCGACCTTCGAAACAATGGTGGCGGTCACCTCACGGAAGCGACCGCACTGTCTGGCCTGTTCATAGACAATGGGCCCGTTGTCCAGTTGCGCAACTCGAGCGGCCGGATCAGCCGTCTCGATGATCCCGACCCGGTACCGCGGGTATCCTACAACGGACCGCTTGCCGTTCTCGTCAACCGCTTCAGCGCCTCAGCCTCGGAGATTTTTGCGGCAGCGATTCAGGATTATGCACGCGGCGTGATTATCGGCCAGCAGACTTTTGGCAAAGGCACGGTGCAAAACCTCTATTCGCTCGATCAGTACGTGCGCAGGCCCGATGAGGCAGGCCTCGGCCAGCTGACGCTGACTATCGGGAAATACTACCGGGTAACAGGCGAGAGCACTCAACACAGGGGTGTCTGGCCGGATATCGCCCTGCCATCCGCGATCGATGTCGAGCTGGTCGGCGAAAGCGTTCGTGAAACTGCCTTGCCCTGGGATACCATAAGAACGACTAAATTCCAGGCCGGCGCGCCGCTCGACAGCACGATTTCATCGCTGATGGCCAGCCACCACTCACGCAGTAAAGACGACCCCGACTATCAGTACCTTATGGCGGGAATTCTCGACGTCGAACAGATCCGTGCACAAACAAGCGTGTCTCTTAACCTTGAGGAGCGCCGTGCCGAGCGTGAAGATGAGATCAAGCGTCGTCTGGACAGGGAGAATGAGCGCCGGGCAGCGCTGCAGCTGGAGCCTATTACCACGATGGAAGAACTCGAGGCTTTGGAGCCGCCCGATGTGCACCTTGACGAGGCCGCGGCAATCGTCACAGACCTGGCGGAGCTAAGGGAAATCGATGTGCAGCCGGCCCAGACCGCCCAGGTCAAGCCGTAGTCTGATATAACCGGGTACTGTCGGGGAAATGCCGCTTGCATCCCGGCACGCAGGTGTTGTACTGTTCTACAACACTAAGTTTGCTGATTTCAGCAAATTGGAGCTGCGGTGACAGACAGACCAGTACCGCTGGACCATTCAGAAAATGCGTCAGGACGCCGACACATCCCGTTCCTGGCGATTCTGGTGCTGGGCGGCGCCTGGTGTTCCACTGCTCTGGGGGCTACAGCTTCGACGGCGGCCTGCGATCGAACGGCCGATCTACTACGAAGTCTGGACGTGCCGGTCAGCGATCTATCTGCAAATGTTGTTGGCCATATCGCAGTCGAGCCTGGCAACGCCAATGACGAATCACTGAACGCCGGCCCTGCGCAGGCGGAATCCACTGCACCGATCCTTAACCTGGCACCCCGCGTGGCTTTAATTCTGCAGAATGTCTTTTCTGCTGTCGCGATCGAAACTCCGCCGTCAGATTCCCGTGATTCGAGCCAGTTATTCGCGACCGAATCCTTGTCGCAGGACGAATCGCCGCTATCACCGGTCGCGGGCGACGCGTCTCAATCCGACTCGTCTGAGCTGATCGATCCAGCTTCAGCTGGTGCGGAGATAGATGCCATTCCACATTTTCAACAGCAAATGTTCCGCACAGACATCTAGCCCTGCCCCCGTAATTGTTAGCTCAGCCTTGTTGGAACACTAGCGACTCAGGACGTTCGAGATTCCCCACCAGTTCTCGCCCAGAATGTTGGTTTCGTTTTCTTTGACCAGACCGTTGGCGCCTGTGTTGTAAATCGTTGCAACAGTTCCGGCAACGGGTACGACATCCGTATCGTTTCTGAAATCGGCGTGTTCCGCGAGCAGTTTTGAACGCTGTTGCAGACTTTCTGCAAAGTCCGACGCCTGTTCCATCGTTTCGATTAGCTGATAAATTTGCACAAGAAGCTGATCACACTCATTACGCGTACCGTAGTTGATCGCCCCGACACCCTTGTCGTTTGCTTCTTTCGCCATTGCTGCGAGTGCCGCATCGGAAAAACCTAAGAATAGATCCTGGGCAAAGGCGATTATCATCAAATTGATGGAACGCTTGGTCGGAATATCCAGACCCTCGTTGTCGGGCGGTTTGCGGTTCTGAATTTCCTCGACCTGCCGCAGCAAGTGCTCTTCTTCCTGCTGCGCAACAGCGATTCGCTCGTCCAGGCTGGACAGTATCGCCGTTACTGATCGGCGCCTGAATATTTTCAGGAAACCGCTCATTGAATCCAGACGACGACGTTCCGCTTGCAGCTGGTCCTCGAGTTGATGAACGGTATCGCGTATTTCCGAAATCTGCCGTTCCAGCCCGCTCGCCTCTCTCCCGCGTTCTTCATTCCAGGAAACGAGCAGACATTCGTGTTGCTTCTGCTCTCGCTGTTGCTTTAATTGTTCGGCAAACTTCGTGAGCTTATTTTGACAACGAAGCGCCAGTCCTCGTAGCTGATAAAAAACAATGACGTTGTGCGCCAAATCCGGGTCGACCAGGAGCTCCTCAAGATGATTCAGCTTCTGTTGTAATCTGGCGGCATTCCCTTCCTGTTGCTTGATCTTGTCCTGGAGCCTGAACTGCTCTTTTCGCATACCGGCAAATTTTTTCTTGAGCGCCGCTCGATTCCAATACAGGTCCAGCAGTTTCTCGCTGTCCTGCGATTTGTCCGGCGAATTTCCGAAGATTGCGGCGAGGCTCGACAATCCGTGCTCCTTTTACATAATCCACGCTAATCAGGCGAGGCGATGAGGACTACTCTGCACGGATAATGGCAAGTGAAACCGTGTCAATCCTTGACTGAATCGACAGTTTTTGGATCTGTGGTCGCTCGCTTGCCGGAAACTGTGACTATCGTTCGAGGATCAGGTGGCCCTGATCCATAAGGTATTCCAGCCACTTGTTGAGGACGACATTGCGATGCCACCGCCGGTCGAGTTCTTCCCTGTGCGCGCCCGACGGTCCGTTGAGTATTGCATGACGACGATCGCCGCACAGATTCATCGCTTCCGCCAGCTGTCCATCCAGGTAGGCCCGAACTTTCATGTCGGGTTCAGCAATACGCCGTTCGGACTCATAAAAGAAATACGACAGTGACAGCGTCACGGTGTACCGGCTCCGATCGATAATTTCGACGTGCAAGTCACAGGCACCAGCAACACGCGATCGATAATAACCATCAAGTCGTTCAAGCTCGGGAACTAATTGTTGCAGACGCAAATAATTACTTTCATACAGAGACATGAGGCCGGCAAAACTTCGCGGCCTTGCGATCGTCTCGGGTACGAGTTGGTATTCGAGCAACATTAAGCAAATATATCACAGCAAACGCTATTCGAAAGGCATGCAAAAATAGTTCCGCTTTTTTGTGTTTTTGAAAAAAATTATGGTCGAACTCTGCGCTCAACACCTGTACTATCTAGAATTCTACTCGCGATTTCCTCGATCGAGAACTCTGTTGTGTCGACGTTCGGGATTCCGTAGCGTTTGAATAATTTCTCAGTCTCTCTTAACTCGTACCGTACTTGCTGCGCAGATGAATAACGGCCAAGCGCCCTCCGCTCCTTCCGAATTTGTTGAAGCCGCGTCGGCGCGATTGTCAGGCCAAACAATTTCTCTTTCTGTTTCACCAGAATATCCGGCAATTTACCGCTTTCCAATTCTTCATCGATAAGAGGGTAGTTCGCCGCATAGACACCATATTGCAAAGCGAGGTACAGGCATGTCGGAGTCTTGCCCGAACGGGAAACACCAACGAGAATAACGTCGGCCATTGCGTAATTTCCGGTAATACCACCGTCGTCATTCGCCAGGGCAAAGTTAGTCGCCTCGATGCGCTTCATATAACTTTCAATATCGCTCATGCCGTGTGCGCGGCCGGCCGTGTGAGTTCCCTTTTGTTTGAATTCCTTCTCCAACGGTTCCAAAAAGACGTCGAAGATGTCGAGGTGCAATCCGTTCGCCTCTTTGACGATCGCCCGGAAGTCATCGTGCACAAGCGTCGAAAACACGACCGGCCGGGCGCCTTCTGCCTTTGCCACCTCATTGATTTTTTCTACTGCCTCGTGTGCCTTGTCATCGGTATCTATAAATGGCACAGTCACGTGCCGAAATTCCTGCCGATCGAATTGAGTAAGGAGGCTGTGTCCGAGCGTTTCAGCGGTCACACCGGTCTTATCAGACAGAAAAAAGACAGTACGTTTCGTCATTGTAATTGGTCCGGGTTTGCAGAAAAACTCAGTTCACGACCGTTCCGTGCATCAATTCCATTCGAGCGACCATGTCCAGGTAAGTAACACATAGGGAGTTGATATTGGAGCCGTACGTTATCACGCTTGACAAGCTTGGAATGCAAGACGTTGAAATTGTTGGAGGCAAGAATGCCTCGCTGGGCGAGATGATCAGTAACCTGGCCAGTCTTGGCGTCGCAGTACCCGGCGGATTTGCGACGTCTGCAGCGGCGTACCGCGACTTTCTGCAAAACGCCGGGCTCGACGAACGTATTGCCGGCGTACTGGATGGGCTCGATGTCGATGATATCGACGCACTCACAGACGCGGGAAAATCGATTCGGGACTGGATTATCGATTCACCGTTGCCCGAGAGGCTAACGGACGAACTGGGCACGGCTTGGAAGAAAATGTCCGGCGGCAAGGATATTGCAGTCGCGGTTCGGTCGTCGGCCACGGCCGAAGATCTTCCTGATGCCTCTTTCGCTGGTCAGCAGGAGACTTTTCTGAACATCAGGAGCATCGATCACCTGATCGAAGCTTTGCACCAGGTATTTGCATCGCTCTTTAACGATCGCGCCATTGCATATCGCGTGCATCAGGGATTTGATCATTCCCTTGTTGCCCTGTCCGTTGGCGTTCAGTACATGGTTCGCAGCGATATCGGCTCGGCCGGCGTGGCGTTTACGCTCGATACCGAATCAGGCTTCCGGGATGCGGTGTTCATTACCTCATCCTATGGTCTCGGGGAAACGGTAGTGCAAGGAGCGGTCAATCCTGACGAGTTTTACGTTTATAAACCGGCGTTGGAATCCGGCCATTTTCCGGTGCTGAGAAAGCACCTCGGCAGCAAAGCAATAAAAATGATTTACAGCAACGACCCGACTCCCGGCAAGACCGTTGATACTGTCGACGTCGACGACTCGGACGCCGCGCAATTTTCATTAAGCGACGAAGAGGTAATCGAGCTTGCGCGGACAGCAGTAACGATCGAAAAACACTACGACCGACCAATGGACATTGAATGGGCCAAAGATGGTTCCGACGGCAAACTCTACATTCTTCAGGCGCGACCGGAAACGGTGCAAAGCAGGAGCGGCCGTACGATCCAGCGGTTTACGCTCAAAAACCGGTCTGCCGTACTCAGCAAAGGCCGGAGCATCGGGCAGAAGATAGGGACCGGCACCGCAAAAATTATTCGCAATGTCAGCGAAATGAGCCGTGTGCAACAAGGCGACGTCCTGGTATCGGATATGACTGACCCGGACTGGGAACCGGTAATGAAGCGCGCATCGGCTATCGTTACGAACCGCGGCGGCAGAACCTGTCACGCAGCAATTATCGCACGAGAACTTGGTATTCCGGCCGTTGTCGGCTGCGGTGACGCGACGGAGCGCATTGCCGACGGCACAGCGGTCACTGTTAGTTGCGCAGAGGGTGACGAGGGCTACGTTTATGAAGGCCTGCTGAAATTTGAACGCACACAAATCGAGCTGGATTCATTGCCGGACATTGCCGTGAAAATCATGATGAACGTCGGTAATCCAGACAGGGCTTTCGACTTCGCCAGAATTCCGAACAAAGGAGTCGGACTGGCCCGGCTTGAATTCATAATCAACCGTATGATCGGCGTGCATCCCAAAGCTTTGCTCGATTATGAACAGCTCGACACTGAGACGCGAGAGGCAGTTGATGAGCAAATGGCAGGGTACGACGACCCGGTTGGGTTTTTCATCGATAAGCTGGCCGAAGGCATCAGCACGATCGCGGCCGCTTTCGCTCCCGAGCCTGTAATCGTTCGCTTATCCGACTTCAAGTCCAATGAATATGCGAACCTCATCGGTGGTGAAGCATACGAGCCCAAGGAAGAAAACCCGATGCTCGGGTTTCGCGGTGCGGCTCGCTACGTGGCTGACAGTTTTCGGCCCTGCTTCGAACTCGAGTGCGCCGCGCTTCGCAAGGTGCGCGGGGACATGGGCCTAAAGAACGTCCAGATCATGATTCCGTTTGTCCGTACGGTGCAGCAGGGAATTGATGTCATCGACCTGCTTGCCAGGAACGATTTGAAGCGTGGCGAAGACGGACTCAAAATCATCATGATGTCGGAACTGCCGACGAATGCTTTGCTGGCCGACAAATACCTGGATCATTTCGACGGCATGTCGATTGGTTCCAATGATATGACTCAGTTGACGCTTGGTCTTGATCGCGATTCTGCACTGATAGCCGAGCTTTTTGACGAACGTGATGATGCCGTGAAAGCACTTCTGAAAATGACTATTTCAGCATGCAAGGCGAGGAATAAATATATCGGCATCTGCGGCCAGGGTCCTTCCGATTACCCGGACCTTGCGAAATGGCTTGTCGAGCAAGGCATCGAAAGCATGTCCCTGAATCCGGACACCGTAATCGAGACCTGGATGTTCCTGGCTGGTGAAACGGTATAACAAATCGCTCGTCCTGACGGGCGATTCCTGATCAAAAGCTGTCGTATCTGGATTGTCGTTGCCAGCGAACCCTGGGCAACCTCAAGCCCGATATGATGCCCACCAGCAAAACCAGGGCACCGCTCAAGAACCAATACCGGGTTTGTTGACTGCCGAGTTCCTGATTCTCCTGCTCAAGGATGCTTGCCCTGATCTCGACATCGGTCAGTTGTTGCAGCAACTCCTTGTTCCGATCGTCGATTGACAGAACATTTGCGGCTGTCCGCCTGATCTCCGCCAACTCTGACTCTAGCCTGTCTCTCTCCGTCTCGAGCATTTTAATCTGCCGGTTGGCACTGTCGTATTCCACTTTTATGGCTTTGAGCTGAGAGCGCATTGATGTTCCCTGGGCATTGGCACTGGTCAGTTGACTCGTCAATGTTGCCAGTTGTTCGCGGGCGGGCGGTTCGGACATCAGGTAGCGGCTAAGTACCCAGCCTTCCGTGCCGCCTCCTGTCCTTACTCTTGAATAGCCTGCCTCCTCGTCGCGCTCGAGGACGTCGAGCTGTGTACCGCTGGTAATCATCAGTTGAATCGCATTGCTGCTGCTCGGGCCCGAGCGCAGCATGATCTCGAAATTGTCGCTGACCCAGGCCGGCGCCGCGAGCGTCTTCACGACAGCAAGCAGACCGCAGCCCAGGAAACATACAATTTGCCAAACTGGTCTCTTAATCATTGTTTCAAATCGCCCAATGCCAATTCTGCCAACTATAAGGCAAGCGCATTTTTGGTACCAGCGCGACCTGGTACTCCGTCAAGGTGATATTGGTGGACGCAGGGCTACCCGGCAGGCTTTGTCGGCAAATACTGACACTTCATTCCGTCAGATGACGCAGCGTGTGCGCGTGCGCCTCCCAGTTTCGTCCATCGAACGTCTCAATGGTCATCGACGTGACGGTCCCCGGATCCAGGCAACGTGCATTGACACTGTAACCGTCGGGATTGGACCGCGGTATGTAGAACGACTTGACGCCACACACGGCGCAGAAAAAGTGTCTGGCAACACCAGTATTGAACTGATAGGTCGATAGGTCGTCCTGGCCGCTGACGAGTCTGAAATCGTCCTTGCGCACGATCAGATGCAGGAACCCGGTCAAACGACAAATGCTGCAATTGCACTCATTGACCTCTAAGTCTCCCAGCGCTTCCACTTCAAATCTGATGCGGCCGCAGTGGCAACCGCCCTTATGAAGCGTCATTTTCTTTCTGCATACCTTGCTTGCGCCAGACCGCCAACAGATTGTTCGTGGGCATTGCGTAGAGTCTGTCACGGTGCATCATTGATTTGTCAGCGAAATCATCCAGATCTTCCAGATTGCGAATTCCCATCACAGGGTCCTGGCTACGCAACGATCGGTCGAAGTTTTCATTGCTGTCGCTACTGAACTCCCCGTCCTCATTGAACGGCCCGTAAAGACAAAACACGCCATCATCCGACAGGAGCCGCCGGGCAACATCGAACATACAACGCACTGCCGGCATGCTTATGATATGGGCCGTATTCGCCGAAAATAAGCCATCGTATGCACCATTGACGCCCTGCGCCTGTTGCACGTCCAGCAGTATTGGATCCCGGACGTTCGGCAGCCCGGCGTCTGCTATCCATGACCTGATGCCCGGATGGTTTTCGGCGAGATCACTTGTTTGCCAGGTCAGCCATGGCATTGCCTCAGCGAAAAACACGGCGTGTTGACCGGTACCGGAGCCTATCTCAAGGACCGAGCCGCAATCGCGCAACTCGATCTCGAGTACCTCCAGAATCGGCTGTCTGTTTCGTCCGGATGCCGGCGCGTTCGGCTTACCCATCATGCTTCTTTACGCAATACACTCTGATCAAAAAGCGCGTCACGATAGTACGAAAGCTCTGCAATCGAATCCCTGATATCCGCCAGCGCCCGGTGCGTCGACTCTTTCTTAAATCCGTTCGCGACATCCGGCGCCCAGTTTTGCGCGAGAATTTTCAGCGTGCTTACATCCAGGTTTCTGTAATGAAAGAACGCTTCAAGTGTGGGCATCTGGCGCGCAAGAAAACGGCGATCCTGACAAATACTATTTCCGCACATCGGGGACGCACCTGCGGCAACATGCTTTTTGAGTAGCTTGAGCGTCTCGAACTCCGCTTCCTGCATGCTCGTGTCGCTTGCGAACACTCGAGCGGTTAGTCCGGACTCGCCGTGTTGGCGAGTATTCCATTCATCCATCGCATCCATGGATTCCCGGCTCTGACGTATCGCGATTACCGGCCCCTCCGCCAGTTCGTTCAACTGCCTGTCGGTGACGACTGTTGCGATTTCGATTATGTGGTCGGAGATTGTGTCAAGCCCCGTCATTTCCAGGTCAATCCAGATCAGGTTTGTCGTTGACTCTCCCACCCGATTATCATTTTCGTCAGTCATTCACACCTCTTTTGTGAACTCCATGCCAGCGGCCGTTTGATAGTCGCCGGCGGGTCAGATTCAATAGTGTACCGCGACGAGGGATGCAAGACCGCCCGCATCACGGCATACTCTGCCCCGATGCAGGCACTGAGCCCAAGAGCTGAATGACGATGCTACTGTCCGATGGACAGGAGCCACTCGTCGTGGCAACTTTTAGCCGCCGAATGGCCCTCCAACTCGCGAATGGCGAGAAAGTCAGTGCGCGTGTAAAAGGCAAACGGTTGCGGCCGGTATGTGGCGATCGTGTCGAAGCCGAACCCATCGCCAACGAGCCCGAGTGGCTCATTACGGGCATTTTGCCGCGCAGGAATGAGCTGGCCCGTCCCAGTACCCGTGGCAAGGTAGAAGTACTTGCTGCGAACCTGAGCTTTCTCGCGGTTGTAACTGCCGAGCGACCGGCGCCCGACTGGTTCATTGTTGATCGATATCTTTGCGCGGCGGAGCTGATGGGTGTCTCCGCCGCGGTCATTTTCAACAAAACCGATCTGGCAGAACCCGGCACCGGCGCCACGGAGACGTTGCAAGACTATGAACGCATCGGCTACCAAACGGTGCTTTGCAGTGCCAGGTCCGGGAGCAATCTGGACGCGTTACAGGCCCTTCTCGCCAAGCAGACAGCAATCATTGTGGGCCAGTCCGGCGTCGGCAAATCCAGCCTGATTAACCGTCTCTCCGAGTACGCCGATCAGCCAACCACTGCCGTTTCCGAAGGCAGCGGTGAGGGCCGTCACACCACGGCCAACTCCGTCATGCTGGCTTTACCGAATGGTGGCACAGTCATCGACTCGCCCGGCGTGCGTGACTATGCACCAGGCACAGATAATGTGGATGACGTGATACGAGGCTTTCGGGAGGTCGCCAGATTCGGCGCAGACTGCAGGTTTTCAGACTGCCGCCATCTTCGCGAACCTGATTGTGCAGTCAAAGCTGCAATCGAGGCCGGACAAATCAGTGCGCGGCGATATGAAAGTTACAAACGCCTGCTGGCATTGACGAAGAAGCTGACTGACAAAAAATACTAGTGGTCCAACAAGGCTGATCAACCCGGCGGCCAGCTGAATGTTCGGCCGCCCAAAAGATGCAAATGAATGTGAAAGACGGTTTGCCCTGCCGCCGCGTTGCAATTCATCACAACCCGGTAACCGTCCTCACTAAAACCCACCTCTTGCGCCACTTCTTTGGCGGCAAGGTAAAGATTGCCGATCTCTTCCCTGTCGGAATCGGTCAGATCGTTGATCGTCGCAATGTGTTTGCGCGGAACGATCAGAACGTGGGTTGGCGCCTGTGGATTAATATCGCGAAACGCAAATACTTTATCTGTCTCGTAGACGATGTCAGCGTTGAGTTCTCCAGAGACAAACTTGCAGAAAAGGCAGTCAGCATCATTCATTTGCAATTATTAGCTCCCGGAAAATGGTCGACTATTGATCAATCAATCGGCGCCCAAAAAATGCATGCGACAAGGTGCCACCATCGATGTATTCCAGCTCCGCGCCGAGTGGTACTCCATGGGCGATACGGCTGGCAGGAACGTTGTGCCGGCCGGCCATGTCCGCCAGAAAATGCGCTGTCGCATCGCCTTCGACGGTTGGATTTGTTGCAATGATGAGTTCTTTGACCTCCTCGTCGGCCAGACGTTTTTCGAGGGCCTCCAGCCCCAGCTCTTCCGGACCGATGCCATCGAGCGGTGACAGGTGCCCCATCAGCACGAAATAGAGTCCACGGTAGCCTGTAGCGTCTTCGACTGCCATCACATCTGCCGGTGATTCGACGGCACACAACAGGGATCCATCACGGCCGGATGCACTGCAGATGTTGCAAAGTTCATGCTCGGTAAACATCCGGCAGCGAGTGCAATGGCCTATCCCGGAAACGCCGGCCGCCAACGCCGTGGACAATTCCTTCGCACCATCGCGATCGCGCTCAAGCAGGTGAAACGCGATTCTTTGCGCAGACTTTCTCCCGATACCCGGCATACATTGCAGGGCATCGATGAGACGGATCAGGAGCGGGGAATAAGACACGCAGTTTTCGGCAATCAGAAAGGCAACTTCATGCCGGCAGGGAGGCCAAGGCCCGATGCTACGCCTGAGAATTTTTCCTGAATCATTTTTTCAACGCGCCGAATTGCGTCATTGAATGCAGCAATGATCAGGTCCTCGAGCATTTCCTTGTCATCGCCGATCAGCGATTCGTCGATTTCCAGGGCTTGTACCTGATGCTGACAGGTCATCGAAATCTTCACCATGCCGGCACCTGACTCGCCCGTCACAGTGAGCTTGGCCATTTCCTGCTGGGCCTTTTTCATGTCGGCCTGCATTTGCTGGGCCTGTTTCATCAGCTGGCCGATGCCCCCTTTCATGCTTTGCTCCTGACTAGTCCGTCGATGACGACTGCTTGTCGGACGCCTGGGTCTCGCCCGACGCCTGATGTATCAGTTCGATGGAGTCCGGATTCAGTTGCGCACCGAACATATCCTGCAACGCTTTGACATTCGGATCGGACTCGAGTGAGGCCCGGGCGGCCTCCATTTCCTCGTCGACCCGTCTGGCTTCCTCCTGTATCGGGGTGTCCGGGGCAGACTTCGCGACGGTTATTTGAACTCGCAGCGGTTCGCCGAACCTCTCGGATACGGCCGCGGCAAGCGCTTTTTGCCGCGACTTGGTCAACAGCGACTCCGAGCGGCTATCCAGATTGAAATACAGAGTATGGTTTTCCCGGTGCAGGTACGCGCAGTTGCTGGCAAGCAGTTTGTTGGCGCCTGTCAGGTTCAGCTCCTTGATCAGGATGCTCCAGTCCGGGTCCTGCCACTCCGACTTTTCCCTGACAGGCTCCTGCGCCTCGGTGGCGACCGGAGCAAGCGGGGCCGATTTCGATCCGGCATCGCCCGTGGAATTATCCCTTGCCTGCAGACCTGGACTATTCGCATCGCTGTGTCTCGCCGCTCCGGGCGGTTGAAACGCCAGCATCCGCAGAAGCGTCATCTCGACGCCAGATCTCGGGTCCGGTGCAAGATGAAGATCACGGCGGCCGAGTATTGCTGTCTGGTAAAAGAGCTGTACGTCTTCGGCCGCCATGTTTGCCGAGAGCTCCGCAAGTTCGCCCTCGGCGAGGTCGTCCTCCATGTCCGTTGCCCCCACGACCTGATAGACGGCGATTCGCTGCAGGGATCTCGCAAGATCCTCCAGCAGCCGGGCATAGTCGGGAAACTGCTGGTCGATTTCGGCAATGGCACCGAGAAGCCCCGGAGCATCGCCGCTTGCAAGCAGTTTTAACAGTGCTGAGACGTGTTGCCGGTCGATCGTGCCCAACATCACACCGACGGGCTCTTCCAGAACATCTCCACCGCAATAAGCAATCGCCTGGTCAAGAAGACTCAGCGCATCACGCAGACTGCCGTCCGCCGCCCGCGCCAGCATCGCCAAAGCCGGTACATCAGCCTTAACCTTTTCAGCTTCGCAGATATGCGCGAGGCGGTCCTTTATCAACTTCGGTGTCAGGCGTTTCAAATTAAACTGCAGGCATCGCGACAAAACGGTCACCGGAAGTTTCTGGGGATCGGTGGTGGCCAACAGAAACTTGACGTGCGGCGGCGGCTCTTCGAGCGTCTTCAGCAATGCGTTGAACGAGCTCCTCGACAGCATGTGCACTTCGTCGATCAGATAGACCTTATAGCGGCCGCTCGCGGGTGCGTATTGCACGTTGTCCAGGAGCTCGCGCGTATCCTCGACTTTGGTCCTCGACGCCGCGTCGACTTCAATCAAATCGACGAAGCGGCCTTCGTCGATCTCCACACAGGCCGAACATTTGCCGCACGGACTTGCAGTAACGCCTGTCTCGCAGTTCAGCGCCTTGGCAAGAATGCGTGCAATCGTCGTCTTGCCAACGCCACGTGTTCCGGCAAACAGGTAGGCGTGGTGCAAGCGCCCGCTTTCCAGAGCATTGGTCAGTGCCTGCAGAACATGCTCCTGCCCCACCGTCTCAGAAAAGTTTTTCGGGCGCCATTTTCGAGCGAGAACGAGATAACTCATGTTTGTTAGCGTTTTGTCTGTGAAGATCGATTGCCGGCCAGATCGACCAGTGTAACCAATGGGGCACTGTCGACAAACCACAATTTCCTGTGAGAAGGCCCGCGCCAGCCCGTCCCCGGCACCCGGTGTCACCGCTGCCGCTGCTCCCTTCCGGGCCTGACGGGGTTCACGGCTGACCGTCGCGGGGGAGCCGACGCGGACCGACGGCGATTATGACTCAGAGGCCGGGCCGATTGCTACGCCCACTTGAGCGGTCGCCTGCCAGGCTGCGCATTCCTCGCAGACCAGCCATCCATTGACATCGCCTCGACCCGGATGCCATCGTCACGGCGCTATGCAGCCTCTCATATCAAGCAAACTGCCGGACGTGGGCACGACGATATTCACGGTCATGAGCCAGCTCGCTCTCGATTGCAATGCCATCAATCTTTCGCAGGGTTTTCCGAGCTTCGAACCACCCGATGATTTGCTGTCATTGATCGAGCATTATCTGCGCTCAGGCGCCAATCAATATGCACCGATGCCCGGCGTGCCGGCATTGCGCGCAGCCATCGCTGCGAAAGTTGCAAGTCTCTACGGCAGGTCTGCCGATGCGGACACCGAAATTACCGTGTGCAACGGAGCGACCGAAGGGCTGTTCAGCTCGATTCAGGCGATCGTGAGGCCCGGAGACGATGTGATCGTTTTCGATCCGGCATACGATTCATACGGGCCGGCGATCACGCTCGCGGGCGGCCGCACGGTGCATATTCCGCTGACCAGCGCCGGCGATGGCTTTGATTTTCACATCGACTGGCAGCGTCTCGCCGATACAGTAAACGATAAGACGCGCCTCATCATTCTCAATTTCCCGCAGAATCCGATCGGCTCGATTCTGGCAGCCGCGGATCTCGACTCACTGGCCGAAATTGTGCGTGATACCGAAATACTTCTGCTCTCCGACGAGGTTTATGAACACATCGTATTCGACGGCGCCAGACATCAAAGCATGTTAATGCACGATGAACTGAGGCAACGAAGCCTGGTAATTTCTTCCTTTGGCAAGACCTATCATGCGACGGGATGGAAAGTCGGCTATTGCATCGCACCGGCGCCGCTGACCGAGGAGTTTCGAAAGGTGCATCAGTTCAACTGTTTCGCAGTTGTGACACCGATTCAGCATGCACTCGCGGACTTCATGACAACCACACCGCAGCATCATCTGCAACTGGCGGCCTTTTACCAGGCAAAACGGGACTATTTCTGCAATCTCGTGACCGCATCTCGTTTCGAGTTCGAGCCGGCAAAAGGCACTTTCTTTCAGATCCTGGACTACTCTGCTATCAGCGACGAGGACGACGTCTCTTACGCCAGGCGACTTACCAGGGAGATCGGCGTCGCCTCAATACCGATATCGGTATTCTGCGAAGAGCCGCTGCCTGGCAACAAGCTGCGCTTTTGTTTTGCGAAAGACGATGCCACGCTGGCAACTGCGGCCGCAAAGCTCTGTCAACTCTAGTTGCCCCAATGAGTTGCCCGGCTCCAGGCAGCCGAATGCAGTATATTCTGCTCTCCAGTACTGATGCCCGCTGCAGACAATGAAAGAAATCCTTGTACCCATTTCGCCCGGCGAGCTACTCGACAAGATTACGATCCTGGAAATCAAATCCGAGCGGATCGATGCTCCACAAAAGGTGGCAAATGTCCGTCACGAACTTGAGTTACTGAGCAATGTCTGGTCGGACTCCGTCACGGAGGACAAAGTCATCGCAGACCTTCACCAGCAATTGAAAACAATCAATGAGGAACTCTGGGAAATCGAAGATGATATCCGCGACCAGGAACGGCAAAACAGCTTCGGGGAAAGGTTCATCGAGTTAGCACGAGCCGTATATGTCACGAATGACAAACGCGCACAGGCGAAAAAGGATGTGAACCTGCATCTCGGCTCGGAGATCATCGAGGAGAAGTCGTACCAGGACTACAGCTAAAGTTCGCCGCCAGCACTCATTGGACAGAATTAGTCGAGTTTCATCACAACCGAATCGGTCAGGAACGGATTGTTGAAAGTCACCGTTTCGCCGGCCATCTTGCCGGGAACGGGAAACAGCCGCGCGGAAAGCGGCTTTTGGTATTTAGCCGATAGCGCGGCCACGTCCCCAATGACCGACGCCAATGACTCCGCGGAGCTGTCGCCGGGAAGTGGTACTACGTCCAGGCCGGTGCCGCAGACACTCGAATAGAGCAGCAGCTCTGCAATCCCGTAGCGGCCTTCCGCCGCCCGCCTGGCCAGCACCGTGTCCTCCAGTACCGGCAGCATCAGTCCGGAATAGCCACAGGTTTTGACCTGCAACTTCTTGAGGCCTTCGGTAATACTAGCGCAGGCGCGCAGCGTGGAGGCGCTGCCGAACGGCACGCCGGTGAGGGTTTCGATGACCTCTCCGATGCTTGCGTCGGGGCCTGGAGCCGGCGACGTGTCGATCCCTAAGTAGGATCGCCCGGTACGCCTGGCAATCGCTTCGGCCTGCGATTGCACCGGCGCCAGGGCAGTATCCATGGCCATGGCAATGTGGCGCGCTGCGGGCACGTTCTCGGGTAGCGATTTGACCGCCGAGAGCAGCAGCGGCGGAGTCTCGAGGCCGATGGCGAAGGATGGCTCGCCCCGGTGCCAGGCGGCCGGGAAAAACGGTGTACCAGGCGGGCAGTGCGCGGTCGCCGCGAAACGGAAGTTGCCCTCTCCGCCGGCGGATGCTCGCGCGATGGCGGTAATCGTCTCGGCGGCCGATCGGATGGCGGCTGGGTGGACGCCGGTGTCGGCAGAGGCGATTCCTACCGTGAAGCTGATACGACTGGTGCTGCGGATCAGTTCCGCGGCCCAGTCGGCCAGCTTGGGCTCGTATTGATTCGAATTGATAATCGGGCCAACGCTAAGGATCAGGTCTTGTTGCTGGCAAAATTCATCCAGCTCGGAAAGCACCTGCAATCCTCCCGAACTTGGCCAGTCGCTCAGGTATTCGGCCAGGGGTTGGGTGGCGATACGCAATGTCTGCACCTCGTATCCCCGAGCCTGAAAATCGCTCCGCGCAGCATCGAGAAAAGCGGCGGCCTGTTGAAACTGTCGGTCCCAACCGTCCAGTGCCAAGGGGACACCCGCGGTGATGGTGCGGACGCGAAACGGGTTCGGGCGAGCCGCCAACAACTCGCCAGGCAAGGCCAAGCTTGCCGGCAGCAAAAATAGAAACTCGCGTCGGCGCATCACTTATCTCCAGTAGAAACCAATGTTTCGCGTGGCCAAATAGACAGGACTTCTGTGCTTGGTTTTTTGCCGGTCGAAAGTCTATCACCTGCCCGGCTGCTTCGTACGTGCCATCTCAACCGACAGTGCCCCTCAAATACCAGACTTCGCTAAAGCACGCCTCAAATTTGCTAGAATTCGTTGAACACGGTGGGCTTTGGAAATTGATTTTCCTGTCCTTCAAACGTAGTTCCGTGGGCGATTAGCTCAGTTGGGAGAGCGCTGCAGTCACATTGCAGAGGTCACTGGTTCAAGCCCAGTATCGCCCACCAATTAAATCAATTCGAACGAATTCAGACCTCGCAAGTGTGGCCAGCTCCCCTGTAGCCGGCTAAAAACGGACACGCGCAAATAATAAGACAACAAGCGGTCGTCAGCCGAATCGCTGACTGGGATCCGTGCTACCAAGCAGCTACCTTACATAAAACGTGACGCAATCAGATGTCATGGGCGTGATGCAGACGAACGAAATTAGCACGGATTTCTGGCAGATTGGAACAACGAATAACAATATCGATTGAATGACCCGAATGACGTGGTGAATACCGCCATAAATAAGGGGAGTCGCATCATGCCCAAAGCCAGTTGGATGACACTGTTAACCATCGGTATGCTGCTGCCGGCGGCAGGATTTGCCGATGATGTGCAGTACTCCAACACCGACAGTGAACCACTGCCAGAGGTAACGCTCTCCGTAGAAGCGTTGCACGCAGAGTCGGGGTATGCATCTCGCCGGCATTTGTTTGATTCAGTCGAAGCAATGACCTACTCAGACGACTGGCCGCGAGCGATCGCCGATTTCGATTTCCAGGACGACAGTGCTTTGGCACGCGTTAGCAAGCTGCGCAATTTGTCGCTGTTGACCCTGGCAGAAATCGGGCAGACGCGGCTGTTTCTGGGGGTCAATGACGATGGTTTGGTGGGCCTGCATTTCAACGCCTTGCCGCGCGATGGCGATGAACGCTATCTGGAGGTGGTTCGAATGCCCTACCTCAAGGAAAACCAGCCAGATAGCCAGGAATAAGAGAATTGGGCACCTAAAGCACTTTCATCAGCGTGTATCCTGCCATTGCGATAACTGACAGAGAGCTCCAGCTCCAGCAAAACGCGCGAATATCATGGATCTGAGCTGTCGAATAGGCGATGAAATGTGCCGCCCGGGAAGCCACGTAGGTCCAGATCAGGATTTGCGCAAGTAACAGCGGTGGTCCAATGAGTACGAATAAAAGTCCCGCAGCGAGGAAACCAGGAATACTCTCAAGGTCGTTCAAGTTAAGTCGGCGCGAGCGATCTACGTACTCGTTAACCTCAAGTTGCGCCGGCTCGGGCCTGGGGTTCAGGGGAGTTTTCTTTAGATCTTCCGGGCTCCGGAAGCCACCCCCTGCCCCCATCATCCGGACTACGGTCATCCATGGTTGAAACATAAGTTTCAGAATCATGATGCAGGCAGCGATCACATATGTCTGAAATACGGGATTTTCGAGGCTCAATACAGCGGTTTCGATATTCATTGCACATTTCCCCCTATCAATAACAGGCTCGGGTTTGCTTATCTTAGTTACAGCTTAGGTATTCATTTGGAAATCGACAACCGATAGCTTTCCTGCCGATTTGCCGAACAGGGTTCTCTTCCCAGACCCCCTCCCAAAAGCAAATGGGCCCTTGAGGGACCATTTGCTTTTGGCGGTGGAGCGAGTCCTCTGCGGAGGATGCTCTCCGGCGAATCCGCTCTCCTTCCCGTACCGCTGATCCGCACAGGACTACCCGAGGTGCGATGAGCCTTGACCGAACCACGCTCCGCCGATCTTTGATCCATACTCCCTGCTCCGCGGGAAATTAGCAGAGATTCAGTAATTTTCTGCCAGATTTCAGCGCGGACCCGCACCGTCAGCCCATTAAAGCTAATCGATATTTAATACTGATCCTCACGGCCGCTTGGCAGTGCAGTACAACTCGCTGCAACTGCTATAGTTATCTGTGTTCACAAAACAAAAACTCATCAGGGGAAAGAAATGACAAGAAAAACACTATCCGCGATCGTGCTGTCGGTCTCTGTTCTGGTCGGCGCCAGTGTGCAGGCGCAGCAGTTCGAAGCCGTCTATTCCTTGGAGAATGTCAGCTCGAGTGAGGTGAAAGCGGCGATGGATGATCTGTATTCCGATGCGGCCATGAAAGGCTCCAATGTCACTGTCTACTCGGCCGATTTCGGCGTGCGGGATGGCTCGCACAAGATCGTCGTGGACTTTGATAACTATGCAGAGCGCGATGAGCGCGACGACAAACGTCGGGCGAGTCACGGGTGGAGCCGTTGGCAACTCGCCATGGAGGACGCTGAGTTCGTCGCTGCCGACATGGCCGGTGTCGTCGCCGATTACGGCAAGCCGCGCCACACGGCGGACTATCTTCTAGTCTACTTGGTAAACGTTCAGGACCCCGCCGTTTACGCTGCGGCGCTGGAAGAGATGAACGATGCGCTTGGAAATCCGGGTGTGCTGCGCCTCGTCGCCATTCGCTCGGGCAGCCGTGCCGCGACGCATGCCGTCCTGATTGGCGGCGATGATTTCGCCTCGGTAAACAAGTACATAGACAAGCTGTACGCGAGCGATGCGTTCCGCACGTTCGCAGCAAAAGTCGGCGACATTCGCTCCGTCGTGCACATCGAGTCGTATCGCAAAGTCGGCGCCTGGGGCTACTGAGCGCGAATTAGCAACTGAGGCCCGGTCAGACTCCCATAATCTGCCGGGCCCAGTTAACGACGAAAAGAGACGCGACGAACGTCCGACTTATTGGCGGAGAGGGCGTCCCCCGCCGTTGGGGTAGCACCTTGTCGCATATCGTCGCATAACCCAATGAAGTATAGAGATTTCTATCACTAAT
>JAPUKV010000043.1 GCA_027295475.1 Pseudomonadota bacterium
CTTCAGAGGCCGGTTCACCGTCGGCACACTGATCGCCACCGAGCACAGGTTTCTTGCTGCCAGCGCTTCGAGCAAATCGAGGTCGCGACTCATAAGGCCCCCCTTACTGATCAGGCTGACCGGATGTCTGTGCTCGAGAAACGCCTGCAGCAAGCGGCGTGTGATACGCAGCTTTTTTTCCGCCGGCTGATACGGGTCTGTGTTGGCTCCTATCGTGATCGGCCTGCACTCATAACTCGGTTTTCCCCACGCTTCAAGCAATCGCTCTACGGCGTTCGGCTTGTAGTAAATCTTTGATTCAAAATCCAGCCCAGGCGACAGACCGAGGTAGCTGTGGCTGGGCCTCGCATAACAATAAATACAGCCGTGCTCACAGCCCTGGTACGGATTTATCGAACGGTCGAAAGGCACATCAGGCGAGGTATTCGTACTGATGATGCGGCCCGCCTGCATTGCACGAAGCTCGGTAGGCGGCGCCTGTGCTTCCCTCGCATACGCCTCTTCGTCTGATAACTCGACCCGCGTCTTTTCGAAGCGACCGGCGATACGAGAGATCGCACCGCGACCTTTGTGCGCTTGTGGGAGCATGGGGATTACACGTGACCTGTATGGATATCGCGATTATATACTTGACACACCTACTGTATTAGTGTACAGTCTATCTCTTATTCAAGGAGATAGCCATGTGCGATCTAACAGCCCCTTACTTCCTAGATAAAGACAAAGCCAGAGAACGCCTAGAGTCCATCAGGTGGCCCGATGGTCCTGAATGCCCTCATTGTGGGTCTCTAGCAAAGGCTTGGCAGTTAAAGACTCGTTCGGGCTTGTACAAGTGCGGTGAGTATCTTTGTGGCAAACAGTTCACGGTAACTGTAGGCACCGTCTTTGAACGCAGCCATGTTCCGCTTCATAAATGGCTGATGGCTGTTTATCTGTTGTGTTCCAGTAAGAAGGGCATCAGTAGCCACCAGTTACACAGAACACTAGGTGTTACCTACAAAACTGCATGGTTCATGACTCACCGTATTCGTGAAGCCATGCGGGATGATTCAGGCGAGATGCTTGGGTCTGAGGGCGGCCCTGTTGAAGCTGATGAAACATTTGTCGGTGCTAAACGTCCAAAGCACAAGCCAAAGCATATGAGTGGCTCAGGCCACAAGATGAAAGTCTTATCCTTAGTTGAGCGTGGCGGTCGAGTACGGTCGTTTCATGTACCTAACGTTACGGCCCCAACATTAAAGCCGATATTGGAAGAAAATATTAACCCCGTTGCACGGCTGATGACTGATGCGGCTGGTCAGTATCGTGGCCTGAACAAGCATTTTGCAGAACACAACACCATTGACCATAGTAGCGGTGAGTATGTCCGTGGCGATATATACACTAATACGCTGGAAAGCTATTTTGGTGTGATGAAACGTGGTTTGTCTGGTGTTTACCAGCATGTGAGCGAACAGCACCTACAGCGATATTGTGCTGAGTTTGACCATAGGTTTACGTATAGGACAGCGAACGGTTACAGTGACATGGAGCGCACTGATATAGCCCTGAAGGGCATAGCTGGTAAGCGATTGATATACAGGAGTAGTAAACAGACCAATGAGCGACAAGGAACAGTTACCTAATCCAGATGACATATTACGGCGTATGCTGAATACGCCACCTAAGCCTAGAAAGGCTATCAAGAAGAAACGCAAGAAATGATTGACCCGCCGATTCTAGGTGGGATTGCTGCCGCAATTACTTATATTCTGTTGGTTCTTAACGCCAACCGAAGCGATAAGAAAGATAAGCCACACAAAGACCAATAAAGACGCCAATAATAATCATTCCTGGCAATGTCTTGTACCACGGCGTCTGCTTAGTTGCTAGCTTTTGTCTGTCTTGCTTGGCAAGCCAAGCGACGGCCCATTTGTGTTTGTTTTCCCCATAGTCGCCGACATCGACTTTTTGCCGGACTTGTTCTTCGTCGCCTAATGCATCGAGTTTGGCCCAGAATTCATCTTTATTTAATGAGGACATTATGAGAATCAAACTACTCTCGCATATAGCGAAAGCGTTAGGGATACAATTCAAGATTCGCGGTATTCCCTATGGAGCCGCGAAGCCCATTAAAGACGAGCCTTTAACCATTTAGACGCGCTGTTATCAA
The DNA here is from genome assembly GCA_027295475.1 of Pseudomonadota bacterium. Next base: position 2,153 of record JAPUKV010000043.1, read on the forward strand.
ACCCACTCCAAGCGCCGATGCCAGCTGACTTAGCAACAAGGATCGCATCGTTATTGTCCATTTCGGCCCAGAGCCGGTCACGAATCTGCTCGGCGGAGAGTGATGAATTGACCACCCATGTTGAATCAAGGTTATGCCGCCAGCTACCAAGCGTTTTAATTTCTTCGTACAGGCTGGAGTAATCTTGGCCTGGTTTGTTCAGGTCATAGCTAATGATGAAAGTTGACATGTTTCACCTCCACATACCAAATATAGTCTATTTGGCGCAGGATGCTATGAAATGGTAAGAAATCGGACACCTACCGGTTGCCTGCTAAAGCATCGTCAAAAGACGATCAAGCTTTCCTAGCTAATTTGGCTAAGTAGGCTTTTTTGATTGCCTCCTTTAGCGCTTCATCACCTGACTTCCATGTCATGGTGTTTCTCCTAATTCTCAATTCGATGGGTGGAGGCCCATCGCCCAATGACTGCCCATCAGCCATCCCTCTAGCTGGCTTTAGGGCGTGGGTTGAGAAAAGGGCAGGCGAACCGGTAGGGCCGACTGAACTACACTATACTGTAAGGAATTACAGTAGATGCGTCAAGTATATAATCACGATGGATATACAGTAGTTCATCTGTCGTTCAAGATCAATCCGCAGGGAGCATTGAAGCTGGGTTTTCGGTGAGCATCATGCCACCCACAATCTGTAGGAGCGGCGCGTAGCAGCCGCTGCTACGATCTTATGGCATTAGTTCAGGACGCGGTATCCGCGGCCTCGCATACAGCGCTTGAATACCATCTGCTTGTCACGGTCGGCATCGAGGCCGGAGCGCGTGCCGCCGTAGAGACCGCCGTATGCGGCTCCTTCTCCCGCATCTCCGCCGATTGCGCCGGCTACTCCGCCGACGACAGCACCGGTCGCAGTACCTTTGGCGATGCCCTTGCCGATGTCGATTTCTTCAGAATAGGCTTCGCACTCGGCCCAGTCCTGGGCGAATATCTCTTCGTTGACACCCTGTTTGTCAATTATTGGTTTGGGATTGGCCGCACAGCCCGCCAGGATTAGCCCCGCCGCTGTAATGACTAGTCTCTTACTTGAGTTCATCTGGCCTTCCCTATGCTTGGATATGTTGCCCAATTATGCCGAAGCGAACTGAATCGCGCCTGAATCGGCTAGTATTACTAACGCACTCGATATCAGTTCGTTGACAGACAGATTCTGATCATATGGCATCTTCAACACATGGTTCCACGGCAAGAGCGATACTTTACGCCTTTCTTGCCAATGCCGGCATTGCGCTCGCCAAGACCTGGGCTGCCTGGCTGACCGGTTCGGGCACCATGCTCGCAGAGGCGATTCACTCTTATGCTGACGCCGGCAATCAGGTGCTGCTATTTATCGGGCTGCGTCAATCGACCAGGCCACCGGACAGTGAGCATCCGCTGGGCTACGGAAAGCTGAGCTACTTCTGGAGTTTTATCGTGGCCGTGCTTTTGTTCAGCATGGGCGGGCTGTTCTCTATTTACGAGGGTATTCACAAGCTCCAGCAGCCGGAGGTCTTGTCTCAGGTCTGGGTTGCTCTACTGGTACTCGTATTTGCCATGGTGCTGGAAGGGTTTTCCCTGTTTGGTTGCCTTAGAGAGATTCGAAACGTGCGTGCCAGCCGGTCTTTCAGAGATTGGCTCAAACATACTCGCAGCTCCGAGCTCGTCGTGGTGTTGGGCGAAGACATTGCCGCGCTGCTAGGCCTGGTTCTCGCTTTCGCCTTTGTTTCCATGGCCTCGCTGACCAACAATCCGACTTACGATGCACTCGGCTCAATCAGTATCGGGGTCGTGCTGATCATCGTCTCGATATTCGTGGCCACGAGGGTTCGCTCGCTTCTTGTCGGCCGTTCGGCAGATCCGCTGATTCAGGAGGCGATCGAGAATATCATCGGTCAGGAGCCCGACATCGAGAAAGTATTCAATACGATCACCATGCAGTTCGGGCCCGATACGATGCTGGCGGCAAAAATAAAAATGAGGTCAGGCCTGGATATCGATGCAGCAGTCGACAGCATCAACGCGCTCGAGCGCCGCCTGAAAGACGAAATTCCGAATCTGCAATGGTGCTTTATCGAACCTGATGTTGTTGACTGATGGCGAAGCAACGGGGGCGGACTCTACTTTTTTTGTCTCCTAAAAAAATAGAATCCGCCCCCGTTGCTTCTGTTGCTACGAAGACTGAATCAGGTGGACGTCCTGTTGCGGGTACGGGAACGAAATACCTTCTTTGTCGAATCGTTTCTTGATGGCTTCCGTGAGAGCGAATTTGACCGCCGAATAATCTACTGATTTGACCCAGGGACGCACGACGAAGTTGACGCTGCTGTCCGCGAGTTCCGATACGGCGATAAGGCAGGACGGATCTTTAAGAATACGATCATCCGCATCGACCAGTGCCTGAAGTGTATCGCGTGCTTTGTCGATGTCGTCGTCATAGCCGATTCCGATGACAAGGTCGACGCGCCGCGTGTCGTTGGCAGAATAATTGGTAATGATGCTGCCCATGATTTGTGCGTTCGGGACGATAATCTGCTTGTTATCGCCCGTCTTCAAAACCGTGGTGAGGATTCCTACCTGAAGAACCGAACCAGCTATGCCGGCAGCTTCGACAAAATCGCCAACCCGATAGGGACGGAACATCACGATCAGGACGCCGGCCGCGAAGTTTGCCAATGATCCCTGCATCGCCAGGCCGATGGCCAGGCCGGCTGCGCCCATGATCGCGATCAGGGAAGTTGTCTGAATGCCGACCTGGTTGATTGCTGCAATGACAACAAAAATCATCAAGGCCCAGTAGACGAGATTGCTGACAAAGGTCTGAAGAATCTTATCAACTTCCTGCGATTCCATAACTTTGCGTATTCCCTTCGTCACGAAGTGAACAACGATGCGACCGATAAAGAAGATTGCGATCGCGGCAATGAGCCTTATACCGAAGTCGAGGCCTACCATCTGGAATTCCTCGTACAGTCCAGCCCAATCGATCCCGAAGTCGGGCACTTTTAATTCGTTCATGTATCTTCTCCATACAAAGTGTTTTTGTTTATTGTTGCTTCGGGGGCACCAACGGCCGCTTGGTTTTTCTTAGCGCGAGCCAGTTGCCAACCACCGTCAGCGATATGCCGGTGACCGCCAGCACGGACCACTGGTAGTCTTCAACAAATGTCGAAATTGCCAGTGCTACGACCGGAAATAATACAGAAGAATACGCGGCGCGGGCAGACCCGATCTTACGGATCAGTAGCAGATAACAGCCGAAGGCGATTGCCGAGCCGAAAATCGCCAGAAACAGCAGCGACCAGACATAGCCGGGTTCAAAGGAAAAATTGAATTCGCGCCCCAGGATCGCGGCTGCCAGGAACGATAGCAGAGCGCCCCAGGCCATGCCGTGGGCGTTCACGGCGACCACCGGAAGGTTGCGTCCCGTATTCACCACTGCCGCCATATTCCCAAGCGACGCGATTACGACACCAATGACAACCAGGAGCAGGCCAAAAACCGTGCGGTCCTGCAAACTCAGCGCCGAAACTTCAGGCCAGAAGATCGATCCGATGCCAAGCATGCCGAGAAACGAGGCGACCAACAACCGTCCTTCCAATGGTGTGCGAAAGAATACGCGCTCGAAGAACGCATTGCATACGACAATCAAAGTGAAAGTAACTGCAACGAGCCCGGAAGTGATGTAAGTGGTGCCGTAATAGACAAAAAAGTAGTTAATCGAGAAGAGTAGAAAGCCCTGCACGATGACCATTGGGTAGTAACGCAGGGGCAAGCGAATGTTCTTGCCCGCAACGATCGCATATAGAAATAGCGTGACCGCCGCAATAGCAAATCGATAGGCAACCGATACTTCCTCGGCAACGACACCGAACTGATACGAAATGGCAGACCAGGTCGATCCCCAGATAAGCACAACGGTGGCGTACAGGAGTGCAACCTGCATGCTTGGTTTCCTGAAGGACAAAGGCGTGCAGCGTATCTGACTGCGAAGGACTATGCACTACGCGGCGCGTACGAGCGGGATATTGGTGTCTGAGACTGTCGCCGGCAGGGCAGATGAAAGCTCCTGCAACATCTGCACTCCCGCCATCCATGGCGGTCGGCTTCCGGCGCCAAGCCTACATGGATGTATTCACGGCGTGTTTCACCAACACACATCCGCCTCGTACTTTCTCCAAATTCTCCGGAACCCGGGACTATTGCCCTGGGATGCCCTCAAAGCCAGGCTGGAAGCGAAAGATGTAGTACGGGCCGTTTGCCTTGATGTGATCCCTGGTCTGCAAAACCTGATCAGGAATGGCGCTGTCAGCAAGGTACAACCAGCCATCCGGCCCGAAAGACAATGCATCGGCCCAGCGGATCCTGTCGGATCTCACGAGTGTTTGCGGTTGCTTGTCCGGCCCGACGACAAACACGGAGCTGTGCTCAACGTCGGTTATATAGACATTGCCGGCAACGTCGGTACTCAGGCCGTCGCTCAGTGGTTTGTCGCTGAATCGTTCGACTCGACTTTCGAGTTGCTCCGGCAGCAGCCGGGTGTTGGTCAGGTCCTTGAGCCGGATCCGGTAGAGCCCGCTTTGATTGATTGCAGCAAAGTAAAGCCATTCGCCTTCGGAATCGAATGCGATGCCGTCTACACCGCCCTTGAGTGAGACCAGACCGCCGATAAACGTCATATCCTTCAGCTGATTTCGGATCAGATAGTTCTCCGGTGACACGGAATCATGTAATTCAAGAACCCTGCGTGCTGTGTGTTGCTGAATATCGTAAACAATCAGGGCAGGCTTCTTTCGCCAGAAACTCGCATCGGCAATGACGATGGTCTGGCCGTCGGGGCTGACCTGGAGGTCCTGGAGGAAGGAACCGGCAGGGGCAATGTCAGCACTGAAACGATGGTCGTGCGCGACTTCGCCGGATGCGAGATCGAATGCGAGCAGCCTGGCTTTACCAAAGCCATGATTACCGTGATCGATGGTCCACAGAATATTGCGCCGGTCGATTACAAGGCCCAGGACAGTGTTAAAGAGCCTTTGTTGAGATGCGCCATTCGGATACGGCATGGCGGCGCCGGCGACCAGTTCCAGAAGCTTGTTTCCCTGTGGGCGCGATTCCGGATGTACGGTGAAGAAAATGCGGCCTTGGTGATTGACCGCCAGATTTCCGATTGGTTCCGGGTAAGCCAGGACTTCTTCAAGAGCGGTTTCTTCGATGAGGGGGCTGGTTGATAAGTCACGGTACGGCTCACCACCGCCGTAACGAACGTGCAAGATCACGACAAGCACGAGCATGATAATCAGCAAAAACAGGATGAATTTCTTCACACTTCGGATAATCCCCCCGGCACAGAAATCTGGCTCGAAATTCTACAGTGTAAGACGGGCTCACGCCCAGAGCCGCAATGCGATAATCCAGGAGGCTGCGAGGATGCCAATCGCCGTTGTTCCGCAAAGGAGTTGAAACCGTCGAGCAGACGGGATCCTGGGTAGCAGAGTCAGCAACATTCCGAATCCGAAACCGCAGACAAAGCCAGCAAGGTGCGCGCCGATGTCCGTATTTACATCACCCGTGCCCGTGTACGCAAGTAACGCGATACCGCCGACGATCGGACCGAGCCGATATGACCATCTGTCCTGCGCCATGAGTTTTGCACGCCATACAAAACCGGCAACAAGGCCGAGTGTGGCAAAGACCGCCGTAGATGCGCCAATCGAGCGGTGACTGGAGGCAAGCAGCAGCGTGTTCAGCGTGTTGGCGAGCCCGCTGGCAATAACGACGCAGAGCCAGGTCAGGCCGGAGCCGAAAAGGCGGCCGGCAAGAAGGCCAAATAAGGCGCCAAAGCCGATATTCCCGGCCAGGTGGCGGAAGCCCGAGTGCAAGGTGAGCGCAGTCAACGTGCGCCACCATTCGCCCTGACGAATCAGTTCACCGTCGACGCGGCCGGCCGCCAGCCAGTCCCTGTTGAATGCACTTTCGCCGGCGAGCCAGGTGACAAGAATGACGACGACAATATAGGCAACAATGCCGGGCACGGCGTTCTGAAATACCGGTACCGGCCTGGGCATCTGCGGTTGTGCCTGCTGATTCTCCTTTTCATACTGCCAGATCTCGTACTTGGCCTTTTCGGAAACCTCGGCCGGCACGACCAGTGTGTAACCCAGGTCGTCGTGCAGAATCTCGTGGGGAATATTCAGCGAACTCAAGACAAGTGCCCGATCGTTGCTAGCCTGTCGGTGACTGCTCTCAAATACGATGGCCCAGTCGTCGTCCATCAGGCGGCCAGCCTGTCGACAATACGCGGCAGGATTTCCGCGCAATCACCCGATAATTTTTGGGCAGCAATATCATCGGCGCGGGTTCGGCCTCGATTGATAATAACGATGGGAATATTCGCCTCCTGCGCGAGGCGCGCGAACCGATAACCGGAAAAAACCATCAGCGATGACCCGACAACGAGCAGGGCATCGCTTTCCTCGAGTTTTTTCGTTGCGACGCTTACTCTTTCTGTCGGTACCGCTTCCCCAAAAAAAACGACGTCCGGTTTTATGATACCGCCGCAGCTGGGGCAATCGGGTACATTGAAGTCCAGGTAGTCCGATCCTGACAGCTCCGCATCGCCATCGGGTGTGTAGGCAGATACGTTCGGATGCCAGTCCGGATTGCATTCTTCGAGTCTCGCCTGCCAATCGCACCTCTGACTGGTCGCTTCACAGGTCAGGCAACGTGTCTTGTGCAGCACGCCGTGCAGATCGATCACCTTGCGGCTACCCGCCATGCGATGCAGGTTGTCTACGTTCTGTGTTATGAGCAAATTCACATGACCGACTCGTTCGAGTACCGCCAGTGCGGCGTGCGCCGCATTCGGCGTCGCAACCGAAATTCGACTCCAGCCAGCAAAGCTCCTGGCCCAGTAGCGTTTGCGCACGTTGCGGTTATTGGCAAAGTCGCCGAATTGCACCGGTTGCGCATTCTTCCAATTGCCGTCTTCGTCGCGATAATCGGGAATGCCGGAACCGGTGCTGCAACCGGCGCCGCTCAGCACGGTCATATTCCTGTACCGATGCATAAATTCGACCATTTTGGCGATGTCACTCATACTCTGGATTTGCCGAAATGCGTAAGGGGAAGAATCTTATGACACATGAACGACCTCTGAAAGCATTCAGTGCAATGGCGATTGCATGTTTCGTTGTGACGGCGGCGGATGCCGACGTGCTTGATGCGGCCCCCGGTGGCTTCACAATAAGCCACAAGACAGAAATAACTGCCAGCCGTATCGACGTTTACCATGCCGCCGTCGACAACATCGGTGACTGGTGGAGCGATGATCATACGCTTTCCGGTAATGCCGGCAATATGTATATCGATGCGCGGACCCAGGGCTGCTTTTGCGAAGTGCTGGGCGAGGGGGCCGGTGTCGTACATCTGACCGTTACGTTTGTGAACCCGGGCGTGATATTGCGTTTGAGCGGCGGCCTTGGCCCGCTTGGCCTGATGGGCGTCAGCGGAAACATGACCTGGGAGTTTGCAGACAGTGAGAACGGAACAATTATCACTTTGAACTATGCGGTTGGCGGCTATCTTCCTGGTGGCCTGGATTCAATAGCAGAGGCCGTGGACGGTGTGCTGGTCGAGCAAATGACAAGTTTGAAAGCATTTGTCGAAGGCGACGGAAATAATCGAATTGTCATGCCTGATGAACCGAACTATCGAAAGGACGGAGAATCATGAAAACTGATCTCGTCGCGGGCAAGCTGGTCAAGCTCGCGCCAGGCGTATGCAGACTGGTCGCGCCGAATTCCGGCATGATGACAGGCCCCGGTACGAACACCTATATATTGGGCGAGAAAGAGATTGCCGTGATCGACCCTGGGCCGGCGATCGATAGTCATATCGAGTCAATCTGCGATTTGGCGCCCGGGCCGATCAAATGGATCCTCGTTACGCATACACACCCCGATCATTCGCCGGCCGCGGCCGGTCTCGCAGAAAAGACCGGCGCTAAACTCCTGGGAAGACCAGCTCCCGATGGTCAGTACCAGGATAAGACTTTCATACCGGATCGCATCCTGAAAAACGGGGAAATTTTCGCAACACCGGAGTTCAAACTTGAGGTTGTTTATACGCCCGGACATGCATCGAATCATCTCTGCTATTTTTATGAGAAGCTGAACTGGCTTTTCACGGGCGACCACATCATCGACGGCTCGACCGTCGTAATCGACCCGCCCGACGGAAACATGTCGGATTATCTCAGTTCACTCGAACTGTTGATGGATAAAGTCTTGGCCGTAATTGTACCGGGACACGGCGGGCTGCTTGAAAGTCCTTACGAAGCCATCGACTGGATTATCAAGCACCGCCTGGAACGAGAAGCTAAAGTAATCGCCGCGCTCGAAGAACATCCAAAATCAGCCTGCACTGATCTCGTGCCGCATGTATACGATGACGTGCACGAAAGATTGTATGGTTGGGCGGAACGATCTTTGCTCGCGCACCTTCTCAAACTCGAAACCGATGAAAGAGCAATTCGAGATAATGATTGCTGGTCACTTACCGTCGGCTAGATCCGCGAAACCAGTCCCGGTGGTTAGCATATTTTTCAACAAATCAGGAACGCTCCAGTATCCCAGTCCCGGTCGTTTCTGGAATCTGGAAATCGCATCGTAAATCTTGTCGGCGCCCATCGAGTCCGCATAATGCATCGGCCCGCCGCGGTGCCGCGGAAATCCGTAGCCGTTAACCCAGACCACGTCGATGTCGCTTGCACGGGTCGCGATCCCGTCCTCCAGAATTCGCGCCCCTTCGACGATCAGCGCGTAAACGCAGCGCTCGATGATTTCCTGTTCGCTGATTTTCCTTTGCTCGATGCCAAGTCGTTTCGCTTCCGCTCTGATCATCTCCTGAACCTCGGGATCGGGAATAGGCGTCCGTGAACCTTTTTCATACAGATACATGCCTTGACCGGTTTTTTGACCATATCGGCCTTGCTCTGCAAGCATGTCGGCGACCCGGTAGAAAGTAGGGTCGTCGGGTAAATCGGTTCTTTCCTGACGGACTTTGTAGCCGACGTCGAGCCCGGCAAGGTCGCCAACTGCGTTGGGACCCATCGCCATGCCCCAGTCGTAGAGCACGCGGTCGATGTACTCGGGCGCTGCGCCCTCGAGTAACAGGCGCTGATTCTCGCGGCCATAGCCGTACAACATTCGATTGCCGACGAAGCCAAAACAGTTGCCGACAACAACGCCGATCTTGCCGAGGCGTTTTGCCAATGCGAGAGAGCTGGCAATGGCCTCGACCGATGTTTCGGACCCACGAACAATCTCCAGCAATCGCATGATATGAGCCGGGCTGAAAAAATGCAGGCCGACGACGTCTTCGGGGCGTTTCGTTGCGTTGGCAATTTCGTCGACATCCAGCGTCGAAGTATTTGTCGCCAGGATGGCTTCTTTCTTACATACCTGGTCGAGTTTGCCGAATACTTCCTTCTTGATCGCCATATTTTCGAACACGGCTTCAATGACAAGATCGACATCGCTCAGGTCGTCATAGCTTTGGCTGATTCTGAATCGGTCGAGGCCATCCGCCATTTGTGCTTTGCTGATCTTGCCGCGGTCGACGCCGCCTTCGTAAAGGCCTCGAACAGTCGCTTCACCGCGTTGGAGTCCTTCGTCGTTGTTGTCGAGCAGGACGAGTTCGCAACCGGCATTCAGGCAACTGTAGGCAATTCCGGCGCCCATCGTGCCGGCACCGATGACGGCGACTGAATTGATTTCGCGTCGTGTCGTTTCCTTCGTGATACCGGGTACTTTTGCAACGGCGCGCTCCGCAAAGAACGCATGCCGCAATCCGCTGGACTGTGGCGATGCTTTGCATTCAAGAAAGAATTCTCGTTCCGCTTCGCACCCTTCGTCGAAATCGACCTGTGTCGCGAGCTCGACGCAGCGAATAATTTTCTCCGGTGATAACAGCCCTCGTGTTTTTGGGGCAATCTTTTTTCGAGTATTTTCGAAAAAGGCAGGATCCGGCGACTCCACACTCATGTCGCGGATTCTTCGCGGACCCGCAGCGACCAATTCGTCAGCGTACGCAAGCGCCGCGGCTTGCAAGTCGTCGCTGCTCGCGATCCTGTCAATAACACCGGCCTCGAGTGCCTTGTCCGCGGGCACGTGATTCCCTGAGAGCATCATGTCGAGCGCTTTCTCGGCGCCGATCAGGCGAGGCAGTCGCTGCGTGCCGGTCGCGCCGGGCAATAACCCGAGCTTGACCTCCGGCAGTCCGACGGCGGCGTCGGCGCTTGCCATTCGGTAGTGACAACCGAGGGCCACTTCAAGGCCGCCGCCGAGCGCTGTACCGTGAATTGCGGCAAGCACCGGCTTGTCGCATACCTCAATCGCAGAAACCACGTCCGGGAAGAACGGTGCTTCAGGTGGTTTGTTGAACTCGCGGATGTCGGCGCCGGCGATAAAAGTCCGCCCGGCACATTGGATAACAACAGACTTGGTTGCTGAGTCCGAATTTGCTTTCTCCAGGCACGCCATCAGCCCTGCCCGCACGCTTTGTGACAGCGCGTTTACGGGAGGACTATCGATCGTAATGACTGAAATTGCACCATGCCGTTCGACGGTTACCGGATTCATTGTTTTCCTTGATTGATTGCGGGTCTATTCAAGCAGGCGCGCTCATCTGTGCGCGGTTGGACGACAACCGTCGCCGCGAGATTAACGCCAGAACTGGTTAAGCGGATCGATGGGTTCCAGACTGAGCGCCTGTCGCTCGACGTTGATGTGGTCGACCATGACAGCCTCGGCGGCAACGAAGCGCGGATCATCGCGCAGCGGCTCAAACATCAGTGTCGTTGTCGCGATCGGCGCGTAACCTCGGTAGCCGCGATCAATTGCCTTCTCCAGCTGGGTTATGGCCTCGTCGTATTCTCCGGCGAGTGCCAGGTACTTCGCGTTCTCGACCATGAATACCCAATTATCGACGCCCTGATCTGACAGCTTCGACTGTGCATTTTTCACCAGCAGTAGCGCGTCGTCAAAGCGTTCCGTATTGCCTGTGCGGGAGTAAGCCAGCGCGACTTCTGCCATCAAGCCATAGCCAAACTCATTCTGAGGATGATCGGCGGCAAACGCGCCCAAACTGGTCCAGCGCTCCTCAAGGTAGTCGATCAGCTCCTGGCTGCGCTCGGCCCGGTTGTAGAGAGCGAACAAACTCCCTGGATAACCTTCCCTGGACATTTTCAATGCAAGCTCGAATGCTTCGTCGCGACGGCCCAGCAGATCCAACGCTTCAACCTGCAAGTCATCCACGCCTTCTTCGGCTATTCGTTCAGGCTGCAGGGTCTGCAGCAACCCAACAGTGAACCAAAATTGCATTACCTCGTCTGTTGGTGCGAGCTGATACGCCTGCTCAGCCAGGCGAAAACCTTCGGCAGCCCTGCCATAGTAGAAGTGGTGCATGGCATCAGTCAC
>JAPUKV010000044.1 GCA_027295475.1 Pseudomonadota bacterium
AAACTTCGCTAAAAACGGTTTATGCAGGCGACCGGACCAACTGCTGCCGCCTCGATGCTGACTATGCGCACAGAGCTTTGTGGGTGGTGGGCGATGGTGGTTTCGAACCGCCGACCTCCACGATGTCAACGTGGCGCTCTACCCCTGAGCTAATCGCCCTGTTTAAATCCAGTGCCTTCGTCGCAGGTCACGGCCCCGATTCTTGTAATCCCGGGCAGCAAGCTGCGGACACCACTCACTTCCTTTCGTCCCCGAGCTAATCGCCCTGCGTTTTCGGATGTCTCTGAAAAGGGCGGACTACGATACTCAAGCCTCAGGCCATTCGCAATACTTGGCTCAATCGGGCTACCCAGCCAGGCGGTCGTTGAGCCCAAGTCCCACTTTTCGGATTCGTTGAATCTCGTCCCGCAGGCGTGCCGCCTCTTCGAATTCCAGGTCCCGCGCATGCTTCAGCATCCGCTTTTCAAGCTTATTCGCCTTTCTCAGGAGTTGCTCCGGCGACAGAGACTCATACGGAGTCGCGTCCTCGGCGACGCGGCGGCGGCCGCGGCCCGGAACCGGATAGGCGGCTTCCATGATGTCCGCGACCTGCTTGATAATCGTCGCGGGTTTGATGCCGTGACGCTTGTTGTGCGCGATCTGCCGTTCGCGGCGTCGATCTGTCTCGTCAATGGCCCTTTGCATCGAACCCGTCACTCTGTCGGCATACAAGAGGGCCGTCCCGTTCAGGTGCCTCGCGGCACGGCCGATCGTCTGGATCAAAGATCGTTCGGATCGCAGGAAACCTTCTTTGTCGGCGTCGAGAATCGCGACGAGTGACACTTCCGGCATGTCGAGGCCTTCTCGCAGCAGATTGATGCCGACCAATACATCGAACGCACCCAGACGGAGGTCGCGAATAATTTCTGTACGCTCAACGGTGCCAATGTCGGAATGCAGGTAGCGGACTCTGGCACCGTGCTCATTGAGGTAGTCGGTCAGGTCTTCGGCCATTCTTTTGGTCAACGTCGTGATGAGGACTCGCTCATCGACCGCGGTCCGTGCATGGATTTCAGATAACACATCGTCGACTTGTGTCCTTGCCGGACGTACTTCGATTTTCGGATCGACGAGACCGGTTGGCCGGACGAGCTGCTCCACGACGTTGTCTGAGTGTTCGCCTTCGTAATTGCCGGGTGTCGCCGACACATAGATAGTCTGTGGCGAGAGTCTGTCGAATTCGTCAAACCTGAGAGGACGATTGTCCAGCGCCGAGGGTAAGCGGAACCCGTATTCGACCAGCGTTTCCTTTCTTGACCGATCACCGCGGTACATGCCGCCGAGCTGCGGCACGGTGACGTGGCTTTCGTCGATAATGAGTATGGCCTTGTCCGGCATATAGTCGAACAGGCACGGTGGTGGCTCGCCCTCTTCCCGGCCTGACAGATAGCGCGAGTAGTTCTCGATGCCCGCACAGTAACCGAGTTCCTGAATCATCTCTAAATCGAATAAAGTTCTCTGCTCAAGCCTTTGAGCTTCCAACAGTTTTTCTTTCTTTCTGAGGACGCTCAGGCGCTCCCTGAGCTCGATTTTGATCTGTTCGACGGCCGCAAGAAGCGTCGCACGGGCCGTGACGTAGTGTGTTTTCGGGAAAACCGTCAGTCTCGGCACCCGGCGAAAGACTTCACCGGTCAGCGGATCAAAATAGGACAGCGATTCAATCTCATCATCGAACAGCTCGATGCGCACGGCGTCCCGTTCGGATTCGGCGGGGAAAATATCGATGACATCGCCACGAACCCGGTAATTGCCCGGCGACAGATCCAGTTCGTTGCGTTTGTATTGCATTTCAGCGAGTCGCCTGAGAATCGTCCTTTGATCGATGCGATCGCCGCGAACGAGATGTAGCACCATGCTGAAGTACGCCTCGGGGTCACCCAGACCATATATCGCTGATACGGTAGCAACGATGATGGCGTCCGGCCGTTCGATCAGCGCCTTGGTCGCCGACAGACGCATCTGTTCGATGTGTTGATTGATAGACGCGTCTTTTTCGATATAGGTGTCAGAACTCGGCACGTAGGCTTCCGGCTGGTAGTAGTCGTAATAAGAAACGAAGTATTCGACCGAGTTTCTCGGAAAGTACTCACGCATCTCGCCGTAAAGCTGCGCCGCCAGCGTCTTGTTTGGTGCGAGTATGATGGCCGGCCGCTGCGTAGCCTCTATGACTCTCGCCATCGTGAACGTCTTGCCCGAGCCCGTAACCCCTAGCAGGGTTTGTCGTGCCAGCCCGTCGTTCAATCCCTCTACGAGACCGGCAATGGCGCTCGCCTGGTCGCCGGCAGGGTTGTATTTCGACACGAGTGTCAGACGATCACGCTCGTCGGCCGCAGACTTCTTGGGCAGAGTTGTCGTTTGACGTACCATGTGCGCCGGTTTCATGGAGGCAAACGAGTGAGTTTATCAGTTTCGGAAAGGATGAGCCGGGTCATGCCCTCTGCGACCAGCGCCGTACTTGGCCTGGCCGCAGAGCTGCGCGAGGCGGGTCGTGACATCATCAGCCTGGGCGCCGGTGAGCCCGATTTCGAGACCCCGGATCACATCAAGCAGGCAGCCATTGAGGCCATCAACGCCGGGGAAACCAAGTACACCGCAATTGACGGCACCAGCCAGCTGAAAGCCGCCATACAACGGAAGTTCGAGCATGACAACGGGCTCAGCTATGCACCTGATCAGATCCTGGTCTCTTGCGGTGCCAAGCACACCTTATTCAATGCCTGCATGGCCATACTGAGCCACGGCGATGAGGCAGTCATTCCGGCACCGTACTGGGTCTCCTATCCCGACATGGTCCGCGTTGCCGAGGGCACACCGGTCATCATACAAACCGGCATCGAGAGCGATTTCAAGGTAACACCCGAGCAGCTCGAGGCGGCAATCAGCGACAAGACCCGCGTCATGTTTCTCAACAGCCCCGCCAATCCGACCGGCAGCTGTTATACGCGCGCCGAACTCGAGGCCATCGGCGACGTACTGAAAAGACACCCCCAGGTCGTCGTGCTGGCCGATGACATCTATGAGCATATCCATTGGGCAGATGAACCTTTCTGCAGCATCGCAACCGCCGGCCCCGATCTGCTCGATCAGGTCATAACGATCAACGGCGTATCGAAGTGCTACGCCATGACCGGCTGGCGCATCGGCTATGCCGGCGGCCCAAAGGAGGTGATCCGGGCCATGAAGACCATTCAGAGCCAGATCACATCCAATCCTTCGAGCATCTCCCAGGTCGCAGCTGCTGCCGCCCTCGACGGCGATCAGACCTGCATCACCGAAATGGTCGCTGCATACAAAGAACGCAGCGACTACATCGTCAAGGCGCTAAACGAGATACCCGGCTTCGAATGCAGGAATGGCGAAGGTGCGTTTTATGCCTTTCCTCAGGTCACAGGCGCCATGCAAGAAAAAGGACTCGCAGAGGACAACGACCTGGTGAAGCTGCTACTGAACGAGGCCGATGTCGTCATGGTGCCCGGTACCCCGTTCGGCGCCCCCGGCTACGTCAGGATATCCTTTGCCTGTTCCATCGACGAACTGGAGAAAGCCGTCGCCAGAATCAGGGCGACATTGGTGTAAAATGCCGCCCAGGCGGTGCTGATCCTGGCTGAATCCGGTCCTTGACTTGAGATTTTGGCTGAATCAGAATGCCGCGCCTGACGAGCATCGTCAGACCACGAATCCTCGGTAGCTCAGTTGGTAGAGCGGTTGACTGTTAATCAATTGGTCGCTGGTTCGAGTCCGGCCCGAGGAGCCAAACACCATAAGGGGCTGACAGGAATGTCGGCCCTTTTTCTATGGGCGTCAGGCAAGCAGGCGGCGTGTCGGCAGCACATCCAGTGCACGTAACTGTGGAACACCATCCAATCTGCAGCAAACCTCAGGATGTCTACCTCGGGCCGGAGCGGATCATCGCCAGGCATGGACAGTGAATCAGTTGTTGAAGATCAGAGTGACCGTTTCCGCGCCGCCGGAGAGCAACAGCTTACTCGACAACGCGGCTATGCTATGTGGCTTTGCCACTTGTGGCTGCCGTTGTTTTCTCCGCGAACAATTCTGTAAAACGCGAATCCGGATACTCGGAAATGGTGTCGGCAAGAGTCTGCATTTCGACGTGTTCGTCGTACAACCGGGGCTCCGGTCTGCGCAGATGATACTGCCTGAATCGCCAAAACGAGGTGGCCACTGCGGCATATACCGCAAAGGTCTTCAAGGTTTTTCGTTCGAGTGATTGAAGAGTCTTCTCTTTCTGATAAGCCCGTATGAACCGTCCCGCTTTTTCGAAAGAGATGCCTTTACGATCCCGGCAAGCACCGACAATCACCATTCCCAGATCGAAGCAGCGGTAGTAGTGGCAAGCTTCTTCGAAATCAATGATTGCCATGAGCTGATCACGTTGGATAATCATGTTATCGAAGAAGACGTCACCGTGAATCAGTGCCATCGGTAGATGCTGAGGGATACGCTTTTGCAAATAACTATTCTTTTCCGATAACCAGTCGACATAAGTATGACCGAGATCGGAATTTGTCACCTCGGGAAAATAGCTGCGGCCGTAGGGAAACGATTGAGGCACATAGGAAGGCGCGGGAATCTCATGCAAGCGAGCCATTTCCTCACCCAGCTGAACGAGCAAGTTACCAGTTACCTCAGCCGTGACGTCTCCGTCGACGTAACGCTTCAACATGACAGGTTTTTCGTCGTGCAGAACCACAATAGGGTCTTTGGGTGGCACAACGACTTGCGAGGTGCGAATGCCCCGGTCGGTCAAATAGACCAGCAGCTTCGCAAGATTGGTTACGTGCCTTAACGATTTTTGATCGGAAAGCGTCAGAACGTACCGTCCCGAACTCGTTTCAACGCAATAGCTGGTGTTCTCGTGTCCGCCCTCCATGACGGAGAAAGCCGTAATATCACCGATGCCGAACCGGCGAGCGAGACCCTCGACCGCACTCCTGTCAAGACGAGCATGAAGTGCCATCTTGTTAAGCGCCTAATTGACCCTGGATGGCTCTACGAAATCAATAAGGACGACATCTCTGTGCCCGTCACCGTCGCGATTGCCGGAGACAATCGGGGAAACGCTGTGCCATAGCGAACGATCAAAATAGTACGAGTCGAAATAAGACTGCTGTTCCCAATCCGCCTGGGGACGTCTCGTCGGCTCCAGCCCACTGCCGTAAAAGTAGTTGATGCCACCACCAACGTTGTGGCGAACGATCAGGTGTTGCGCAGTATAGGTCTCATCGTCACGATGAGTGCCCTCTGGTGTGGGGTTTCCCGGCACCCCAGCCGTAGTGAGTATCCGGATCTGATGGACGCCGACGAGCCAGTCGTCCTCGATGTTCTGCTTCGAAGTCAGCTGAGCAAAGTCAAACCGTATGAGTTCGTGCAGGAACGGATTTTTGACGGTGTCAGCGGCCAGTGGAGCAAAATCTCTGTTCTCGCCGCCATTGAGAGGGTTGATTTCAATGCTTTGATAGAAGGGCTCGCCGGGCAAGTGGGTTAGCTGACCGGTCGAGGCAGACAGCTGGTACAACCCGTACCGCCTGAATCGATAACTTCCGCCATCGGCCATATAGGGATCGGGCTCGAGGTGCTCCCAGTCTCGCCTGAAGAGTTCACTGGACGCATGCAAGCCTGGTGAAAACGAGAATTCATCGGAAGGAACCAGTGCGTAATGAACTCGTTCAATGCTACTCCCTATGTCAGTGTTGACAGTAATCATATTCTTCTTATCTCCCTACAGGATCGGCAGTATACAAGAGATCCATCGCATTTATCGTGGCGACGAATGTCGGCGACGGGTCAAGGCAATGTAAGATCTCAAGATTACGAGTGCCGGACGTGGCCTTCGAGTACGACGTGAACTACTCGGATGCCGTGCCAATGCCGAGCAATCTGCGGACAGTCGCGAAGGAACGCGGCCTCTGTCATGGGGGTAGGCACCGGCGGAACGTTGCTAGGTGTCGGTCGCGCCCTTCATAAAGCGAACGTGCCGGCCCGAGTCGTTGCGGTCGAGCCGGATGGGTCGGCCGTCATGTCGGGCGACGCGCCCGGGCGTCACGGCATCCAGGGGCTGGCGGACGTCATTATTCCCGATTTGATCAAACTCGACGAGATCGATCAGATTGTTCGCATCAGTACTGCAGATGCGGTGGCCGCGGCAGAAAACCTGGCTCGCGAGGAAGGCCTGCTGGTCGGCAACATATCCTCGATGCGCATGCGGGTAGCCAGAAGACTTTGGTGCGCATCGCGCAGTACGACCTCGGTTATGCCGAGCGGCTTTACGTCAGTCACAGTATGAACCGTTCTTTCCCTTCAGTCAGTCCTGACGCCTGCTGCGATGGCGGGCAATCGCTGCAGTTATGGCAGCAATCTCTTCTTCATTGTTCGGTGACGCGTCCGCCGGCTGAAATCGCATCACGACACGCGGCATCAGAGTAATGGCGCCAACCAGCACCGTCAGGAATACAAAAACAACACCCATACCAGCCAGCATGAGCTCGAGTCCCTGACCGAGTAAATCAGCTTCCATCCAACTAGTACCTCCGTATTTTCCGAGGGGCGATTATACCGGGATGCGGCTGCCCCTCCGAAATATTCGGCCCACTTGATTTTATTGGGATCATCATCAACTGTTGTCAACAAGGTCACGAAGATGCTCTCGCAATGGTCCGCCGATTTCGCCGTGCGCGAGTCCGTAGGCAACAGTCGCTTTTAGATAACCCAGCTTGTTGCCGCAGTCGTAGCGCTCACCGCTGAACGGATATGCGTAGACCGGAGATTCCTCCAGCATATCGGCAATTGCGTCGGTGAGTTGTATCTCGCCGCCCGCGCCACGACCGGTGGTTTCGAGTTTGTCGAAGATGACCGGGTCCAACAGGTAGCGGCCGACTACCGCGAGATTGGAAGGTGCGTCTTCCGGGGCCGGCTTTTCCACTATTCGCGTCACTCGCTGCGATTCGCCGTCTACAGCGACGATGCCGTATCGCGAGGTATCCTCCGGCGGAACCGTCTCGACGGCAATGACACTGCCGCCGTGCTTGCCATATTCACCCGCCATCTGACAGAGACACGGTGGTTCGCCGGCGATCAGATCATCGCACAGGTGCACGAAAAACGGTTCATCGCCGACAGCCGGCCGGGCGCAGAGAACAGCGTGGCCGAGGCCGAGGGGCTCACCCTGATCGATGTAGATGCAGGAAACGTCTGGTGGCAGGATATCCCTGATCGAATCGAGCAGATCCTCCTTACCGGGCCCGGTAAGTGCCTCTTCCAACTCGGGATCGGGTGTGAAGTGATCCTCGATCGCTTGTTTTGTGCTGCCAGTAACAAAAACCAGTTTTTTTGCGCCGGCGGCTATTGCTTCTTCGACCGCGTACTGAATAAGCGGTTTGTCTACGATTGGCAGCATTTCTTTCGGGCTGGCTTTGGTCGCCGGCAAAAACCGGGTTCCTCGCCCCGCAACCGGAAATACGGCAGTACGGATAGTCTGCGACAAAAGCGCGCTCCCGATGAATCCTGATGCCGCATCATAGCCAAAGTTCCATCCTGGCGGAAAGGATCAGCTTGGAATTTACGCATTTGTCGACCCGTTGTGGAACCACCCGCCGGAAAGGAAGCTGCGCCGCCTAACGGCGGCACAGCCTTAGCCAGCTTTGGCCAGCATTGCGATGATTGCTGGTGCTATTAGTTCTTCTTTGCTTTGTTGGTCGACTGCAAGAGAATATTGACCCGATTGATCTCCACTGTGCGGGCACCGATGCCTTTGACCAGCGTCAGGTCGTCAATCGACTTGAAGGGCCCATGGGACTTCCGATAATCGACAATTGCCGCCGCTTTCGAGAGTCCGACACCCTGCAGTTCTGCCGAAATGGTCTCGGCGTCTGCAGTATTGACGTTGACCGGGCCTGCAATGGCGACGAGCGGCCAGATCAGTGTGCAAAGGGTGAAATAAAAAACGCGTTTCAATGATTTCATTTTTGGCTCCTTCATGTGAGTGCTTTGGTTATTCCGGCCGTGCCTTACCGACTGCCTACGGCCACAGGTCAGGAGCTTAGCCAGCAATGTCGATGCCGACCCCCACCATATTTTGGGAATTCGAAGGGAAATGTCTTTTTTGGTTTTTAGCGGCTATCCGGGCTTCGCTGCAGCAGCGAGTCGAATTGCACGCGTCCGAACGGTCGTTGTGTTTCCCAGTCTTTGCAGCTCGGGCATTGCCACAAAAGCTTGCGGCTCGAGAAGCCACACTCTTTGCATTGATACCGCGGCGTGGATTCTGCCAGTTTGCTTAGCGCTGATCGGATCTTGTTCAATGCCGCCGCTCTGCCTTCCCCGTCATTTTGCATGTGTTGCAGATCGATGAACTCTCCTAACGTTGGCTCATTGAGCATGTATCCCTCGACGCATTCGTCGATGATGCCGATGCCGCCGATGTTATTGACGATCGCCGTGTAAGCGACATCGGTTTTCATTTCAGGATTCTTCTTGAGCATTGCTTCCAGGCCACGTTCAAGATCACGGGTCGAACCCTCGCGTTCATGGATCTCCACGAGTTCAGGCAATGCCTCCGTAATGAGGTAGGTGTGCTCATCGAGAATGCGGTGAAAAAGGCGCAACGCGGTTTTTGTATCGTTAGAGTCGCGTGCAATTTCTGCTCGGGTTAATGCTCCCCTGAGAGTTCTGGGACGCCCCGACTGGGACTTTTTGACGAACTGCCGTGCCGCCGCATAGTCATTCTCGGATGCAGCCTGCTCTGCCAACTCACAGTAATAATGAGTGATCTCCAATTCCAGCGAGTTTCCGCTCAACGTTTCAAGCTGCTGACTGGCATCGATCGCCTTTTGCCACTCGTGCTCCTGCTCGTATATCCGGCACAACTTCTCCAGCGCCTCCACCTGGTGTCTGGATCCCTCTGCCAGACGAATAAAGAGATTCTCCGCGCGGTCGAGCAGGCCGGCTTTCAGGTAGTCCTTGGCGAGCGAGAATAGCGCCTGATCGCGCTGCTCGGCAGCAATATCCGGCCGTGCAATGATGTTTTGATGAATACGTATCGCCCGGTCGACCTCGCCGCGGCGGCGAAAAAGATTGCCAAGTGCAAAGTGTGTTTCGATCGTCTTGTTGTCGACACGAACCATCTTTAGAAAATGCTCAAGAGCCTGGTCGGTCTGTTCGTTCAAAAGAAAATTGAGCCCTTTTAAATAGTCGACGTTTAATGGCGGTGGCGGATTGTCTTCTTCGTCACGTTCACTGAAACGACCCAGCGCCCAGCCTGCGGCCGCGAGCAGCAAGAAGAGTCCTGCAAGCAGAAAAGTCGATTCAGTCGGCATCATTAAGTGGCAGGTTTCTCAGGCTGTGGGTTTCGGATTCCGACAAGCGCAGCGCTTTGCGCAATTGCCGCCGTTCGTTGACGAGTCGGGCAGCGAAGATCGCCGTGCACAATAAGCCGAACAGCCATCCCATGACGAAAGTCGTTGTGAACGCGAGCGGAATAGACGACTGAACTGTGCCAAAAGCCAGATCGATCTCAACCAGCCCGGGATTCAGTCTTGTAAAGACAAGCATGATCACCAGTATGATCAGAAACAAAACCAATACCGCTATTCTTTTGAGCATGCGCCCACTCCCCATGCTGCCAGGGTATATCGCCTGCTGGCAGAATATTCGATTTGACCGGGAATATGGTAACCGGATGGAAGAAAAAGGCCACCCGGGCGGGTTACCTCAATATCGGCTTCTCAGCTCTTTATCGGGAAATCGCGACTGGCGTTGACCCGCTCACGCAGGTCCTTGCCCGGCTTGAAATGCGGAACATACTTGCCGGAAAGCGCCACAGCCTCCCCTGTCTTCGGATTGCGCCCTATCCGCGGCGGCCGGAAGTGCAGCGAAAAACTCCCGAAGCCCCGAATTTCGATGCGCCTGCCCGTGGCCAGGGAATCACTCATGATATCCAGTAAGTGTTTGACCGCCAGTTCGACATCTTTCGTCGGCAAGTGCTTTTGCTTTCTTGCGATCATTTCGATGAGTTCTGCTTTTGTCATAGTACGCTTCGCTTATTGTTTCTGGTGTTTTTCCGCGTAAGCTGCCGATTATAAAAGAAATATAGCCCGGACTGGCAGTCCAGGCTAGCTTTTTTTACGATTTCCTACCACCTGACATCTTTTCCTTCAGAAGTTCCCCAAGCGTCGTGCCGGTAGGAGTGGCTTCAACTTCCGATTTGTAGCTGCTGACGGCCTCTGCTTCCTCGTGGACTTCCTTGGCCTTGATCGACAAAGCCACACTCCGGTTTTTCCGGTCGACATTGGTGAACTTGGCTTCGATCTCGTCACCAATTTTGATCATCATGCGCGCGTCGTCGACCCGCCCGCGAGCAAGTTCAGAGGCCCGCAGGGTTCCAGTAACGCCATCGCCGAGATCGATCACGGCACCGCGTGCATCCACTTCGGTAACGACGCCCTTGACGACGCTGTTTTTCGGATGCTCGGCAAGCCAGGCTGAAAACGGGTCCTTGTCGAGCTGCTTGATGCCGAGCGAGATTCGCTCGCGTTCACAATCAATGGCCAGGACGGCCGCTTCGATTTCCTGACCTTTCTTATAGTTGCGAACGGCCTCCTCGCCAGTCGCATCCCACGAAATGTCAGAAAGATGAACGAGACCATCAATGCCGCCTTCGAGACCGATAAAGATACCGAAGTCCGTAATCGATTTGATTTGACCGGTCACCTTATCGCCGCGATTGACCGTAGCTGAGAACTCAGCCCATGGATTCGTTTGACACTGTTTGATACCCAATGAAATTCGCCGGCGCTCTTCATCGATCTCGATAACCAAAACCTCGACTTCCTCGCCTACCTGCACGACGCGTGATGGATTGACGTTCTTGTTTGTCCAATCCATTTCCGAGACGTGTACGAGGCCTTCGACACCCTCTTCGATTTCAACGAAGCAACCATAGTCGGCGACGTTCGTGACCTTGCCGAAAAGCCGGGTGTTCGGCGGATAACGGCGTCCCAGATCGTGCCATGGGTCATCGCCGAGCTGCTTGATGCCAAGCGACACGCGTTGACGTTCACGATCGAACTTTAGAATTTTGACTTCGATTTCGTCGCCGACATTTACGACGTCGGACGGGTGCTTGACGCGCTTCCACGCCATGTCCGTGATGTGCAACAAACCATCGATACCGCCCAGGTCGACGAACGCGCCGTAATCGGTCAGATTCTTGACGATGCCTTTAGCGGTACTGCCCTCGTGCAGACTCTCGAGCAGCGCTTCACGTTCGGCGCTGTATTCCTGCTCAACGACAGCACGTCTGGACACCACTACATTGTTGCGGTGCTGATCCAGCTTGATGACTTTGAACTCAAGGCTCTTACCTTCCAGGTATGCCGGATCCCGTACCGGCCGGACGTCGACAAGCGAACCCGGCAAAAACGCTCTCACGCTTTCGATCTCAACGGTGAATCCGCCTTTGACGCGGCCGTTGATAACGCCCTGCACGACTTCACCATTCTCGAAGGCTTTTTCAAGCTCGATCCAGGTGCGTGCGCGGATCGCTTTTTCACGGGAAAGGCGGGTTTCCCCGAAACCGTCTTCAACGGCGTCGAGTGCAACCTCTATCTCGTCACCTATCGAGATGTCAGTTTCACCTTTCTCGTCCTGAAATTGTACGATTGGGATAATGGCCTCAGACTTGAGGCCGGCGGTGACAATCACGACATCGTCGTTAACTGCGACAACGGTACCGGTGATAATGGTACCTGGCTTTATTTGTTGACTGGCAAATGTTTCTTCAAATAATTCAGCAAAACTTTCAGACATTAGATTAAACCAAAGAACCGATTGACCGATTCTCAACCCAAACATCCCACCGCATCCATCGGCAGACGGTTACCAATAATAAAAATCGGACTACCGTGTCCGATTCGCACGAAATCTCTATTTTCCTTTTTCGAGTTCCGCCACCCAGTTCAATACAGTCTGGGTGACCTCGTCGATCGACTGCCCACTGGAGTCCAGTAATCTGGCATCCGCGGCGGGCCTTAGCGGGGCTACCGTTCGCTCGGAATCCCGCCGGTCACGATCTTCGATGTCCCGCGAAAGGGCCGGAAGGCTAACATCAATACCTTTGTCTTTCAACTGCTTATGACGCCTTTTCGCCCGCTCTTCGGCACTGGCTGTCAGATAGACTTTGAGGATAGCATTGGGGAAAACCGTGCTCCCCATGTCCCTGCCGTCGGCGACCAAACCCGGTTGCTTCCGAAAACCTCTTTGTACCTCGAGCAGCGCCGCTCGAACGCCGGAAAACGCGGCTACACTGGACGCCACCCGGCCACACTCCTCGCTCCGGATGTCGATGGTCACGTCTTCCCCATCCAGGAAAATACGGGCATTGCCGCTTTGATCGGTCTCGAATTCGACAGACAGGTCGCTGGCCAGTGCAGCCAGGCCCTCTTCCTCAGTTTCGGCCACACCTCGCTTGACGGAGGCCAGAGCGACCAGCCGATACAGTGCGCCGCTATCGAGCAGGTGCCAACCGAGCGAGGTCGCCACCCGGCGGGCGATCGTGCCCTTACCCGAACCGACAGGGCCATCAATCGCCACAACAGGCGCGTTTGGGTGTTGGGCCCCGGCAGTCATTGTTGGTCCGCTCGCTCGGTGCTCAAATTAACTCCAAGAGAGCCCAGGACAGCGGAGAAACCAGGAAACGAGGTATTGACCGCATCGGTATTACGTACCCGGAGGGCGGCTTTTGCGACCGTTGCCGCGACGGCGAACGACATCGCAACCCGATGATCCCCGTGACTATCGACAGTCCCGCCGGCCAGTTCGCCACCGTGGATCTCTGCACCATCTTCGGACTCATCGATGTTGACACCCATCTGTCGTAATCCCTCGGCCATTGCAGTAATACGATCGCTCTCCTTAACGCGCAGCTCTCCAATTCCCGAGAATCGCGTGGTTCCTTTTGCTACCGAAGCGGCAATAAACAACACGGGAAACTCATCGATTGCAAGCGATACAAGTGACGAATCGACGGCAATGCCATGCAACGC
Source organism: Pseudomonadota bacterium (assembly GCA_027295475.1). Next base: position 13,095 of record JAPUKV010000044.1, read on the forward strand.
AGACGACCGTACGCGAATATCGGCGACCGGCTCCTGGCCCCGGAGTTGTGGGCTCTCGATACTGATGTCACCTCCCATTGCTCTTAATATGTCTATGGATCCGGTGCGAGTCGGATTGACGCCAACACTTCGGATCACTATTTCGGCGTCCTCGGCAATCAGCGCTGCCAGAATCAGAAATGCTGCTGATGAAAGATCGCCCGGCACCTGTATTTTTGTTGCTTTGAGCTGCCCTGTTGTCTGAACCGTGATTCGGCCGCTGTCACTCTCGATATTGGCTCCCATCAATTTCAACATTCGTTCGGTATGGTCTCTCGTGACGGCCGGTTCCATAACAGACGTCTCGCCTTTCGCGTACAGGCCGGCGAGCAGGATTGCGGATTTGACCTGCGCACTCGCAACCGGCAGCGCATAGTCGATACCGGCCAGCTCGTAGCCCCCGTGAATAAGGAGCGGCGGCCTGCCATCATCGCTATCGATACTCGCCCCCATCAAAGACAGCGGCTCAATGATCCTCTGCATCGGGCGCGCAGTGAGAGATTCATCGCCGGTAAGCGTACTGTCGAAACGCTGCCCGCAAAGCAGTCCTGCCAGCAGTCGCATGCCTGTGCCGGAATTGCCGAAATCCAACGGTTCCCCAGGCTCACTGAGTCCGCTCATACCAACACCGTCGATCCGGACCGTTACATCGTCGACGTGATCGATGGAGACGCCGAGACTGCGCAGTGCCGCAAGCGTATGACGACAATCTTCTCCTGCCAGGAATCCCTCGACTTCGGTCTGCCCGTCGGCAATCGCGCCCAGTATCAGCGCGCGGTGAGAAATCGACTTGTCGCCGGGTACGCAGACCGTACCGCTTGTCAAAGCAGTGGGTTCGATAACGTAGTCCAAAAGGGCAGACCCGGTGCGAGTCAACTAACCGCTGTCGGGTACGCGCCCAGAATCCGAAACAACGAGCTGCGTTTTTCGAGTTCCTCGAGGGCTTCCGCCAGTGGTGATTCTTCGGCATGACCTTCCAGGTCAATGAAGAATACGTAGTCCCAGTTCTTACGCCTGGAAGGCCGGGATTCTATGCGAGTCATACTCACGCCGTGAGTCGCCAATGGTTGCAATAATGTGTGCAAGACACCGGCCCCCTCGGTGTGTCCTGCGGACACAAGAATCGTGGTCTTGTCCTGGCCGCTCGCCGAGAGCAACTCACGTCCAACAATGAGGAAGCGGGTCGCGTTGTCGGCGCGATCTTCGATGTTGTTAACGAGGATCTTGAGGTCGTAGACCTCGGCCGCTGCGTCGCTGCCTATCGCGGCCGTACCGCCTTCGTCCCTCGCACGCCTTGCACCGGCTGCGTTACTGCTTGCGCCGATCAGCTCAACATGGGGCAAGTATTCCCTAAGCCATCCCCTGCACTGCGCCAGCGCCTGCTCGTGAGCGCAGATGCGTTCGATCGACTCAAGCGAAGCCATCCGCCCGAGCAAATGCTGTTCGATGCGCAGCTCGACTTCGCCACCGATCTTGAGCGGCGAGGTCAGAAACATGTCGAGCGTGTTATTGATGGTTCCCTCGCTGGAGTTCTCAATCGGAACAACACCGAAATCCGCAGCACCACTTTCTACTTCCTGAAATACTTCATCGATCGTGGCGAACGGCAGGGCTCTGACGGAATGACCGAAGTGCTTGTAAACTGCAGCCTGCGTAAATGTTCCCTCCGGTCCCAGGAATCCAATTTTCAGCGGCTCCTGTTGCGCGAGACAGGCCGACATGATCTCGCGAAACAGGCGCAGCATTTCCTCGTCACGCAAGGGCCCATCATTGCGTTCGAGTACACTGCGCAATACCTCCGCTTCCCGTTCGGGCCGGTAATAGTCGACAGCTTCGGCCATCTTTCCTTTCGAAATGCCGATTTGCTGCGCAAATCTCGCGCGTTCGCTGATCAGCGCCTGAATCTTCCTGTCGACCTCGTCGATACGCTTGCGCACGTCCGAGATATCCGGTTTCCGGGCTTTTTGTTTGCGCGTCTTCACCATCTGTCTTGCCTGAAATTCTGCGGTCTCATCCGAGGCACCTCAGGATAAAGGCTTACCGAGATTTCGCAATGCCAGAACACCGTCGATCTGTTGCAGTGCCTCCATTGTCTTGTCGGGAACCGGGCCATCAAGATCTACCACCGTATAGGCGAGTTCACCCAGGGATTTGTTCAGCAGATCTTCGATGTTGAGACCGGCGTGCGCCAGGCAGGTCGAGATCTGACCAACCATGTTGGGTACATTCGCGTTGGCAATCGTGATGCGCCAGGCATCCGCTCTTGGCATGACGACCTCCGGAAAATTCACTGCGTGCCGGATATTTCCGTTTTCGAGATAGTCTTTGACGTTCTCGGCGACCATGATCGCGCAGTTCTCCTCCGCCTCCACGGTCGACGCCCCGAGGTGAGGCAGCGCAATCACCTGTGGGTGGGCGATAAGTTCGGCTGTCGGGAAGTCGCAGACGTAAGCGCGCAATTGGCCGTCGTTCAGTGACTGGAGTACAGCCTCATTGTCGACGACGCGACCTCTCGCGAAGTTGATGAGCACACCGCCCCGACGCATGAGCGCAAGCCTGTCGCGATTGACGAGCCCGCGCGTCCCGTTAATGAGAGGCACGTGCATTGAAACCACATCGGACATCTTGAACAGGTGGTCCAGCGTTTCCGTTTGCTCGACTCCGGATGACAATTGCCAGGCGCGCCGCACCGTGATCTGTGGGTCGAAGCCGACCACTTTCATGCCGAGCGTGAGCACAGCATTGGCGACTTCGACGCCGACGGCGCCGAGGCCGACAACGCCAAACGTGCGGCCTGGGAGTTCGAAGCCAAGGAACTGTTTCTTGCCAGCCTCAATTTTTTTCTCCAGATCATCGCCGGCGTCCTGCAAGCCCCGGACATATTTCCATGCGGGACAGATATTTCTCGCCGCGAGCAACAAGCCGGCAATTGCCAGTTCTTTTACCGCATTCGCGTTGGCACCCGGCGCATTGAACACCGGAACGCCTCGCACGCTCAGCTTTTCAATTGGAATGTTGTTCACTCCCGCACCCGCTCGACCGATTGCGACGACGGATTCAGGAATATCCATGTCATGCATGTCGTGTGAGCGCAAAATAATCGCATCCGGATGCGTGATTTCCGAAGCAACTTCGTATCGCTCGCGTGGCAGACGCCGCAAGCCGGCGACCGCGATATTGTTCAATGTAAGGATCTTGTACATTAGATTTTATTGGGGCTCAGGGCTTAAGAAGCATGCAGCGCGTACCTACCCATTCCCTTTCTCAAACTCCTGCATGAAACCGATTAAAGCATCGATACCGTCTTCCGGCATCGCGTTATAGATGGATGCCCGCATTCCGCCAACCAAGCGGTGACCTTTCAGGTTCATGAGGCCTGCTGACTCCGCTTCATCCAGAAATCTTGCGTCCAGGCCCGAGTCGCGCAAGACAAACGGTACATTCATCCGGGATCGGCAGTCTGCTTGCACCGGATTGCTATACAAATCAGAGTCATCGATTACCTTGTACAGCTTCGCGGCTTTTCTTTCGTTGATTTCAGCAACTGCCGCAATCCCGCCCCGGGCCTTAAGGTGCTCGAACACCAGACCAGCGGCGTACCAGGCGAACGTCGGCGGTGTGTTCGTCATTGAGCCGGAGTCCGCAAACGCCTTGTAGGTCAGGAGTGTCGGCGCATCTGCCCGTTTCCGATCCAGCAGATCATTGCGCACGATGACCAGCGTGACACCTGCCGGACCGATATTTTTTTGTGCGCCGGCATAAATGACGCCGAAGCGACTCACATCAATGGGCCGGGACAGGATTGTGCTCGACATGTCCGCGACTAGCGGCACCTCGCCTGTTTCCGGGATGAAGTGGAATTCCACGCCACCTATCGTTTCGTTCGGCGTGTAGTGCAGATATGCCGCGTTTGTGGTCTTCTGCCACTCGTCTTCCGGCGGAATATGGCAAAAATTGGTATCGCTGCTGTCCGCCGCAATATTGACGTCGCAAAATCTCGATGCCTCCGCAATTGCTTTCCTGGACCAGCTGCCGGTCTGTACGTAATCAACGGTGTCGCCGACCTGCGTGAGATTCAGCGGCGCCATCGCAAACTGCAGTGTCGCACCACCCTGCAGGAACAACACGCTGTAATCGTCAGGAATTGCCAGCAGATCGCGCACGTCTTGCTCGGCTTTCGCAGCGACCTCCATGAAAGCCTTGCCCCGGTGACCGACCTCCATGACGGACATGCCGCTGCCGTGCCAGTCTGGAATGTCCTCGCGAATCCTCTCAAGGACTTCGAGTGGCAGTGCGGCGGGGCCAGCGCTGAAATTGTAGACGCGAGACATGACGCTGGGATCTTTATCCTGGGGGCAACCTTCGGGTGCTAGATTCTTTAAGAGGCGCGCAGTACTAAAGCTTTGATTATGAAGAATTTTTTACTCGTCTTCATCCTCTATTGATTCTATGCGGGCCAAACCAACCAAACGTTGGCCCGATTGCACACGGATTAATCTGACCCCCTGGGTATTGCGGCCAATGATCGAGATTTCGCTGACCGGCGTGCGCACTAACGTTCCGCTGGAACTGATCAGCATGATCTCGTCGTCCTCCATGACCTGAAGTGCGCCAACCGTCCTGCCGTTTCTTGCGGATGTCTGGATCGCTATCACGCCCTGGCCGCCGCGGCCCTGAACCGGAAATTCATCGACAGCGGTGCGCTTGCCGTAGCCGTTCGCAGTCGCGGACAGTAACAATCCATCGCCAACAACACACAAAGCGATCACGTCATGCCCCGGGGACAGTCTTATGCCGCGGACTCCCGCAGCACCACGACCCATTGGCCGCACATCTTCTTCCTTGAAGCGAATCGCCTTGCCGCTGCTTGCGACAAGAATTATCTCTCTCTTGCCATCGGTGATGGCCACATCGACGAGTCGATCGTCGTTCCTGAGGTCGATGGCGATGATGCCGCTTGCGCGCGGGCGTGAAAACAGGCTCAACGGTGTCTTTTTGACCGTACCGCGACTGGTCGCCATAAACACAAAGTTGCTTGCATCAAACTCTTTCGTCGGCAACACGGCATTGATTCTTTCGTCTTCCTCGAGCGGCAACAGATTGACGATTGGCTTGCCGCGCGAACCCCGGCTAGCCTGCGGAACTTGATATACCTTGAGCCAGTACATTTTGCCGCGGCTCGAGAAACACAACAGCGTGTCGTGCGTGTTTGCCACAAACAGCTTGTCGATGAAGTCCTCGTCCTTGACCTTGGTAGCGGAACGGCCACGGCCGCCGCGACGCTGCGCCTGGTAGGCGCCGACTGGCTGGGCCTTCGCGTAGCCGCCATGAGAAAGCGTAACGACGACTTCTTCTTGTGGAATCAGATCCTCATCGCTCAGATCGGTATGGTCTTTTATGATTTCAGTGCGGCGCTCGTCACCAAAGGCATCACGGATTTCATTGAGCTCCGCACGGATCACCCTGAGCAGCTCATCAGGGTCAGCAAGTATGTTTGAAAATTCTTTAATTTTGCCTAGTATCTCTTTGTATTCATTTAGTATTTTTTCCTGCTCAAGGCCAGTCAGGCGGTGCAGGCGCAGATCCAGAATCGCCTGTGCCTGGACAGCTGACAGACGATACTCACCGTCAATCACGCCGTAACCCTCCTCGAGCGAATCGGGCCGCGTGTCAGTCTTGCCGGCGCTCTTGACCATATCGGTAACGGCACCTGGCGGCCAGCTCCTGGCCATCAGGCCGTCTTTCGCCTCTGCCGGAGATTTCGAAGCCTTGATCAAAGCGATGACTTCGTCGATGTTGGCGAGTGCGACGGACTGTCCTTCCAGGACATGCGCCCTGTCCCGAGCCTTGCGCAGGTCGAATATTGTTCGCCTTGTGACAACCTCCCGGCGATGTCTCAGGAAAGCCTCCAGAATCTGCTTCAGATTCATGAGCTTCGGCTGCCCGTCCTGCAATGCCACCATGTTGATGCCAAACACACTCTGCAGTGGCGTGTGCTTGTAAAGGTTGTTGAGTACGACGTCCGTTATTTCGCCACGCCGTAGCTCGATAACAACTCGCATGCCATCCTTGTCGGACTCGTCGCGGAGTTCGCTGATCCCTTCGATGCGTTTTTCGCGGACCAGATCGGCTATCTTTTCGATCAGGCGGGCTTTGTTGACCTGGTAGGGCAGTTCCGTGATCACGATCGCTTCGCGCCCGCCCTTCTCGAGTGGCTCGATGCTGGTGCGCGCGCGCACGTACACGCGACCGCGCCCCGTTCGATAAGCTGAATTGATGCCTTGTGCGCCGTTGATGATGCCCGCTGTCGGGAAATCCGGGCCCGGAACATGTTCCATAAGCTCGGCGATATCGAGAGATGGCTTGTCAATCAGGGCAAGACAGGCGTCCACGATCTCATTCAGATTGTGAGGCGGAATATTTGTTGCCATGCCGACGGCGATACCGGACGAACCGTTGACGAGCAAATTGGGCACTCGTGTTGGCATAACGGTCGGCTCGCTCTCGGAGCCGTCATAGTTCTCGACAAAATCGACCGTTTCCCTGTCGATGTCCGCCAGAATCTCATGTGCGATCCGCGACATCCTCACCTCGGTATAACGCATTGCCGCCGGCGCATCGCCATCGACAGAACCGAAGTTACCCTGCCCGTCGACCAGCAGATAACGCATGGAGAACGGCTGGGCCATACGGACAATCGTGTCGTAGACAGCAGTATCGCCGTGCGGATGGTATTTGCCGATCACGTCGCCGACGACGCGAGCCGACTTCTTGTAGGACTTGTTGTAGTCGTTGCCGAGTTCGCGCATGGCATGCAGCACACGTCGATGTACCGGCTTCAGGCCGTCGCGGACATCAGGCAGGGCCCGCCCGACGATGACGCTCATCGCGTAGTCGAGATAGGACTGCTGCATCTCCTCTTCGAGGCTTACAGACAGAATCTCACTTGCAACTTCAACCATACGTGTTCAACAAACCGGAGCGGTTCCGTTCAGAGAGCGGAATCGTAATCATCAAAATCTGGGTACTGCGGAAATAATTCTTTATTTCGCCGGATGGGATTTCGGCGCAAAAATTAACGCAAATTCCGAGGTGAAATAATACCACAGCAGGGCCTGTCACAGCAGGGTTTGCGGCACTTTTGGGGGCCTATATACTAGTGGTCCATCAATATAAGCTCGTTGGACCAATAGCACCGGAGACGAGCTTCTCTACGGTCCAAAAAGGCAGGCGAGATCCCGAACAATGACTGTTGCGCAACACAATGTTGACGATGCTGAGATTTCAAGATTTGAGGCACTGGCGTCACGCTGGTGGGATCCCGCCGGTGACTTTCGGCCGCTACACCAGATAAACCCGCTCAGGCTCGACTACATTCGGCAACGGGCGGCGCTGCAGGACAGCCGCGTTCTCGACATCGGTTGTGGCGGCGGAATCCTCGCGGAATCAATGGCGGTCAATGGCGCCAGAGTGACCGGTATCGATATGGCCGAGAGGACGTTGGCGGTGGCACGACTGCATCAGGCTGAATCCGGCACAAACGTCGATTACCAGAAGTCGACGGCGGAGTCGTTCGCCAGCGAGCACGCGAATGATTTCGATGTGGTTACCTGCCTCGAGATGTTGGAACACGTGCCGGAACCGATGCAGGTTGTGGCGTCCTGTGCCGAGCTCGTAAGGCCGGGGGGCGACGTATTTTTTTCCACCATTAATCGCAACCCCAAAGCATTTCTTTTCGCGATTGTTGGTGCCGAATACCTGTTGCGCCTGTTACCGGCAGGCACACACGAATACGAAAAATTCATTCGCCCTTCCGAGCTCGAGGCCTGGGCTCGCCATGCAGGACTCGAGTTAGAAGGCAGTATTGGTCTTCACTACAATCCTTTGACGCGTGAATATTCCCTTGGCGCCAACCTCGACGTGAATTATCTGATGCACTTCCGCCGCCCCGACAACAGCTGACGATGGGCAAGGCCCTCGGCAAAATCGACGCAGTTCTGTTTGATCTGGACGGCACGCTGATCGATACAGCGCCGGACATGGTCGCCGTCCTGGTGGAATTGCAGCGGGCGCACGGCCTCGAGCCGTTGCCTTATGAGACTGCCAGGGCAAACGTCTCTAACGGTGCCCTTGGTCTCATTCGGCTTGCTTTTCCGGACACAGCGGAGTCGGAGGCCAACGCATTACATCTTGAGTATCTCGAGCGTTACGAAGGTTCAGTATGCAACGAATCGCGGATTTTCCCGGACTTGCCAGAGCTGCTGGATGATCTTGACGGGCGAAAATGCCCCTGGGGTATTGTCACGAATAAGCCGCAGAGGATGACGGATCCTTTGCTGGCCGCGCTCGGGCTGCCGAGCCGCTTGAGCTGCGCCATCAGTGGCGACACGCTGCCACAGCGCAAGCCCGACCCGGCACCGCTTTTGCTCGGCTGCAAGCAGACCGGGACGGCACCGCAGCGGACCGTTTATGTCGGCGATGCGGCGAGGGACATGCAGGCCGGACGTGCTGCCGGCATGATCACGATCGCGGCAGCCTACGGTTATATCCTCCCTGGCGACGACCCGCACTCCTGGAACCCGGATGCAATCGCTTCCGACACCAAAGAACTCGCCAAAATGCTCCTGAAAGCGGTTACTCTGGAGGCCTGATGCCCGCTATTGAAATCGACCCCGTTTTTCTGCAAATCGGCGTACCGGCGTTGGCTCTGGGTCTTCTGCTGGGCGGTTTGCTTGCCTGGTTTATTGCCTGGATCCGCCGCCAGCAACTGCAGCAGTCCGTTGCCGTCCTGGAAACCCGGATAAAAGACCAGGACGCCTTACAGCGGGAACGTGACGGCGCATTCGAGGTCGCGTCAGGCAGGCTTGCAACCGCCTTCTCAGAATTGGCCAACCAGTCGCTCAAATCCAATAGCGAGAATTTCCTCAGGCTGGCAGAGCAAAACCTCGCGGCCCATCAGGAAAAAGCCAAGCGTGAACTCGGTGACCGGGAACAGGCGATCGAGAACCTCGTCAAACCCATACGCGAATCCTTGCGACAGTCCCAGCAACAGATCACCGAGCTGGAAAAAGCCCGCAGCGAGGCATATGGCAACATCAAGTCACAACTGGAAGCGATGCAGAGCAGCCAGAAATCGCTGACACAGGAGACGCAGAATCTCGTCAAGGCGTTGCGACGTCCGGAGGTTCGCGGCCGCTGGGGAGAAATGACCTTACGCCGTCTCGTTGAACTCGCTGGCATGGTCGAGCATTGTGACTTTCAGGAACAGGTACACACAGTCGATGATGACACGATAATCCGGCCGGACATGATCGTTCGTATGCCCGATCAGCGCGAGCTCGTGGTCGATGTGAAAACGCCGCTCGATGCCTATCTCGAAGCCGTAGAGGCGAAAGATGATACCCAACGCAAACTCGCGCTGGAACGGCACGCCCGTAATGTCCGCGAGCATATTCGGAAGCTTGCAGGGAAAGCCTACTGGAACCAGTTCTCGCGAAGCCCGGAGTTCGTCATCCTTTTTATCCCCGGGGACCAGTTTCTGAGCGCGGCTCTCGCTGAGGATCCCGATTTGATCGACACTGCGCTGTCCCAGCAAATTATTCTCGCCACGCCAACAAGTTTTGTGGCCCTGCTCAAGGCCGTCGCATACAGCTGGCGACAATTGTCTCTTGCCGAGAATGCCGAAGAAATCCGCAAACTTGCGGAAGGTCTATACGGCAGATTGACTGCCTTTGCAGGACACATGAACAAAGTCGGCAAACAACTGGCAAGCAGCGTCGAGCACTACAATCGAGCCGTCGGCTCGCTTGAACGAAAAGTTCTGCCCGGCGCGCGAAAATTTGTAGAGCTGGGCATTCGGCCAAAGAAGAAACTCGAGCAGCTTGAGCCGCTGGAGGCGCTGCCACGAACAATGGATGAAAGTCACAAAGACGCCGAGGATGACGGCAAAGCAGTTTCGATCGAAACCGGCGACAAGACCTTGCAATAGAACTTCGAGACCGCGCAGTAATCCGCAACACCCGAATCCAGGAATTACAAGGATCGTCCGCTTGAGCCTCGACCCCAGGAATTACGAGTACCGTCCCGGCCTGCTCAAGAACCGGAAAATTCTGATCACGGGTTCGAGCGACGGAATTGGCGAGGCACTTGCGCTATGCACGGCGAAACTCGGCGCGACAGTCATCCTGCATGGCCGCAACATCAAGAAGCTGGAATCCGTTTATGACCAAATACAGGCCTTGGACGACGTGGCCAGACCATCGATCGCACCGATGGACCTGGCGACTGCGGATACCGACGCTTACCTGTCACTTACCGACAGCATTGCCAAGGAGTTCGGACAGTTGGACGGGCTGGTGCACAACGCCGGAATTCTCGGTAAAAAGCTTTCGATTGAGCAATATGAAACGATCGAGTGGCAATGCGTTATGCATGTAAATGTGACAGCCGCGTTCGCGCTGACACAGGTCTGTCTGCCACTTCTGCGGGAAGCGCACGATCCGTCGATCATTTTCACGAGCAGCGGTGTTGGCCGCAAGGGTCGCGCCTACTGGGGTGCCTATGCCGTTTCGAAGTTTGCCATCGAAGGTTTGTCTCAGGTTCTGGCGGATGAAAATCGCCACACCCGACTGCGGGTGAACTGCATCAATCCGGGGGCTACACGGACGAAATTGCGATTGGCGGCCTATCCGGCAGAAAACCGGGCCAAACTGAAGACGCCGGATGAGATTCTGCCCGTGTATATCTACTTGCTCGGTCCGGACAGCCAGGGCGTCACCGGGCAAAGCCTCGACGCACAGTAATATTCTACTTTAAATATAGTTATTAATTAATTGTTTTAAAACACTTTTATTATCTTTTAGTTTCACCTCTTCGACGCCTGCGCGACCTTGACGATCGCGCCCGCATGGCCGAGGGAGGTTCGAGCCCGGCCGCCAGATAAAGGAGGCGCACCTGCGCTGGCGCCAATGCTTCATATTTGCCGCGGCGCAACGTCCGGGGCAACGCAATGGGACCGTAGCCAACGCGTATGAGCCGTGTGACGTCGTATCCGATTGCCGACCACATTCGCCGCACTTCCCGGTTTCTCCCCTCCTTCAGACTCACGTTGAACCAGCGATTGGCCCCCTCGCCGCCGGCTGCCTCAATCTGCTCATAAGCCGCCTTACCATCCTCAAGTTCGACGCCGCTACACAACCTGGCCAATTCCGCCGCGGATGGGCTGCCGTGCACTCTGACCGCGTAGCGCCGCAGCAATTCGGATGATGGATGCATCAATGCATTGGCCAGATCACCATCTGTCGTAAACAACAGCAAACCCATCGTTGTCATGTCCAGTCTGCCCACAGCAATCCATCGCGACCCCTTGATCTCGGGCAAAGAGTCAAAAACCAGACGCCGACCTTCGGGGTCAGAGCGACTGGTGATTTCGTCGGCTGGCTTATTGTAGATAAGGTGCCGGTGCATCTCGGCCGCCGCTCTGACAGTCAGTCGCCGGCCATCCAGCGCGATGAATTCCGATCCGGTGATTTTGTCGCCTAATTCGGCGATCCGGCCATCAATGCTCAACCGGCTGGCCTGAATCCAGCCCTCGATTTCGCGGCGTGATCCATGACCTGCCGCCGCGAGCACTTTTTGAACTCGCTCGGGTATGACTTGTTTACCTCAGGTACCAGCCCGTGATGCGTCTACATCTTCCGTGTCGCCGGCATCGGTCTGTTCCGGATCAGCGCTTTCGTCCGCGGTCGGGTCGGGCCATTCGGACGCAACAATCTCATGGAAACCGGAATCGGCGCTCAGTTCCGGTGCTGGCTCGATATCAACATCGTCGTCCGCGCACGCATCATCTTCGATTTCCGGATAAAGCACCGGCGGGTTCGTTACCTCTGCCGTCTCAAGCTCTACCTCGTCCTCCTCGACGGCCGGCAGGTTGAGTTGCACGCGCAGGGTTTCCCAATCGGACAAATCGGCGAGCGGCGGCAAGTCATCGAGCTTTTTCAATCCGAAATAATCGAGAAATAGTTTCGTCGTGCCAAACATCGCCGGACGCCCCGGTACGTCGCGATGCCCGACGACCCGGATCCACTCGCGCTCCTGGAGAGACCGGATGATATTGGTGCTGACCGATACACCGCGTATTTCCTCAATGTCGCCGCGCGTTACCGGCTGACGATAGGCGATCAGCGCCAGAGTTTCGAAAAATGCGCGGGAATATCTCGGCGGCCGTTCCTCCCAGAGCTTTTGCAAGCGTTCTGCCATGTCGGCCTTGACCTGAATGCGAAAACCGCTGGCCACTTCTTTGATCGTGATTCCCCGGTCTTCATACTCCTCCAGCAAAGTACTGATTACCTGTCTGATCTGCGATTTCTCGGGAGCCGAAGCGTCATCGAAGAGGTTTCGCAATTGATCAATGCTCAGAGGCCGTCCGGCCGCCAGCAATGCAGACTCAATAAAATGCTTTATCTCGATTTCGTTCATTAATGATCGTTCTCTCAGTTTCCGGATATCGCAAGATGAACCGTCAGATCTGGTCTTCGTCCGATACCAGGTGAACCGAAGACGCTGCTCTCACGTGCAAAGGCGCGTATGGCTCTGCCTGCACGACGTCGATCGTCGATTCGCGAAGCAGTTCCAGAATGGCGACAAATGTGACAGCCACCCCCATGCGTCCTTCTTCCCGATCAAACAGTTCAGCGAAGCTCGAAAATTTGCTTGTCTTTAGTCGGATCAGGATTTCAGACATTCGTTGCCGGACCGACAGAGGTTCACGCAGCAGATGCAGTTTGGAAAACATCTCAGCACGCTTCAGTACATCGTGAAAAGACAGCAACAACTCCTTCAAGGTAACGTCCGGCAGCTCGGCCACTACCTTGCGTTCCGGCGCCTCAACATCGGCTACAAATACGTCGCGTTCCAGGCGCGGCATCGTACTCAAATCCTCCGCCGCCGTTTTGAAGCGTTCGTATTCCTGCAGGCGGCGAATCAGCTCCGCACGGGGATCTTCCTCGTCCTCTTCTTCGTTTTCGGCACGTGGCAGGAGCATGCGTGATTTGATCTCGGCAAGCATTGCAGCCATCAGCAAGTATTCACCGGCCAGGTCGAGCTGAATCTCTTTCATGAGCTCGATGTATTCGACGTATTGCCGCGTTACTTCGGCAATGGGAATATCGAGCACATCGATGTTCTGACGGCGAATCAGGTAGAGCAGCAGATCAAGTGGTCCTTCGAACGCTTCAAGGAATACTTGCAGCGCGTAGGGCGGAATATACAGATCCTGCGGAAGCTGAGTAACGGGCTCGCCAGCGACGACTGCAAAGGGCATTTCCCCCTGGGCCGGCGCCATATCGCCGTCCGGCGGAGGCCTAGGCGCATCTTTGCTCGTAAGCACTTTGAGTTCGGGTTTCATCGGTTTCCCAAGCGAGGACGCCGCATTTTAGCGTAAATCGACCCACAAGCCGCTATTTGTTGCGCTACTGCAGCGAGCTGACATCGCCTCGCCCTACCCGTAGGACTTCCACTGAGCCCCCGGACAAATCAATCACGCTCGTCGGTTCGACACCAGTCGGGCCACCGTCAATGATCAACTCGATCTGACTCCCTATACGTTCCTCGATTTCCACCACAGAGGTCAATGGCAGGTCGTCCCCGGGAAGCGTCAGCGTCGAGCTCATGATCGGCTCTCCGAGAGCATCCAGCATCGCATGCACGATTGGATGGTCGGGCACACGCAGCCCGATTGTCCGTCTCCTTGGATTCTGTAGCCGTTTGGGCACTTCTCGCGTCGCCTGTAATATGAACGTATAGGGCCCTGGCGTCATCGATTTCATCAATCGATAGGCCCAATTGTCGAACCGGGCATAGAGACTGATCTCGGACAGGTCACTGCAGACCAGCGTGAAATTGTGATTCTTGTCCGTCCTTCGAATCCGCCGGATACGGTCCATCGCCCGCTTGTCGCCGATGTGACATCCAAACGCGTAGCTGGAGTCCGTCGGATAGGCGACCAGGCCGCCCCCACGGATCGTCGCCACAACTTCTGCAATGCGCCGTGGTTGCGGGTCCGATGGATGAATGTCGATGACCCGTGCCATGTGCGAATTGTAGCGGCATCAGAAAAATGTCGCCGGACTTGTTTAAGAATGTTTCGACCACCGCTCGATTTACGCTATCATTCGCCACCACTTTTTCGCTGCTACCCGCGAGCCTCTGATGCAGTTGCTGGCTGACTTTCTGCCATTACTTTTCTTTTTCGGTGCCTACCTGTACGACGACCTGTATTTTGCGGTCGGCGTCCTGATGGTCGTGATGCCCATCGGCCTGGCGCTGAAGACATATTTGACGGGAAAACTCGACAAGATTTACCTCGCCTCGACGATTTTTCTCCTGGTGCTTGGTGGCGCGACCCTCTTTTATCGCAATCCACTCTTTCTCTACTGGAAGCCAACGGCATTCTATTGGGTAGTCAGTATCGTATTCCTGGCAAGTCAGTGGATAGGTAAGATGACAATCGTGGAAAGGCTGTTCGGGCAGGCCGCCGCACTGAGCCGCGAGCACTGGGTCAAGCTGAACCTTATGTGGGTGGCATTTTTTGTTTTCGCCGGCGGCCTGAATATCTATGTAGCCTACTCGTTCAGTCAACCTGTATGGGTGAAATTCAAAGTATTCGGCTTGCTCGGATTGACGTTTGTTTTTGTGATTATTCAGGCTATTTGGATGACGAAAGTCAGTAACAGGCGCGAGTCCGAGATCGAAAAATCGGAAGTCTAAGATGTGGTACGCCATCATTAGTGAGGATGTGGAAAACAGCCTCGAGCTTCGTGCCAAAGTACGACAAGCGCATGTCGCACGTCTGCAGGCACTGGTCGATGGGGGGCGTCTCCTGACGGCTGGCCCTCACCCGGCAGTCGATGCAGAAAACCCTGGGTCGGCTGGATTTACGGGCAGCCTTGTCATTGCCGATTTTCCTTCGCTGCCCGACGCGCAGGCATGGGCTGATGCCGACCCTTATATCGAGACCGGCGTTTATGAAAAGGTTCTCGTCAAACCCTACAAAAGAGTCCTTCCTTGAGCGTCAACCGGGAACAACAGATCCGGCAATGCCTGGAAGAGTTTTTCCAGCCCACTGATCTATTGCTTAAAGATCAGAGTCAACTGCACGTAGGCCACGAGGGCGCAAAAGATGGCAAGGGCCATTTCGATGTCACGATCGTGTCGGAGGCGTTTGACGGCAAGAGTCGCATACAGCGGCACAGAATGGTCTATGATGCGCTGGGCAGCTTGCTCGAGTCTGACATTCACGCGCTCCGGATAAAGGCACATACGCCTTCAGAGCGTCGATCCCGCACAATGTAGTTTTTCACACTACCTCTAAGGAATCCCAATCATGTATTCGAAGAACGGTTCCGCTACCGTCGGAGCACGCCGTTTTGCGATCACCATAACGATGACGGTAGCGCTCACAGCAGCGTCAGCTGGAGCCGAGACCATTGCGACGATTAATGGCGCCAATATCGATAGCTCCGTGCTGGAGGTCTATGTCCAGAGTCGTACGCAAAGGCCGCTTCGCGAGGTTAGCGCACAAGAGCGAGAGGGACTCGTTTCCGAACTGAAGGACCTGTTTATCCTCTCAACCCAGCCTAGCTCTGCAGACTTGAGAAAAGACCCGGAAATCGCCGCACAACTTGAACTGGGGGAGCGTGCCATCCTCGCGCAGGCTTTCGCCGCCAAGTTTCTCACCGACAACGTGACTACGGAGGAAGAGATACAGGCGGAGTACGAGACGCAAGCAAAACTGGCTCCGCCGATGCAGTTCAAAGCTCGACACATTCTCGTGCCGACGCAAAGTGAAGCCATTGCTCTGATCGACCGGCTCCACACTGGCAGCGACTTCGCTACGCTCGCCATGGAAAACTCGACCGGACCTTCAGCCAATGACGGCGGCGCCCTGCCCTGGTTTTCTCCGGATCAGATGGTAAGGCCTTTTTCAGATGCTGTAGCTGCACTCGAGGACGGCAAGTACACATCGGAGCCCATACAAACAGAATTTGGCTGGCATGTCATCCTGCGTGAAGAATCTCGGACAAACGAAGCACCACCACTAGAAAGCGTCCGTGACACAATAGCGCAAAACGTGGCTCAGAAAAAATTCCAAGATCATCTGGAAAAACTTCGCGCCGATACAGCAAGCAAGAACTAGCTTTACTTAATACCTTATGGTTTAACAAAAGGACGCCAACTGGCCTCCTTTTTTCTTCACGGAATTTGTTTTGTGAGATCGATCACAGCAATCAAAAAGTGATCTTCCTATAGTGCGTTGGAGTCACTTCTAATCGCTCAGGGGTGGCTTCTCCAACCCTCGCATCTTCTTTAATGTTGATTCGAGATCTAAGTCGGCAGGGACGCCGACTTTTTTTTGGCTGCGATTCTGGTCAATCGAGACTTAGTAAAGGATCCGCAATCAGTAGGCTTGCGCCATCGTAAGACCAACCAGTAACAGCGAATTCGTCCCCTACCTGCGGCGCGCTACCATTCGATAATAGCGCCGTGTAATCGACCGTCATCCCACTGACAACTGCGAAACCACCGGCCAGATCTACTTCATCAACGATACCGCGAAGGTAAGAAACACCTCCGAATCTCGCGCTCACCGAGAAGACCTGCGCATCCAGAATGCCACCGGTATCCGCATCAATAGACCCATACACAGCAATCGTCATCCTACTTCCCAGGCCATCAAAATCACCAAACACTGTCTGACCCAGCACGGAAATAAACCCGTCGCCGACGTATCCAATTGCACCAAGTACAAGCAAGTCAGATCCGTGAATACCCAACGCGTCGCTGCCGTGGATTCCCAGAGCATCACTGCCATGGATGCCTAACGCATCGCTGCCGTGTATTCCCAGAGCATCGCTGCCATGTATTCCCAGGGCATCGCTACTGTCGGTACTCGCTGTTGTCGAAGTAGATTGGGCGGCCGTCGCGACACCACTAACCAAAATGCACGCCAATCCAACCGCAATTAGTTGGACTGCGTCCTTCGTCAACCCTCTATCGCTCATCATTCGAATTCTCCAACTCTTCGAAATTATCAATGCGCTATTTGTTGTTTTTCCTATACTGTCGAGTCTCGCTCTTCGCTCATTTTTCAGTTGTTTCGTTTTGCGGACTTCTGATCATTCCTTCATCTATAAGTAATGTTTTGAAACTCCTATCATCCACCCCTTCGCTCGTATAGTGATAAACACCTACACCTGTTCGAATCACTTCATCGCCCTTCTTAGGATCCGGTTTCGGTAATTTTGTCAACCAGTTATCAATTTCCTCCAATAGCGCCTGACATCGTTCACGCAGGTAATGATCAAATTTCGGTATGTCTTCTTTTCTGATTCCGTCGTCCGCAACTGCCAGTCGCTCCAATCGGCCCTTTCCAGGTGCTGACTTCGTCATGTTGAAGTCAATCGTGTTTATAAAATTTCGAATCACACTTCCCGTTCTTTCGAAGTTATGCACACCCAAGGCCTCCGGTATGTAGTCCCGTCGCAATACTCGATACCAGCCGGCCTCTGTCTCCGTGACTGCAGATACACGTATCAATTCGTCAACAATCGATCGTGGCGACATATCGCCACTATGTCTCTTGACGAGCTCGGAAAACGTCGGCTCATCGGGCACTGCCGTCTCATATCGCAGCTCAAGAGGCATGCCGTACGGGCCAGTGAAATCCGGATCTGTGTGCCAACCCACCAAAACGCGAGTTAGTCGATTAAAACTTGTTTTTAGTTCGTATCGTTCTTTGGCTGCCTCGTCTATTACTCGTTTAACTTCTTTTCTTGTGAGACCTGTCATAACCGCAACGCGGGTACGGGTTGCCTTGCGGCCTGAAACTTTGAAATCTTTGAGCGCTACCTCTACATAAACAGCCTTTGCAACTTCAGAAAATTCGCCGAATGAGATACCTTGACGTAAGAGAATCCGTACTAGCGGCCCCATCAAATCGCGGTAGGCCGCGAGAAGCGTTTGTTTTACGGAATCGCTCATATTTGAACATAATACCCATAGGCGGGAATTTATTCCCGAACTATGTCACAGTCAACATTAAGTTAAGCGCATGGGTAACTTATGTCACATAGAGAATCGGTTCTTTGGGAACACAGGTTGTCAAGAATGCCGTTTTGCCGAGACTCTGCCCGTTGAACAGCGTTGTTTGACGTTTCTGCTTAGGAAAAGGAAGAAATTAATAGGCATTTAAAACAAATGCTTATTACTACTTTTTAATGTGTTTTATGATGTTAGTTGGCCTGCCGCAAACTCTTGCGTCAGTCCAAAAGTGAGCCTGGCAGGGAAACGAGCATTGATTCAAGCGTTTTGGACGGAGATGCACCAAATTATTGAAATTCCGTACAAAATGGCGGTTTTTTGCGCAAAGCGAAAGCTGGGTAGGAACTCATATCACCTTCTTCAGAATCGCCCAATGTCGCCTGTGCTGAACCTAGCCTACGGTGGTTTCTTGCCGGAGGTATCAACAGCAGGCAACTGAACTTACAACGCCATAAAGTTCAATGCGCAAAATACTTAGCCTACTATGTCACTCTCCGATTTATCCTCCTCAAAGTAAAATACACCAACACCAACAGCACGTTCAGATATGTTTGAATCGTCACTCTCGTAGAGAGATTCATACGCAATAAACAAGTCATCGATTGATTCTATAAATTCTGCTAGGCGATCAGAACTTACTCGCCTTAATCGTGACACATCGCTGTCGCGGACATATTTTGTCGCTGCGATACGTTGCACCCATGTGTCATCGCCACTCTCGCTATTAGTGTTATGCGCTAGAGTAAGCGCAGCTGGGTAAAGAACCTTTGCAAGGCCATTTATCAATCTATCATGGACGTCGAGACCGGAAACATTCCTTTTGAGTACTTCGAGACGTCTATCGTCATGTTCCTTAACTGCCTTGATACGTTTTAGCTCTGTCCGCATCGCACCTGGCGGGACGTCTCCGCCGAATTTGCGTACAAGATCGGAAAACGTAGCTCCTTCCCCGTCAAAGTCCAAAACTTTTGGCGTATCTGATTCTGTAAGAAACTCTTTTTCCGAGTGCCACCTATGCAAAATGGTTTCCATGGGCGTGGATCGAAAAACAAGAGTGGCATCGCCAGCAGCAGACTTGTCCCTGATTCGTCTGACCTCTTTTCGTGTAAGACCGGTCATAACTGCAACTCGCGAGATGTTTGTGGGCCGGCCTCGCAGGCCGTAGTCTTTAGTCGCTATGCCGACGAATGCCGTTTTGGATATTTCTGCGAACTCGCGGTACCCGATTCCGGCGCGAAGAAGCGCTCTGGCGAGCGGTCTC
>JAPUKV010000045.1 GCA_027295475.1 Pseudomonadota bacterium
AGTGGCACGCACAAGTTCTGGTGTTGGCGTACAATTGAAAATCAGGAGAGTCCCTATGGCTATGCCTAATATTCAGAGTAGGTTTCCGATTGCAATCGTTGTTATTGTCGTCTTCATATTCGTCGCAATGAATTTTTATAAAACCATTCCGCCGGGTCGCGTCGGCGTCGCTACGCTTTTCGGAAACGTCCAAGCGCAGGCGTATCAACAGGGTTTGCACATACCGGTGAATCCACTGTATCGGTGGGAGTTATTCGACGCCCGTCAGCAAACACATTCGGAAACGGCCAACGTGCCCAGTCAGGATCAGTTGCAGACCAAGCTTGATGTCAGTGTGCAGTATCGAATAGACGGATCAATGGCGCCGGATATTCTACAACAGACCGGTGATGCGAACGCGGCGGTTCGGGTACACCTGATCCCCAAATTGCGCTCCTTGCTGCGCGAGCAGGGCAAGACCATTAAGCGAGCAGAGGATTTCTTCCAGGAAGCGACGCAGGAGACTCTGCAGCTCGCACTGACCGACGGGCTGCATGAGTACCTGGCTCCCAAAGGCATTATCGTATCCGCTGTTTTGATACGTGATATTCAATTGCCTCCGTTTATTGTCGCAGCCATTGAGAAGAAGAAGGAACGCGAACAGGCCGTCGAGCGGGAACGGGCCGAACTCGAAAGAGTACGCACCGAGTTGCAACAGGAGGTAGCGAGAGCGGAGGCGGGTCGCCAGGCTGCTGAATCGGAGGCTGCACGCAAGAGGATCCTGGCGGACGCCACGGCGTATGAAATCACGCAGATCAATAAGGCAATTGCCAGGAACCCGGCCTATATTCAGCTCCAGTCGCTCGAGGCACTCAAAGCGATTTCAAAAGACCCGGCCAGCAAAATATATTTCATGGACGGCTCCAGCCCGACTCCGTTGCCGTTGTTGCACATGGGTGAGCCTATTAGATCGGGTAATTGAGATAGGGTTGGTTCACTGCAGAAACTGGATGGGGCCGGGTGACCGGCCCTTTTTTTTTAGTTGCTACAATGACTGGTTGAAAATGCTGCGGGGGCTCGCATTCGGTGAGTGATAAACAGGACACGATACTCATGTGTCCGCCGAAGTACTTTACGGTGGATTACGTCATCAATCCGTGGATGGCAGGAAATGAAGGCACGCTGGACCCGGAGCTTGCGTTCAGGCAGTGGGAAGGCCTGCGGGACACCCTGAGCGAGGTCGCGGAGGTCGTGCTCATGGAGCCGCAGCCGGACCTGCCGGACCTGGTGTTTACCGCGAATGCAGGCGTCGTGTACGGCAACAAAGCGATCGCAAGTCATTTTATGCCGCATGAACGCCGCCCGGAAGAGCCTCATCTCAAGGACTGGTTTCGCAAAAACGGATTCGAGCTATTGGACCTGGACGAAAAAATCGGCTTTGAGGGTGCCGGCGATTGCCTGCTCGATCGAGGCGGACCGTGGTTATGGACTGGTCATGGTTTTCGAACTGAGATAGAGGCACATGCCGAGATCGAGAATTTTTTTGGTGTGGAAGTCGTTTCCATCAAACTCACCGATTCGAGGTTCTACCATATCGATACCTGTTTCTGCCCGTTGGCCGGTGGTTTTCTTATGTACCATCCGCCGGCGTTCGACTTTGATTCCCGCATAGCGATCGAGAGCCGGATTCCATCACACAAACGAATTGTTGTGGATACAGTGGACGCCGGGAATTTCGCCTGCAATGCCGTAAATGTCGGGGACATGGTATATCTGAACAAGGCGTCAGAACCGCTCAAAGCCCGACTCAGCTTGGCGGGCTTCCAGGTCAACGAAATCGATATGTCCGAGTTTCTCAAGGCGGGCGGGTCGGCAAAATGTCTGACGCTGAAGGTGGTGGAGCCCGTGTATTCTCGACTCGGCACAAATTAGGGCTAGAATGAGAGGACAAACTCGAATAAGAACAACATGTCCCTGCCACCGCACAAATACAGCATTAGCCTGAAGGATCCCGGCCCTCATCTTTTTGAGGTTCGATTGGTCGTCGCCAAGCCCGATCCAGCTGGACAGGTGTTCGCGATTCCGGCCTGGGTCCCGGGCAGCTACATGATTCGCGATTACGCGAAGCATGTTGTATCCATGCGCGCCGAAGCTGATGAACGGGAGATCGAACTTGCGAAAATCGACAAGTGTAGCTGGCAGGCGGAGGCATGTGAGTCAACGATTACTCTAATCGCTGAAATCTATGCATACGAGCAAAATGTGCGCGGCGCACACTTCGATACCACTCACGCGTATTTCAACGGGCCATGCGTATTTCCAGCCGTCGTCGGACAGGAAAACCATGCATGCGAGTTGGAAATTCAGCCGGCTGCCACGCCTTTTGGCAGCAACTGGAGGGTCGTTACGTCCATGCGGGCGAAAACCGCAAGTAAATACGGTTATGGCATTTATGAAGCGGATGACTATGCCGAGCTGATCGACCACCCGGTGGAAATCGGCAATCTTGCGATCGGCGAATTCGAAGTAAACGGTATTCCGCACACGATTGCTATTCGCGGACGAACACGTGCCGATATGGGCCGCATATGTCACGATCTCAAGGCCGTTTGTGAACAACACATGCGCCTCCTGGGTGCCCCTGCAGATCTCGATCGATACGTCTTTTTGCTTATGGCTCTCGATGACGGTTACGGTGGGCTCGAACATCGCTGGTCGTCAAGCCTGGTCTGTGCGCGGGATGACCTTCCCAAGAAGGGCGACACCGGGGTCGACCAGCGGTACCGGAAATTTCTCGGCCTGTGCAGCCATGAGTACTTCCATCTTTGGAACGTCAAGCGAATGAAGCCGGAGGTATTCACGCCGTACGACCTGAGTAAAGAGTCATACACCGGTTTGCTATGGGTGTTCGAGGGAGTTACGTCCTATTACGATGACCTGGCCCTGGTCCGATCCGAATTGATCTCCACCAAGAGTTACCTGGAGACGCTTGCCAGGACAATCACTCGCGTCATACGTGCTCGAGGAAGGTTCAGGCAAAGCGTCCAGGAATCAAGCTTCGATGCATGGATAAAATTCTATAAACAGGATGCGAACTCAAGCAACGCGATCGTAAGCTATTACAGGAAAGGATCCCTGATCGCGTTGGCGCTCGATTTGACACTGCGTCTCGAATCGAACGGTAAGTGCTCTCTCGATGCAGTAATGCACGAGTGCTGGAAGCGATACGGCGAAACAGAAGCGGGCATGCCGGAGCGGGGGCTCGAATCGGTGGCGTCGAAAATCTCGGGCACGGATCTGGGCGATTTCTTCGATCGCTATGTGCGTGGTACCCACGATCTGCCGCTCGAGCAGCTGCTGGGAAAATTCGGCGTCAAGCTGTGTTTGCGTCCGGCAAAAGGCCGCAGAGACGAAGGCGGGAAACCGGCGAAGCCGGACAGCAAACCGCATCCCTGGCTGGGCGCCACCCTCGTCGATCGTAATGGTCGCACCGTTTTTGGAGTTGTCCATGCAGGCAGTCCGGCGGAACAGGCCGGCATAGCGCCAGCCGACGAGGTAGTGGCGATCGATGGTCTCAAACTCACGGCCTCAAATATCGACAGGCGGCTGAAGGGATACCGGGCCGGCGATACGGCGCAAGTGAGTGTATTTCGCGGCGACGAACTGCACAGGTTTTCGATCCGGCTTGAAGAACCGCCGGCGGACACCTGTTACCTGGAGCTCGTTGCCGAGGCTGATAAAAACAAAGAGCAAAGACGAGTTGCCTGGTTGACGGGCAGCTAGTGGTCCAACAAGGAGGCAGCCGAGGATTGGGAAATAATTAAGCGTTCGAAATTTTTTGCCGTATCGTGGCGCTAATCGCCAATAGCGAATAGCAACAAAGGCCATCGCCGGCATAATGGGAACGCCCCCGAAAATTTCGAATGGCTTGGCGTCGGACGGTGTCTTGGCTATGGTGGCAGACAGTGATAACTCTCTTTGGCAATCCCCGTGTGCGACTGTTTGCCGGCGCCGTGTTAATCAGCTTCTCGCCAGTGTTCGTCAAACTCGTCAGTGTGTCGCCGACGACGAGCGGCTTTTATCGGGTTTTCCTGGGCGGGATCGCACTCGCTTTGTTTCTTCTGCTGACCGGGCGAAAGCTGTCTTTCACTAAAAGGGCATGGACCGCACTGATATTGTCTGCGGTTTTCTTTGCGCTGGACCTATGGTTCTGGCATCGGAGCATCATGTATGTCGGTCCGGGGTTGGCGACACTGCTCGCAAATTTCCAGGTTTTCATCATGATCGCTGCGGGCGTGATGCTGCTCAGCCAGCGACCGACGGTCAGGCAGCTCATCGCTATCCCACTCGCGATGATCGGTCTGGCGATGATCGTCGGGCTCGATTGGCAAAGTCTGCAGCAGGACTATCAACTCGGTGTCATTTTCGGTTTGCTGACGGCCGTTTGTTACGCAGGTTATTTGTTGACGATGCGGCGGGTGCGCACGGATTCCACGCACGCGGTGCCGTCCAGAGAGGTTGCAGTGATGTCGCTGGTTGCAGCGGCAATACTCGGCCTGGCCGCCATTGCCGAAGGTGAGTCGCTATCGATCCCGACTGTTAACGATGCGATATGGCTGGCATGTTACGGTTTGCTCGCACACGGTGTCGGTCTGATCTTGATTGCAAGCAGTCTTGCGAAGGTGACGACAACAGAAGTGGGCCTTGCGTTGCTGCTGCAGCCGACCCTTAGCTTTGCCTGGGACATTATCTTTTTCGGTCGGGTGCTGACGGCAGTAGAAGCCGTCGGTGCGGCGATCGCCTTGATGGCAATATTTCTCGGATCTCGGCGGTCTTCACAACAACCGTAAGGCGCCCTGCAGCAGTTCAATTTCAAAATGCGTCTGCAATGGCTGCACCTCGCCGTCGAGGTGCGAGGGCACAGGCGCGGTTGCAATGAGCTGACATTGCGTGACTCGAGAATGCGTTATCTCGGGTTGACCGATATGCGATCCTCGCATCAGCTTTGGCAGCAACGCCATGATCCGAAGCCGACTGACGGGTCCGACATAGACGAGATCGAGAATGCCGTCGTCGTTTATTGCCATCGGCGCGATGTGGAACATGCCGCCTACCCAGGCGCCATTGTTGACACTCGCCAGGGTGATCGGTCCCTCGACTATCTGGTCTGAGAATTTCATCGTCACGTGCGGTGTGATTACGCCATCGATCATCCCTTTGAATACGGCGACCAGATAAACGATATCACCGATGCGCCAGCGAATCTCGCGGGCAATTCTGTTCACTTTGGCATCGAATCCGATGCCGGCGCTATTTGCGAAGTAGCGATCGTTCATACGGCCAGCATCAACCGGATGCGCCGGTGTGCCGGTTCGGATGCGCTCGGCGAGCAGCGGCACGGCATTTTCCCAGTTGACCGGAATGGAACATGCCTTTGCGAAATCATTGCCTGTTCCGGTAGGGATAACTCCGAGCTCGATCGTTTCGCCGGACCGGAGAATACCGTTGACCACTTCGTGAATACTGCCGTCTCCGCCGGCTACCAATATTCTTTTTGTGCCGGCTGATACTGCGGCAAGAACCTTGGTTTCAAGATCGCCGACCGATTCACTTCTTACAAGCACAGGGTTGACACCAAGGGAGCGGAGCAACTCGACAACTTGCAAAATATTGCGACCGGATCGGCCCCTGCCGGCAATCGGATTGAAAAAAAGAGGAACGGGCACGGTATTCATTACTCATGAGTCGCTCAATGCCTGAGAATACGGATGCTACAATGCCCGGCAGACCTTGTACAAAACCGGCACAGTCGCGCGCATGTTAGAGCTTGGTATCAAATTTCTTCTTAGTTACTTGATCGGCTCGATCATGGGATCGATGGTGATGGGAAAATTGCGCGGTGGTGTCGACATCCGGACCGTAGGTAGCGGAAATGCAGGCGGGACAAATGCGTTACGCACCCAGGGGTGGTTGTTTGCGCTGGGTGTGGTCGCTATCGACTGTGGCAAAGGTGCTATCGCAGCAGGCATCATTCCCGGCATCGAGTTGCCGATTGCGGGCAACGATCCGGAAATCTCCCGGACGTGGCTGACCCTGAGTTGCGCGGCAGCGTCCGTCATTGGTCACGTCTGGCCCATGTGGCACAATTTCCGCGGCGGCAAGGGTGCTGCGACACTGGTCGGCACGCTGGCGATTCTGGCACCCGGGCTCATCATTCCCATGCTGCTGGTGTGGGCGTGGGTACTCGTCCTTTCCGGATACGTGGGACTTGCGACGATGATTGCGGGATTGTCAGCACCGGTTTATCTGGCTGTGATGCGTCTCCCGTCGAACCAGCCGCTTTTCATCTATTGTGCCGTGCTTGCGCTGTACATCGTTTTCACTCATCGCTCGAATATTCGACGCATGCTGGATGGCGCAGAGGAAAGAAATCCGCGGCTAATGTTTTTTCATCGGCGAAATCAGTAGCGCAGGTGAGCATGCTGGACGCCGAGAGAATTCGAGAACCGATCACGAGCGTACCTGGTGCGCGGCTGGACATTCTCGAAGTCTTGTCAGAAATTGAATCGACCAACAGCTATCTGCTGGAGCAGCCTTCTCCTGCGCCAGGCCGGTTTCGCGTTGTACTTGCGGAACACCAGACCGCGGGTCGCGGGCGCCAGGATCGAATCTGGCAATCACCGCCAGCATCCGGGCTGTGCCTGTCAATGGCCTACACTTTCGGCAGTGTTCCCGACAAGCTGCCAAGCCTGACGCTGGCCCTCGGTATCGGTGTTGCCGAAGCGCTCGAGCGGCTCGGCGTCGGCGGCATCAGCCTGAAATGGCCGAATGACATTATTGCCTGCGACGGCAAGCTCGGCGGCATTCTGACCGAAGTTCAAAACGGCGCGAGCGACGGCGTAACAGTTGTTGCCGGTATCGGTCTGAATGTTGATCTTCCGGATTCAATGCAACTTCTGGACGGGCCGTCCTGGACGAACAAAATAGTGGATTTAAAGAAATGCACCGCCAATCCGCCATCGCGGGAAAAGTTGTCGGTTGCCGTTATTGAAAGCCTGTTTGACTGTATGGTTCGGTTTGAGTCCGACGGGTTCGCGCCATTTCAGGACAGTTGGGAGAAGTACGACTGGCTCAAGGGCAAACAGATCGTCGTTGATATGCCTGATGGACGTTGCTGTGGTGTTGCAGACGGCGTCGATTACGATGGGGCACTCTGTGTTCGAACGGACGAGAATCGGCGACGCATTATCACCGGGACTATTTCACTGCCGGACGAGCAGGATAACGACGCATGAGCGAAGTTCGCGCGCTGTTGTTTGACGTCGGCAACACTCGATTGAAATGGGGCCTGCTTGAAAAGGGCCGCATCAACCGCACGGGCAGTTTTACGCGTTCCAAGATCCACGATTTAGGATTCGCATCACTTGTTACACGCCTGCCGCGTCGAGTCGACCGCGTTTTCGCCAGCAACGTTGCGGGCGCCAGTCTTGCGACACGCCTGTCGGGTGTCATCGGTATCCACTGCGGCTGCGATATTCATTTCGCACATTGTGAGAAACAGGCATACGGTGTGACCCACAGTTACAGGCAACCGCGACGAATGGGTGTGGACCGGTGGGTGGCGATGATCGGTGCGCGATCTGAATTTCGAGGAGCAATCTGTATTGTTGATGCGGGGACGGCAGTAACGATCGACGCATTGGACAGGAACGGCGTTCACCAGGGTGGGCAGATTCTTCCCGGACTGGCATTAATGGGTCGTGCGTTGAGATCGGAGACGAGTGATATTTCCGCCGCAAAACGACTGCCAAGAGACCCGGGTCGCGGAATGGCCATGTTCACAAACAATACCGACGGCGCTGTGCAATCGGGCGCTATAAATGCCGTCTGTGGGGCGATTGAGCGCGCGGCTAAAGTGCTACGTGCAGAAGGTTACCGGACCAAAATCGTCTTGACCGGCGGAGATGCCTCGCGCATTCTAAAACAGCTTGGCGATAAGGCATTACACCGTCCGAACCTGGTGCTCCAGGGACTTGCATTCATGGTACAAAGCGAATCGTGAAAAACCTGCTTATGCTGCTGCTGTTGGCGAATATTCTCTACTTTATTTGGGGGCTTTTCGTCGATGAGCCGCCAGAGGCCGGTGTAGAAATCTCGAATGAATCGGATCTCGGCCCGCCACTGGAAATTTCCAGAACAAAAATTGCCGAGGCAGCAACCAGCGTTGGTGCCGTTCTCGGCTCTGGTAAACCTTCCGACCTTGCCGCGGTAGTCGGTCGTTCATGTGTGACTCTCGGGCCGTTTACGACGACCACACTTGCCAGCGGAGCGATGGCCGAATATGAAAAGCAGGGCATGCGCGCCAGTATCCGGAGGACTCAGGGTCAGGTATTCATTGGTCACTGGGTGCAAATCCGAAATATCGAGAATCGCGAAACCGGAAATGTCATGCTCGGCAAATTAAAGGAAGGCGGGCTCGGTGATGCATACCTCGTGCCCACAGAGGATGATGGACTAAAAATTTCTCTCGGGCTCTTTGGCGAAATGAGCCGGGCAGAACGAGTGGAATTGCAGGCGAAATCGCTGGGCCTTCCGGCTGACATCACACCACGCATGCGTGAAGGCACCGTATTTTTTGTTGATATCGGCCTGCCTCCCGGCAAGGGTGCCGGCAACATGATTGAAAAATACGGTGAGGACAGAGTCCTGCTAAGGAATGCGGCGACCTGCCCGCGCTCGCGCTGACAGGCAAAAGGTCTCTGGCGCTTCGCCCGGACCTTGCTGCAACCGGCTCAAAAGAGAATAATTCGCTTCCTGTTGAACAATGCCGGTATAGCTCAGTTGGTAGAGCAGGGGTTTTGTAAACCTCAGGTCCGCGGTTCGAATCCGTGTGCCGGCACCAATTCAAAAAGGGAGCCGCAAGGACCCTCTTTTTGAATTGGAAAGACATAGGATTCACGCGGAGTGGCAGAGTCACAGTTTGCCACTAACCGGATACGCTCGTATTGGCGGTGTCAAGGAATCCGGGCAGGGGCGCGATGGATCCAAATACGGCATGGACGATTACCTCGAAATCAAATACATGTGCATGGGTGGCATCGATAGATAGAAGCGTGGAGCCGCGACTGTGGCCTCGCTAAATCTCCCTCGGCATCCATGCCTCGGTCGAATCGGGCTCCGCTGGCTTTGGCGTCCTGCGTCGCTACGCTTTGCACGACGCTTGAGCACAGTCCCGCCTCCACACCTCAGACATTTCGAGTGCAGGTCCGATTCTGGCTAGTTTTAATTGGCCCCCGTCGTATACTGATGCCTGACGAGGGGGCTATAAGCGATGTTCAGTACGGAAATCTGCGAACGAGCGAGGCTGGCGCGAGACGCCCGTTTCGACGGCCAGTTTTTTGTCGGCGTAAAAACGACCGGCATATATTGTCGGCCGATTTGCCCTGCAGTCGCACCTAAAAGCGAAAACGTTTTGTTTTACCCGAGCGCTGCCGCTGCCAGCGAAGCGGGTTTCAGGCCATGCCTGAGATGCCGGCCCGAGTGTGCACCGGGCACGCCCGCATGGGGCGGAACGTCGACCACAGTGCGGCGCGGCTTGAGACTAATCGCCGGCGGTGCGCTTGACGACGGTGACGTAGAGGAACTCGCTGACAGGCTTGGAGTAACGAGCCGACATCTTCGCCGGCTATTTACGAAACACCTGGGTGCGTCTCCCGTGGCGGTCGCACATACACAGCGACTGCATTTCGCGAAGCGCCTGATCGATGAAACGGAGTTACCGATGAGCCACGTTTCGTCAGCTGCCGGCTACGGCAGCATCAGGCGATTCAACGATACGTTCAAGAAAACATACGGTCGGGCGCCAAGGGAGCTCAGGAAGTTTGGTGAAGAATCGATTGTCAACGGCAACGCGGTGACATTGTCGGTACGGCTTCCTTATCGAAAACCGTTTAGCTGGCCAGCCATGCTGGAGTTCTTTGCCGGCCGTGCGACGCCTGGCGTCGAGTCTGTGACCGGCGATACCTATCGACGAACGATTTCGTTGGGTGACAGACATGGCGTTATCGCGGTCAGTCCGGCAGGCTCGAAAAAGCTGTCGGCATATCTCATGCTGACAATACAGTGCGTCGATACCGGCGCCCTGTTCGAGATAGTGCAACGCTCGCGGGAGATGTTCGATCTTGATGCGCCGATTGGCGAAATTAGTACTACACTGAAGAGAGACGAATTGCTGCAAGGCTTAATCCGAAAATCTCCGGGCATGCGTGTGCCCGGCGCCTGGGACGGATTCGAATTGATGATCCGCGCGATACTCGGCCAGCAAATTTCGGTCAAGGCGGCGACCACACTGGCCGGACGAATTGCCGATCAGTATGGCGAGAGGCTTAGCCTGTCGGATGAGTCAGGAGACGTCGGGCTGCGGCGCATATTTCCGTCGGCCGACCGGTTGAGGCACGCGCGATTCAGCAATATCGGGCTGGTCAGGAGTCGTGCGGAGACGATTCGCCGGGTCGCGGCTGCCGCGGCCGATGGCGACCTGAATTTTGACGTAACACAGGAGCCTGAAGACTTCTGCAGAAGCCTGACATCCATCAAGGGTGTGGGAGACTGGACGGCACAATACGTTGCCATGCGCGTGTTGAAGAACCCGGACGCTTTTCCTTCCTCGGACCTCGGTCTCCTGAAGGCCGTGGATTTAATCGGCAACCAGACCGGGCGCACAACGCCAGCAGAGCTTTTGCGGCGGGCCGAGTCCTGGCGCCCCTGGCGGGCATATGCCGCACTATTGTTGTGGAGTTCCCTTGCGAACTCCGGAGGATAAAACGATGTATTACTGTTATCTCGACACTCCGATCGGCGATCTGTTGCTTGCCGGCGACGACGATGCGCTTTGCCTGGTCGGTTTTCCCGAGGGCTCGATGCGCAGGGAGCCGGAGCCGGACTGGATCTACTCCGAGAAACCGTTCGGCGACGTGCGCGAGCAACTGGCCGCCTATTTTGACGGAAATCTGCATTCATTTGACCTTCGTCTGCGACCGGACGGCACCGAGTTCCAAAGAAAAGTTCTCGATGAATTGCAGAAGATCCCCTATGGAACCACAGCATCTTACGGCGATATCGCAAAGAGGATAGGTAACCCGAAGGCGGTTCGGGCCGTTGGTGCGGCAAACGGGCGCAACCCTATCCCGATCATCATTCCCTGTCATCGCGTAATCGGGAGCAGCGGCGACCTGGTAGGTTTTGGCGGTGGCCTTCCGACCAAAGAAGCGCTGCTGCGCCACGAAATGGAGCACAGCCAGTTTCCACACGTCGTCCAGGGATAATCGTCGACAAGCCTTCTTGTAAGTCGTGCGCAGAAACGCAGATTTTGCAGTAAAGGCGGTCGTAGTTCCGAAGGATTCGGACTGGGTCTGCTCGCCCGAATCGGGCGTGGACCGGCTGATGCTCGACCGAATTGGTGGCGAGGTCGCGCGCGCGACCAGCCTGGTCAGGTATGCGCCGGGCAGCTCGTTTCCGCGCCACAAACATGACGCCGGCGAGGAGTTCCTGGTTCTCGACGGCGTTTTTTCCGATGAACAGGCCGACTATGCGGTTGGCACATACGTTCGAAACCCGCCGGGCTCCGGGCATTCGCCACACAGCGAGAGCGGCTGCAGGATTCTCGTAAAACTGCGCCAATTCGACCCGCGGGACTTGTCACATGTCGTGGTCGATGCATCACACAGTACTGCCTGGCTGAACGCGTCCGGTACGGCTGCAAACCTCCTTGAGCTACATGAGTTTGGCAGCGAGCGCGTCGTGATGATTCGGCTCGCGGAAGGCGAGCCGTTTCCGTTTGCTTCCGATCCCGGCGGTATAGAAATTCTGGTGATCAGTGGCTCGATCAATGACGAAGGCACTGAATTGGCGGCGGAATCCTGGCTCAGGTTTCCGGCCAGTCAGGAGAATCGGCTGGTCGCGTCATCAGACAGTTTGCTTTGGGTCAAGCGGGGACACCTGCCCTCATAAAATTCTGCCCTGCAATGACCGAAGAGCATCCGATGGTTCGACTCCCGGCAGAACGCGATCGTCGCTCTGTAATTGTCCGAACCTTGAGGTGACCGGCAGCACGCCGGCCCAGATCGGAATGCTGTAATCCTCGTCTTCATCGTCAGGCATGCCCAAAGATATTTTCGCCGACGCGGCATCAATCTGCATTGCAATCACGCCGGTCATCTTGATTTCATTTTCGTGCGAGTCTCTGACCTCGGCCCAGCGTCCCGGAATGGTGTGCTCGCTGATCATTCTCATGCCGTGGAGCTTATCTTCCCTCGTCTGCAAAATTCGCGGCGCGCCGAACAGCGTCACCGATCGATAATTCATTGAGGAATTGAACGTGGACCGCGCGATGACAATGCCGTCGAGCAACGTCACGTTGACGCAGGCCTGCTCAGTCTCCTCCAGTAACCGGATAATTCGTGCTTTTTGAGCACCGTGCAGGAAGAGTGTTTCACCTTCGCGCCCGTAAATCATCGGCACGACGACCGGTGACCCGTCCTGTACAAATGCCACGAATGCAACGAGACCAACGTCGAGGATCTGGTGAACAGTCGATTTCTCGTAGTGCGATTTCTCCCTGAGTTGGCGGACTTTATTTCGTTTGTTGATGGAATATGAGCTTGTCACTGCGACTTCAATCCTTTAGAGAAATCTCGGCGCCAAAACGAGGGCCACGAGAGAAACCAAAAGGATACCGATCAGGTTCAGGGCCATACCGGCTCTCGCCATTTTCGGGATTGTAAGCAGGCCAGACCCGAATACGATCGCGTTGGGCGGTGTCGCAACCGGCAACATGAACGCACAGCTCGCCGCGAGCGTTACGGGAACAAGGAGCAGGATCGGATCATAGCCCGCCTCCAGCGCGATCGCTCCAACCACAGGCATGAAAGTTGCCGTCGTTGCGATGTTGCTCGTCAGTTCGGTCAGGAAAATAATCATCGTCGCGACGATGAGGACGAGTATGGCGATCGGCAGCATACCGATGTCGTGCAGGCTGCCGCCAAGCCATGTCGCCAGCCCGGTTCGAGAAACCGCCGCGGCGAGTGTCAGGCCGCCACCGAACAACAATAGAATGGACCATGGCAGTTTTTCTATGTGTTTCCAGCGAATCAGCAGCGGGTCTTCCTGGTCGCCACTCGGTATCAGGAACAGTGCAATCGCTCCGGCCATGGCGATGCCGGAGTCGTCCAGCGCTTCGAGGCCGGGAAATTTCGTGAGTAAAGGCCGAAAAATCCAGGTAAGGGCCAGGGCGACGAAGATAATACTGACCCGCTTTTCCGGAACCGTAATCGGCCCCATATCATCCTTCATCTGCCTGAGCACTGCCCGGCCTTCGTGAGAGTTCTTGAAATTCACCTTGAATACCAATCGGGTCAGCGTAAGCCATGCAAGCGGCAACATAACCGCGCTCAACGGCAGACCCACCATCATCCAACTGGTGAAATCGATCTCAGTTCCATAGTTCTCCAGCATGAAGGCTGCCATCATCGCGTTTGGCGCAGTGCCGACGAGCGTGGACATTCCCCCAATAGTCGCTGCGTATGCAACGCCGAGCAGCAGTGCATATTGAAAGTCCTTTTTCTCCCGTTCATTTAGGCCTTCCACGGAACGGTGAATGACGGACACGATCGATACCGAGATCGGCAACAGCATCATCGTGGTGGACGTATTCATCACCCACATACTGAGCAGGGCACTGGCGAGCATAAAGCCACCGATCAGCGACGCACCGTTGTCACCGGCAAACTGCAGAACATTTAGCGCGATGCGCCGAGGCAGGTTCCAGCGTTGCATTGCAAGCGCCACCATGAAACCGCCGAGGAAAAGAAAAATGACCTTATTGGCGAAGGGTGCGGCCGTGTCGTGAATACTCGCGATGCCCAGTATCGGAAAAAACACCAGGGGCAATAGCGCGGTGACGGCGATTGGCACGGCTTCCGTCGCCCACCAAACCGCCATCAGTACGCCCATTGCGGCCGTGCGCCAGGCAGCATCAGTCAAAGCATCGGGCGGACCTGCGATCAATATCAGAATTGCGGCGGCCGGGCCCAGCCATAGCCCGATTTGTTGATGCCTCGCGCGCCCATTGCCGATGTTTGTTGCCGTCACTCAGGTGTCCTTGCTAATGCAATAAATCACGTACTCTATGCCAAGTTCAGCGTCACGCCTACATCTTGTACTCAGCTCGCCTTCAGACACAAGATGTAGTAGCATTCCGGCCGTACCAAATCGGTACGCACGGAGATGAGGTGTAACAACAGGCAGTATTGGCGGAGCAGCCATGCCGGAAGCATGAATCGGCTTTTGGGCCTTGCGATACCTCTCATTGCGGAGCCCATTTTGACGCGTCTGGCGCCTGTGCCAGCCCTTGCCAGCCGATACAGCAATCCGCAGATATCGAGAAAGGGCAGGCAGGATTAAATCGTAACATTGATGTTTGGATGATTCGTACGCTCGTTCTATCCAGGCCTGATGCACCTTTTGCTTAATATGCCGCCCAGTTTCTGGGCGGCTTTTTTCTTCGGATAACAAGCAAACACCTTGCCCGATGTTTCGAAGCTACTTACATCTCGGACTTCATCTTCTGGTTCCGGCTGCGGTCGCAGCAATTTTCTTTCGCCAAAAATTTCTTTCTGCATGGATTGCGATGACTGCAACGATGCTGGTCGACCTTGATCATTTACTGGCAGACCCGGTGTATGATGCGGGGCGATGCAGCATCGGGTTTCATCCGCTGCACCAGTATCCGGCGATTGCCGCTTATGGAATGCTTCTGGTCTGGCCGAGGCTGCGACTCGTGGCAATTGGATTGTTAACTCACATGGCCTTGGATGGTGTGGACTGTGTCTGGATGCAATATGAGAATTAACTGCCCGCGGCTGTTTCGACCCGTTTTGCTGATCTTTTTGCTGACGGGCTGTGCGTCCGGTCCGCCGGTCGTGCCATATCTGGCATACATTCAGGCCGACGAGTTACCGGATATTTTCGTTGCGGGCCTGCCCGGCGTCAGGGCAAAGCAGTTCGCGGGCGACCGTGAGACCAGGCGCTCGAGTATTCGTCTTCTGTTGCCGGCCGACTGGCAAGGCACCACCGGCGCATCTCCCGGCAAGTCAGTCGAAATGTTTGTGATCGCCGG
>JAPUKV010000046.1 GCA_027295475.1 Pseudomonadota bacterium
CACTTCGGGATGAAAAAAATCGGCCATCCCCATGCTTTCCAGGTCTGACTGATTGAAGCTGTTCAGCCCTTCGAATATGAATCGCCTGATGTGGTCGAGACTGTATTGTGATTCCTTTTCACTTTGCGCTTCCAGCAATATCCCGTCGTTCGCGCGCGGCGGCGGATAAACGCCGTCTGCGCCGCGGCGCGGCGGTAGTACTTGAAAGCCAGCTTGCCGAATGAGATCAACCAGATCCAGCAAGAAGAAGATCTCCGTAATCCTGCCCTCCTCCAGGCGACAAAACTCGCCCCATCGAATGTTGACCTCGGAATTGTTTGCCGGAATCGACAGGTAGTCCTCGACAAAAATTCCGTTCAAGTACCCCGTGCCGGTCACCCACATATTGCCGTCATTTTTGCCATCGATGCGGCCGTTCGACTTGCCGCCAAAAAAAATATGCGTCTGTCGTCTGAGATCGCGGAATGATGTCTGTAGCGGTAGCCAGAAATCGGAGACAAAGGATTTAACGCCGCGCAATTCATTTATCGGATCCGGACCATGCCAGGTAATGTTCGAGCCCATACTTTCATTTGCGATTGGTACCAGCTGGTCTGCGCTGGCGGCTTCCAGATGCTGCCAGAAGTTCCAGACAATCTGTTTGTTTTTTTGATTGAGTGCGATGACCACGCAGGCCTCCCAGTGAAGATGCGGGATGATGCCTGATTCATTTTCGGATTGCCTGCAAATTTATTCCAATTACGATAGATTAGTTGCAGCAGCCCCGCGGGAGTCGCGTAAGTGAAAAATACAGAGTTATGGCAGCAAGCCGCGGATGACATCTTCTGGTATCAGGCACCAAAGCAGCTACTAAACGATAGTAATCCTCCGTTTTATCGCTGGTTTCCAGACGTCATAACGAATGCCTGCTCCAACGCTTTGGATGTTCATGTGAATGATGGCAGAGGCGATCAGCAGGCAGTCATATACGACAGCCCCGTTACTCAGACACAAAGAAGCATAAGCTACAAGGAACTACTGGACGAGGCTTCCAGGTTCGCGGGCGTGCTAAGCGCACAGGGAGTGTCTGCAGGCGATCGGGTAATTATCTACATGCCGATGGTGCCGGAAGCCCTGATCGCAATGCTCGCATGCGCCCGGATTGGCGCTATCCATTCCGTCGTCTTCGGTGGATTTGCCAGCAAAGAACTTGCAATTCGAATCGATGACGCCGCTCCCAAGGCGATAGTGTCCGCCTCTTGCGGCGTTGAACCCTCGAGGCTGGTCGCATACAAACCTTTGCTTGATAAGGCGATCGACCTGGCCGAGCGGAAACCGCAATTCTGTGTGATCCTGCAGCGCTCGATGCTGGAAGCAGAACTGGTCGAGGGACGCGATCTGGATTGGCGCGATGCCATGGCAGGCGCAAAGCCCGTTGATTGCATTCCAGTCAACGCTAATCACCCGTTGTATATCCTTTACACGTCAGGAACGACAGGTGAGCCGAAAGGCGTGGTTCGCGATACCGGCGGCAGCATCGTCGCTTTGAAATGGACCATGTCCAGAATCTACAACGTACAGGCAGGAGACGTGTACTGGGCTGCGTCGGACGTCGGCTGGATAGTCGGTCATTCGTATATCGTCTACGGCCCGTTATTCAACGGCAACACGACGGTGATATATGAGGGAAAACCGGTAGGCACGCCGGATCCAGGCGCGTTCTGGCGAGTGGTGGAAGAACACAAGGTCAAGGTTCTGTTTACCGCCCCAACGGCTTTTCGAGCCATCAGAAAAGAAGACCCGGACGCCGAATATGTTCGCAAATATGATCTATCGAGTTTGCAGGCGTTGTTTCTGGCCGGGGAGCGTTGCGACCCGGATACTTTGCACTGGGCGCAGGACACTCTGAAGGTACCGGTCATCGATCACTGGTGGCAGACAGAGACTGGGTGGTCGATCTGCGCCAACTGTCTGGGAATCGAGCAGTTGCCTGTTGTTCCCGGCTCGCCCGGGCGGCCCGTGCCGGGATACACGGTAGCAGTGTTCGACGCAAATGGTAACGCAGTTGCCAGTGGAGATATTGGCGCGCTTGTTATCGAATCGCCATTGCCCCCGGGCACGTTTACTGGCTTGTGGAACGCCGATGAGCGCTATGAAGAAACCTATTTCCGCAACTTCCCCGGTTACTACGAAACCGGCGATGCCGGTTATATCGACGAAAACGGTTGCGTGTTCGTAATGTCGCGCACAGACGACGTGATAAACGTGGCAGGTCATCGCTTGTCCACAGGCGCAATGGAGGAAGTATTGGCAGCACATCCCAAGGTCGCGGAATGCGCGGTCTTCGGTGTGGCGGATCAGCTCAAGGGCCAATTACCGCTTGGCATGCTGGTGCTTAGCGCAGGGGTTGATCAGGATGCGAGCGAGATTGCTGCGGAGGTGATCGCGGCAGTCCGTAACGAAATAGGACCAGTGGCGGCATTCAAGCTCTGTACGGTAGTCGACCGTCTGCCAAAGACCCGCTCGGGAAAGATCCTTCGCGCCACCATGCGCAGCATTGCCGACGGTGAGCCCTGGACCATGCCTGCGACTATAGACGATGCTACATCTCTGGATGAAGTGACGCTTGCATTGCGAAGCCTTGGCTATGCGAATGAGACCGATGATGGCCCCGACAGAAAGGGCGTCGTCAGATCTATCTGAGCGCTGCAGCCAGTTTGGCAGCGCCCGCCAGCAGAAATGCCTGGTCCGACTGCAGCAGAAACAGTGAGGCACCGTGCTCCTGCCATTTTTTCGCCTCTGTAACGTCGCTCACGAACATGCCGACTGTCTTATTGGCTTTCTGGCCCGCGGCACAAATCGTAGCAACGGCATCAACAACCACGGGGTCATTCGGATCGGT
>JAPUKV010000047.1 GCA_027295475.1 Pseudomonadota bacterium
ATCTGCAGCGGAGAACTAGAGCATGTGCGGGATCGTCGCGATCGTCGGAAAGAAACCTGTCAGCCAGGCGATTTACGATGCGCTGACTGTATTGCAGCATCGCGGCCAGGATGCCGCCGGGATAGTCACTTACGGCGACGGCCTGCATGTCAGAAAGAGCACTGGCCTCGTACGCGACGTGTTCCATACGCGGCATATGTTGCGGCTGACCGGCAACACCGGCATCGGTCATATTCGCTACCCGACCGCGGGCGGCTCGCAACCCTTTGAAGCACAACCCTTTTACGTCAATTCACCGTACGGCATCTGCCTTGCCCACAACGGCAACCTGACGAATTACGACGAACTCGCCGAGCTCTTGACCCGTCACGACCGACGCCATCTGAACACAGGGTCGGACTCGGAAGTGCTGTTGAACGTGTTCGCCCACGAAATGCAGAACAGTGCGAACGGTCGGCCGGTGCCAGAGCAGGTATTCGCCGCTGTTGAGGCGGTGCACAGGCGCTGCCGCGGCGGCTACGCCGTGGTCGCCATGGTCATCGGGCATGGCATCGTCGCGTTCAGGGACCCGAACGGTATTCGCCCGGTCGTCCTGGGCGAGAAAGAGACCGAGGCCGGCACCGAATACATGGTGGCGTCAGAAAGCGTGGCTTTGAACGTGCTGCAGTTCGGCAATATACGGGATGTCAGGCCCGGAGAAGCCGTTTTCATCGATAACGACGGCAATTTTCACAGCCACGACTACAGTGGCGAAACAAAGTACTCGCCCTGCATATTCGAGTACGTCTACTTCGCGCGTCCCGACTCGATCATCGACAATCTCTCCGTCTATAAGGCGCGGCTGCGCATGGGCGAACAATTGGCGGGCAAGATCGTTCGCGAGTGGCCCGACCACGACATCGATGTCGTCATACCGATTCCCGATACCAGCCGGACATCTGCTGTGCAGGTTGCTTACCACCTGGGTGTGAAATACCGGGAAGGCTTCATTAAGAACCGCTACATCGGCAGAACTTTTATCATGCCTGGCCAGGAAGAGCGCGCGTTGTCGGTCAGAAGAAAGCTCAATGCCATCGATCTCGAATTTCGCAACAAAAATGTGCTACTCGTCGATGATTCGATCGTTCGTGGTACAACATCGAGGCAGATCATCAAGCTTGCCCGCGAGGCCGGCGCGCGCAAAGTCTACTTCGCGTCGGCGGCTCCGCCGGTACGCTATCCGAACGTCTACGGCATCGATATGCCTGCCGCATCGGAGCTCATTGCAAACGGCAGGTCGACGGAAGAGATTCAGGAGATCATCGGCGCAGACCGCCTCATTTATCTGGACCTGCATGGCCTCATTCGTTCCGTGCGACATGACAATTCGAACATACGGGAATTCGATACATCCTGTTTCTCCGGCGAATACGTTACCGGCGATGTCACCAAGGAATATTTGCTCGAGTTGGAGCAGGAGCGCAACGACCACGCCAAGGTCTTGCGCAATGCGAAGCTGTACGGACTGGACAATATCGAAGACGACGAGCAAGAAGCAGGCGCAGGAGGGGACGAAGAATCGATGAGTGACCCCGGCACCGCAGTCGGGATGTAAGGGATCTGCCCGGTGTACGAAACGCCGGCAGCCCGACAAACGCTATGAGCATCAAAGTCATGATCATTGATGGACAGGCCGAGTTCCGCCGGCTGCTCATACATCACGTCACCACGCACTGGCCAGACGCCATCATCTCCGCCTACGACCCCGTCACCGCCGGCCACCTGCGGGACGAATTCTCGGGCGCGGGCAACGACATCATTCTGTTGGGCGACGAGCTTGGCAAGAAAGGAGGCCTGCAAGCGCTGAAACAGTTCCTCAAAACACCCGGGTTTCCACCAATCGTATATTTCAGCGGTGGTAATGAGAAAAAAGAAAAGCGCGAGGCCAAGAAACTTGGCGTGGACGGCTTCTTTCCGCGCGAGAATATCAGCCATGATGGCCTGATCATCACGCTGGGCCGTATTTTGCTGGCACAACAGCGCATCGCCTCGACAGCCAGGCTTTTCGTTAGTGACCTGGCCTCGGGCCTGCGCCCTCTGATTAAAGGCTATAAATTCATCGAGAAGCTCGCCGTCAGCAAGCATTCCGCCGTTTACCTGGCTGAGAAGGAATCAGCCGGCATCAAAGTTGTATTGAAAGTTCTGCGCCAGATACCGGACCTGACCGATGACATTGACGCGTTCGACCGCTTCCTGCAGGAATATGAATTGATTGCCGATCTTGAGCATCCGAACATCGTCAAGATTTATGACCTCGGCGTCAGCGACGATCATGCGCATATCGCCATGGAGTACCTGTCGGGCGGCGACCTGAAACAAAAAATGCAGGCAGGCATCAGCGAGATGGATGCCGTGGACTATCTTCTGCAGATCGCCAGCGCACTGGCAGAAGTTCACAAGGTGGGCATCCTGCACCGGGACCTCAAACCCGGAAACATCATGCTGCGCGACGATGGAAAAATCGTGTTGATCGATTTCGGGTTGGCTAAACGCATGCGCTCGAACCTGAAGATGACCGACCAGGGCGAGATCTTCGGCACGCCCTACTACATGAGTCCGGAGCAGGGACATGCAAACGAGGTCGACGCGCGCAGCGATATTTATAGCCTCGGCGTTATTTTTTACGAGATGCTGACTGGCGAAAAACCCTTTTACGCAGCCAACGCCATGGGCATCATTTACAAACACAGCAACTCGCCAGTACCTCTGCTGCCGACGCGGCTGGCGCAATACCAGCTTCTTACAAATCTGCTGCTTGCAAAAAAACCGGAAGACAGATTGCAGACCGCGGACGAGGTACCGGAGTGGCTTTGACAATACAGGTACCAGAACCGATCGCGACATTCTTCGATACACCGACACCGGCAGCATGGGTAGGAGAAGCCTGCAAGCGCTTGCCGGAGTTGCTACTCGATCACGCGAACTGTGAACTCAAGGCCGCATCGACAGCACTCGGCTTCATATATCGCTACCCGGAGCGCACGGCGCTTGCCCGGCGTATGTCGCGGCTCGCACGAGAAGAGCTCCGTCATTTCGAACAGGTGAAGAAACTCATGGACGACATGTCCGTGCCTTTCAGACGGCTCTCGGCGTCACGCTACGCCGGCCAGCTGCGGCAGGCGGTGCGACGGGAAGAGCCTGGCCGTCTCCTTGACATGTTGCTGGTTGGTGCATTGATCGAAGCACGGTCCTGCGAACGGTTCGCAGTGCTTGTACCACATCTGCCGGAAAACCTGAGCAAGTTCTATGCCGGGCTGCTCGCGTCGGAAGGGCGGCATTTCGAGCAATATCTGGCCTTCGCCAAGGAAGAAGTCTCTGGCAGAGAAGAGGAATTCGATGCGCGGCTTGAAGATCTGAAAACCCTGGAAGCAAGTCTGATTTCAGAACCCGATGACCAGTTCCGCTTCCACAGCGGAATACCCGGTCCGCCTGCCAATGATCGAAGTCGCGCACCGATTGCTGCGGACTGACATTTATTGCCTGGGTCAGATCGATGGCGACGATTTCAATCGTCGTACACGACCCGCGACACTTTCTTGATCACAACCGGCACGGTCGGAACGTCTCTCCTGAATTTGCCAGCCGGACCCGTTTGACTGGTCGCTATCTTGTCGACGACTTCCATGCCCTCAATGACGTAACCAAACACGGTGTATCCCCAGCTGCCCGGGCTGGGATCCAATCGTGTGTTATCGGCGACGTTGACAAAGAACTGGGCACTCGCCGAATGGGGATC
>JAPUKV010000048.1 GCA_027295475.1 Pseudomonadota bacterium
TGCCAGCAAATCTTGGATTTTTCGAAAGTTTTCCGTGACTCTAATCACGTTTTGCTCCGAGTGCTTCGCTATACTAGGCAGCCAACGAGTGCTGGGTTATGGTAAGTCCAGCACCTGCAATGAAGGAGAAACATGGCCGTCGACGTTGCACAACTATTGTCGTTCACGGTAAAGAACAACGCATCCGACCTGCACCTGTCCGGCGGGGTTCCGCCCATGATTCGTGTCGATGGCGACATCAAGCGAGTAAACATGCCGGCGCTGACCCATAAAGACGTCAATAGCATGGTGTACGACATCATGAATGACAAGCAGCGCAAGGATTATGAGGAATTCCTGGAAACTGATTTCTCGTTCGAGATACCCAAGCTCGCCAGGTTTCGCGTCAATGCCTTCAACCAGAATCGCGGTTCGGCCGCTGTTTTCAGGACGATTCCCTCGGAGATTCTATCCCTGGACGACCTGGGTGCGCCGGCCATATTCAAAGACATATCGATGCACCCGCGGGGCATCGTGCTGGTGACCGGCCCGACGGGATCCGGTAAATCGACGACCCTCGCGGCGATGGTCGACTACATTAACGACAACAAACCCGATCATATTCTGACGATTGAGGACCCGATCGAATTTGTACACGAGTGCAAGAAGTGTCTCATCAATCAGCGTGAGGTGCACCGGGATACGCTGGGATTCAACGAAGCCCTGCGCTCGGCGCTGCGTGAGGATCCGGACGTCATCCTGGTCGGCGAGTTGCGCGACCTCGAGACAATCCGCCTGGCGCTCACTGCGGCCGAGACCGGCCACCTTGTTTTTGGCACGCTGCATACCAGTTCCGCCGCCAAGACTGTTGACCGAATCGTCGACGTATTCCCGGCGGCGGAGAAAGAGATGGTTCGTGCCATGCTGTCGGAGTCACTGCGCGCCGTTATCTCGCAAACCTTACTGAAGAAGGTTGGTGGCGGGCGGATTGCCGCGCATGAAATCATGATTGGCACGCCCGCAATCAGGAATCTCATTCGTGAGGGCAAGATCGCGCAGATGTACTCGGCGATTCAGACAGGACAGGGCCAGGGTATGAAAACGCTCGACCAGGACCTGGCCGAGCTGATGGCCAAGGGACTGATCAACAAGGAAGAGGCGCGATACCGCGCCGCGAACAAGGAGAATTTCTAGAGGCGACGGCTGTCGGCCGTTGGGCCTTGGAGGAGTTAGAGGAAATGGATCGCGAACAAGCGATAAGACTAACCCAAAACCTGTTACGCAAGATGGTCGAGAAGGAAGGGTCTGACCTCTTCCTCACGTCCGGGTTTCCGCCTGCGATCAAAGTAGACGGCGAGATCCACAAAGCAACCGATTCGCCCCTTACTGCCGATCAGTCGGCAATTATGGTTCGCTCCATCATGAACGACAAACAGATCAAGGAATTCGATTCGACTAAAGAATGCAATTTCGCGATCGCACCGCAGGGAATAGGCCGCTTTCGTGTCAGTGCATTCATCCAGCAGGGCATGGTTGGCGCCGTGCTCAGGACCATTACTACCGAGATTCCGAAGTTGCACGATCTCGAACTCCCGCCAATCCTCAAAGACATCGTGATGAACAAGCGTGGCCTCGTTATCGTCGTCGGCGGCACCGGTTCCGGTAAGTCAACTACGCTCGCGGCGATGATCGGGCACCGCAACGAGAACTCAAAAGGTCACATCGTTTCGATCGAAGACCCGGTCGAATTCGTGCATCCGCATAAAGGATGCGTCATCACCCAGCGTGAGGTAGGTGTTGACACGGACAGCTGGCATGCTGCATTGAAAAACACGCTGCGGCAGGCGCCTGACGTCATACTGATCGGCGAAATTCGCGACCGGGAGACGATGCAGTACGGCATCCAGTTCTCGGAAACCGGCCACCTTTGCCTGGCAACGCTTCACGCGAACAGCGCGAACCAGGCACTGGACAGAATAATCAACTTCTTCTCGGAAGAACGACGTGCACAGCTCCTCATGGATCTCTCCCTGAATACCAAGGCATTTATTTCGCAGCGGCTCATACCCCGCGAAAGCGGCGTAGGCCGGGTTTGCGCCATGGAAATCATGCTCAATTCTCCCTTGATCGCGGATCTGATATTCAAGGGGGAGGTAGGCCATATCAAGGAGATCATGGCAAAATCGACGCGCCTCGGTATGCAGACCTTCGACCAGGCCCTGTTCATCCTTTATGAGGACGGCACGATCTCCTACGAAGAAGCGATGAGAAACGCTGACTCGAAAAACGAGCTGCGTCTCAAGATCAAACTGGACAGCAAACGCGACACCTCATTGGCCGACCAGGAGACGGCGAGCCTCAAGATTGTGGAAGAAGACAGCGCTCGGCAGTTTTGAGCATTGCAAACGGAATATTGGCTAAAAAGCGATGAATGTAAAACCGCTGTTCAAACTGATGGTGGAAAAAAAGGCTTCTGACCTTTTCTTTGCGCCGTTTGCCCCTGCCAAGATCAAGATCGACGGCAAAATCATGCCCGTCAACAAGCTTGAGATGACACCGAAAATGGTGAAACAGGCGGCGATCGAACTGATGGATGAAGACCTTCTCGAGACATTTAACCGCGAGCTCGAGGTCGACTTCGCCATATCGGAAGCCGGACTCGGACGTTTTCGCGTCAACGTATTCCATCAACGCGGCAATGTTGCAATGGTATTGCGCTACATCACGGCAGAAATGCCAACGCTTGAGGAATTGGGCATGCCTGATCAGTTGAAAGATCTGGTTATGCTGAAACGCGGACTTGTTCTGATGGTGGGGGCGGCCGGAGCCGGCAAGTCAACGACACTGGCTGCGATGATCAACCACCGCAACGTAAAAACTTCGTCGCATATCATTACGATCGAAGACCCGATTGAATTCCTGCATCCTAACCTACAATCGATCGTCAATCAGCGGGAAGTCGGGCTCGACACGAAGTCATACGGGCGGGCCCTGAAGAGTGCGATGCGCGCCGCACCGGACCTCATTCAGATCGGTGAGATTCGCGATCGTGAATCGATGCAGG
The DNA here is from genome assembly GCA_027295475.1 of Pseudomonadota bacterium. The sequence goes on from JAPUKV010000048.1 coordinate 3,044, forward strand.
CCGCCATCGATATGGCCGGTACGGGGCACCTGGTCCTGGCGACTCTTCACTCGAACAACGCGCCCGAGACACTGGACCGTATCATCAATCTGTTCCCGCAAGAGCAGCATGCTCAGGTGTACATGGATCTTGGCCACTATCTGCGCGCCATCATCTCGCAACGGCTCGTTCGTGCGAGGACCGGCAAACGTGTCGCGGCAGTCGAGCTCATGTTGAACACGCCACACATCAAAGACCTGATCCTCAAAGGCGATATTTCCGAGGTCAAAGAAGCCCTTAGGGATAGCGATGAGAAGGGCATGCAAAACTTTGACGATGCGCTGCTCGGCCTTTACAAGGCGGGCACGATCACGCTCGAGGAAGCGATGACCAACGCCGACTCGCGCTCCAACCTCGAAGCCAAGGTCAATTTCGGCGGCTGAATCACCGTCGGGGTTCCGATACCCCCATACAATAGTCAATCAGTCCCGGCTGAATCGACACAGCGCCTCTCATTTTTAATTGGCTTCCGCCGGAATAGTCAAACTAGCCGGTGCCCGGCACCTTCAAGGAAATACGGTCGCGGCGTCGAAAACCGGGCCATCGACGCAGACGCGTTTCATTGCGGGGCCGTCGGGAGTCTGAACGAGCACGGTGCAGCCGGCGCAACCGCCGACGGCGCAGGCCATGAATTCCTCGAGCGATACCTGGCACGGAATGTTGTATTTGCGGGCAAGCCCGGCGACAGTCTTCAGCATGGCTGTCGGGCCACAGGCGAAGATTTCCGTTTTCGCGATTTCATCGGGCGTGAGGCTTTCGAGCCACATTTGTGCGAGGTCCGTGACAAAGCCACGGTAACAGCCAGCGAATTCCGCAAGACTTGCGAGGCGGCCCGGCACTTTCCATTGCTCCAGTAACGCCATCGCACTGTTGGTGTCGGCCGGCAGCCAACTACATGCAATAGTCGATTCCTGCAGTTCGAACGGAAACGGAATCTCGGATCCCATGAGGACCAGGGGATGCCAGTCCTGTTTGTCGTTAGTGAGATGCTCGGCCAGGAAAATCATCGGTGGTATGCCGACACCGCCGCCGATAAGTAATGTGTTGGGACGATCAGTGTCTGGCTTGAAGGGATGACCGATCGGACCGATCAGGCTCAGTTTGTCACCGGGCTTTTTTTCTGCAAACAGTCGAAGACCTTCGCCGACGACCTTGAATAATAGTTCGATCCAGCCTTCGTCGCCGTTCGCTCGCATGATTGACAAGGGCCTTCGCATCGGCAGTTCGATGTCGCACCGGGCGTGTACGAAACTTCCGGGTTCTGCGTGGCTCGCACAAAGTGGCGCCGTCAGGCGAAAGATGTACTGCTCTCCGCGAAAGGTCGATACTTTAATTACTTCGCTGTCTTCGACAAAAATCGTACCGCGGTGTTTCTGAGCTTCTGTCGCAGCGATCGCGGCTTCTGTCACGATGACCCCGTGGTCTGCGTGACAGCGGTCAGAAGGGCCATGCGAATCGCAACGCCGTTGGTAACCTGGTCCGTAATGACCGATTGCGGGCTGTCGGCCAGGCTGGACTCGATTTCGATACCACGATTCATGGGGCCCGGATGCATGACAATGGCGTCTGGCGCAGCGAGTTTCATTCGTTCGTGGCTGATGCCGTAGTTAGCGAAATACTCATCGATGCCGGGGATGCCGTCGAGACTGCCGATGCGCTCGCGCTGGATGCGGAGCGCCATGACGACGTCGGCGCCACGGAGGCCATCATCGAGCTTATACAGAACTCTTGCGCCGGGAATATCGCCGGGATCGGGCGCCAGCGCTTGCGGCGATATGAGGCGAAGCTCGCCGACGCCCATCGTTGCCAGGCCCTCAGCCGCCGAACGCGCCACTCGTGAGTGCGCAATATCGCCAACGATGGCCACGGTGAGGTCTTCAAAATTCGGCTTGTGCTGCCGCATGGTCAACAGGTCGAGCAGGCCCTGTGTCGGGTGAGACACTTCTGCCTCACCTGCGTTCAGAATGCTCACATGATCCTGGACGTTTCTTGCGATATAGGCAGGCACGCCCGCGCTGGCATCGCGCACGACAAAAACATCGACCTGCATGGCCTGCAGGGTATAGATGGTATCGAGAATGCTTTCGCCCTTCTTGCGGGATGAGGTATTGACGTCAAGATTGAGCACGTCCGCGCCAAGCCGCTTGGCCGCCAGGTCGAAGGAAGCCCGGGTCCGTGTGCTGGGCTCGAAGAACAGGTTGGCGACCGTGTGCCCTTCGAGAGCCCGGGTCCTGACCGCAGGATGCCCAAGGGGACTCAGAAAGGCCTCGGCTTCGTCGAGGATCCTGCAAATGTGGGCTTTGCTAAGGCCCTTGAGCGTCAGGAGGTGCCGCAAGCGACCGTCGGCGGAGATTTGCAGCTCGGTATCTTTTATGAGGCTCGGTGTTTCAAACAGTTCGGTGACGTTCATGGCGTCGCAATTCTAACGGTGAGACGTACAGGCAGCAAAGACTTATGCAGATTTTCTGAGCCACCGCTCTGCGATAAGCGCGGCTGCCACGCTGTCGATTTCCTCTTTACCTATTCGGCCGCGAAGCCCGAGGGCGCGCTCGGATTTCAGCACTTCGCCGGCTTCGAGCGAGGTATAGCGCTCGTCGACTTGCTCGATGGGCAGTTCAAATCGCCGCAATTTTGCAATAAACCGCTTGATGTGTTCACCCATTTCCGAGGGCGATCCGTCCTCGTGCAAGGGCATGCCGACGATCAGCCGGGATGGGCGCCACTCGGTCACAATGGTGGCGATTGCCTGCCAGTCCGGCCCCGCGTCACTGTTCCTGACTGCTGCTACGGGACTGGCGGATGCGGTGACGTCCTGACCTACAGCAACACCGATCCGGCGAAGCCCGAAATCGAAAGCAACTATTGTTTCGGGAGGATTGGTATCAGGCGTGCCCGGCATGAGGTGACAAGCGACTGATGTCTATCCCTAAGGAGTCCGCAGCTTTCGTCCAGCGATCAGCGAACGGTGTATCGAAAATTATTTGCGGAATTGCCGGGACGTTGATCCAGGTGTTGGCCAGCATTTCCGCCTCAAGCTGACCGGGCTCCCAGCCCGCGTAACCGAGGGCGACCAGTGCCCGGTCAGGCCCTTTGCCAGCCGCAAGCGAATCGAGAATATCCCGCGAGAGCGTAAGCTGAACGTCATTGGACACGGTCATAGAACTTTCAAATGCGGGGCCGGGGTGGTGCAATACGAAACCACGGTCGCGGGCGACAGGACCGCCGCTCAATACCGGGTGTTTAGCCGCCGCCGCATCCGGTTCCTCGAGTGACAATTGTTCAAACAGGCCACCCAGGTTCAGAGTCAGAGGGCGATTAATGACGATCCCAAGGGCTCCCTCGTCATTATGTTCACAAATGAGGGTCACTGTGCTGTTGAAATTCGGGTCAGGCATGCCCGGCATGGCGATTAACAGCTGATTAATGAGTGAACTTTGAGGTTCCATAGCTACAGTATCGACCTTGCTGTAGCCAGAGACAACCGTTTTGGGGAACTTCAATTCACCCTGGCGGCAGATGACACGCTGATTTCACTAAATCGCCATTTGTAGGCGAATCGGAGCTGATCGTAGTCCACCCGGATAGCTTTCGGGAAAGGATCGAATGGGGCTGCGCGCCATAAAATATTCAGTGCGGCCTGATCGACAAGCTTGGAGCCTGACGTTTGCCGGACGATGACCTCGTCAAGTTGCCCTGAGGCGTTGATCGTCACTTCGAGTGTCGGGCTTCCGGTCATCCCCCGCAGCGCTCCCTTTTCAGGGAAGTATTTCGCGCCGATCGTCTCGATCTTCCTTTTCCATCGGTCCAGGTAGCCTGCGATATTGGATTCCTTGGTATCTACACTCGTAACCAGTTGCCTGAGGTTCTGATCATGGATAAGCAGATTGGCCTGGTCTTCCCGCGGCAACGGCAGTGTTTGCTCGACGCCGGACTCAAGCGCAATAGCTCTGGATTCGTCGGGAGAAGGGTCGCCGCGCGGCTTGTCAACGACGGCACGCTCCTGTTCCGTGCGGCTCATAAGGACCTGGTCGGCTGTCTCGTGTTGCCGCGTGGATTCAGTCAGGCTGTGGCCGGAGTCTTTGCCAATATTGTCAATCGGCATATCGCTTCGCAGCGGCGCACTGGGACGAACCTGTTCCTGGGTATTACCGCCACCTTGCTGGCTCGCCTGTGCTAGATACTCTGCTTTCTCCGGCCGGTCGATTTTTTGATCGGGGTCCGCGATTATGGTGACCTCGAGGGAGATCGACTCCGAAGCCTCGCTGCCCGGCAGCGCGTTGAAGGTTATGCCGATGATGAGGATTCCGTGCACCAGGGCGGCCAGAAAGAGCATCGGGGGCAAGCGGTCCGGTACCGGACCCCTGTCCAGCCCGATACCTTCGATTTCAACAGAATTTGTCAATAATTCAGACATTTGGGCCACAATGCTACAACATTCCCCCAGTCTACGTATTGTTAGCGGGGAACGCGTTTCTACCGGTTTGTCCAGTTTAACCGCTTCTCCATTGCTTCGGTGAGACGCAGGTCACCGGAAGCGCTGACGATCACGGCCTCGTCGAGACCCAGGACTGTACATAATTCCTCAAATGCGCCGGATCCGGCCACCAGCAACGCGGTTGCCGCGGCATCCGCCAGTACCGGGTCTTTGTGCAGGACGGTCGCGGTGATCGTGTGCTGCACAGGATAGCCACTGCGGGGATCGAGAATGTGCTGGTATCTCCGGCCCTCGTATTCAAAAAACCGCTCATAGTCACCCGAGGTCACAACAGTCTCTCCATCCGTGACATAGAGCCAGGCGAGCGTGGCGTCGGATCTCGGCGAGCGGATTCCGATACGGGCGGGTCTGCCGTTGACGTTACCCAGGACAGTGAGGTCCCCGCCGATATCGACAATTGCGTTTTCGATGCCGGCATCACGCAGAATTCTCACGAATTGTTCGAGGAACGAGCCCTTTGCGATACCGCCGAGATCCAGCATCACGTCTGGTGAACTGCTGCGGAGTTCATTACCGATCCACTCAAGACTGTCGCTGCTAGCCGAAGTCGACAACCATTTCCTTATTTCGACCTCATCCGGTGGCGATGTACGTAAGCTGGCCAAATCGTGAAAGCCCCACAATTCAGTAAGATGGCCGATAGCCGGGTTGAATCTGCCACCGGACAGTTGTTCCAATGCAGTCGCACGGCGCACAAGTTCGGCGAGCATCGGAGAGACTTCGATGGCTTGACCGGCGGCGATCGCCGCATTGATTCGCTGCAGCTCACCCTGCGGTTCGTCCGAGTGTTTGCGCCACGGATACCAGTTGCGATCGAGCTCCCTGATTCGTGCCTCGACGGCTGCAATTGCCGCCGCGCTCGACCGGGGCCCGGTATCGAAAAAATCTATCGTGACCAGGGTGCCGAAGGCATAAAATTGATGCCGGAAGTCTTTCGTCGAGGAATCACAGCCGAAGCACAGGAGGCAGGCCAGTGTGAGTACTGCGGCGTGAGATCTGGTGATCCGACAAGGCCACATTGCATTCAATCCAGCCGCTGTCGGCATCAGTCGAGCTTCTTCTCGATAGCGTCGAATAAATCGCCTGCAATGTTGAGGTCGAAAATCTTGTCGAGTTCGCGGATCCCTGTCGGACTCGTAACATTGATTTCGGTCAGAAAATCGCCGATGACATCGATGCCAGCAAACATCACGCCGCGTTCCCTTAGTACGGGGCCGACCCGGGAACAAATCCAATGATCCCTCTCGCTCAATTCGCGCCCTGTGCCGACGGCGCCGACAACGAGATTGCCCCTGTTGTCGTCGGCGGGCGGGATTCTTGCAAGCGCGTGGGGAATCGGTTCACCGTCGATCAGGAGAATGCGTTTGTCGCCGTCGCTAATCTCGGGGATATAGACCTGCGCCATCGCAAACAGACAGCCGTTATCAGTCAGCGTTTCGAAAATGACGTTGGCATTGTTATCGCCCTGGCTAACGACAAAAACCGAGCGGCCGCCCATACCGTCCAGCGGTTTTACGACAATACGATTGTGCTCGGCAAGAAACGCCTTCATCTCCTGCATCGATCGTGTGACGAGTGTTTGTGGTGAGCAATCTGCGAACCATGCCGTGTACGCTTTTTCGTTCATGTCCCTTAAGGCTTGAGGACGATTAACAATAAGGGCGCCAGCTTCTTCGGCCCGTTCCAGAATGTAACTCGTGTAGACGTATTCCATGTCAAAGGGCGGGTCTTTTCGCATCAGGATGACGTCAAGGTCACCGAGGCTGATTTCCTGTGCGGCGCCGATCTCAAACCAGTTTTCGAGGTCGTCCTGCACCTGCAATATTCTTGACCTCGCAAAGGCATCGCCGCCCAGGAGTTTCAGGTCACCCTGCAACATATAGTGAATCTCGGCGCCCCGTCTTTTTGCTTCCAGCAGCATGGCGAGCGAGCTGTCTTTCTTTGGCGCAATATTCTCGATCGGGTCCATGACGATGCCGACGGAGATTCTCTTTTCTGGCATATCTGTGGCTCTGCTGGTCCTCAATAGCCGGTCGCTTGGTTGCTTGGCGGGATAACCGGGCTGCGCGTCAGGTCGCCAACTATACAGCGCCGGGGGCTTGTGCAATACCCGCATGTATTCGCCACAATCCAGGCTTGGCCACGGGTTGCGTCGGCTCCTGCAGGAACCCGCATGGCAAGCGATGCCCGAAATTGAGCAATTTTTCGGCTGAATTTCGTCTCGCACGGCGGTTCCTGAAGCTGCCATCGACACGAGCAGGATTGCTGCCTGAGGCGGGCGTCGTGGCGGCACTTTTGTCAATATGGTAAAAGTCGTTTTGCTCGTTCAGAATACGAGCACGTCCCGTATCAAATACGGGCATATCCTGGTAAAAATTATAGGCATACCAGGGTTTTGGAGTGAACGCGCGAACTCGGCAGAGCTCGCGATTGGGCGAGGAAAATCGGTGCCAGATAATACGTCTCGGAGTCTGAATGGCCTCAAGATTCTTGTCGTGGACGACAGTAAAACAATACGTCGTACGGCGGAAACTTTGCTATCCAAGGAGGGCTGCCAGGTATTCACGGCGATCGACGGTTTTGACGCGCTCTCGAAGATTGCAGACCATAAGCCTGATCTGATTTTTGTCGATATCATGATGCCGCGACTTGATGGTTATCAGACCTGCTCTCTGATCAAGCACAACAAGATTTACAAAAAAACACCCGTCATCATGTTGTCGAGCAAGGATGGACTTTTTGATCGCGCCCGGGGCCGAATTGTCGGCTCTGAACAGTACCTGACCAAGCCCTTCACGAAAGACGAATTACTCGGCGCTATTTCCAATCAGATTAACTAAAGGTTTTGCAATGGCAGTTGTTCTTATCATCGATGATTCGCCGACTGAACTGCACCTGTTCCAGAATATGCTGGAAAAGAGCGGCTTTCAGACGCTAGTGGCTGACAGTGGCGAAGATGGCATTCGTCAGGCACAGACTTCTCATCCGGACTGCATCTTGATGGATGTCATCATGCCCGGGATGAACGGTTTTCAGGCGACGCGCAAGCTGACACAGGATCCCGAGACCTCAAGGATTCCCGTGATCATCATTACAGCGAAAGACCAGGAGACGGACAAGATTTGGGGTATGCGGCAGGGCGCGGTCGAGTATCTCGTCAAACCTATTTCAGAAAAACAACTCGTTGCGAAAATTAACAGGGTAATGGCCGGCTGAATGAACGCAACGGCAGATCTGGCGGCGCTCATCACGCAGCCCTTTGAACTGCTCCAGGAGCTGGAACGCCGCAGCCGTGCCGCGCTCGCCGGCAAGGGAAGCGGGGCACTGCCTGCCGAATGGGTCGGCATCGGCTTTCGCATCGGTCAGGAGCAGTTCGTCGCGATCCGCGATCAGGTTCGTGAGGTGTTGATGTTACCCGACAGCATTACCCGCGTACCGGGCACGAAGCGATGGATACTTGGTGTCGCAAATCTTCGGGGCCATCTGCTGCCGCTGATTGACTTGAAAATGCTGCTCGGCAGCGGCCGTACGACTTTACGACGGAATACGCGGGTAATTTCGGTGCACCATCGCGAAATCCCCGCTGGACTGGTGGTCGATGAAGTCCTCGGTTTCCGGCGTTTTATGGACAGCGAATTCGTGAATAAGTGGCCGGAGACGATCGTCCGTTGTGATCGATTCCTGAAGGGCGCGTACCATCGGGGTCAGGACACCTGGCCGATCTTCGGACTGTACGATCTGATCGAAAGCAGCACATTTTTACAAGCGGCCGCCGAGTGAAGGCGCTATACGAAATTAACTGAATGTTGCAGAACCATGGCCCAAAAAACCGATAAATCACCAGCATTTGCAATCCTTGCAGTGACGATCGCATTACTCCTCGTCGCTGCAGCCGGATTCCTATACCTGCAGTCAATCGACGGGAACGGGTCAGACACCACCCGGCCCGAGTTTGCTGCATTGTCCCAGGCGATTCCGCTGCACGCCGGCAGCGCACTCGCAGGTACGCCGCGGGAATTTACGAGACTGGATACCGATTTGAAGCGCCTTGCCGAACTGCGACGTTCGTCATCGCGTGGCATTCCGGGTGGCAGCTCCGCATGGGATAGCCTGAAACAGCATGCGGAGGCGATTCTTTCGAAACGCGCCGATGTCGAAGCAGTGCAAGAGGCTTCCGCTGTCATTAAAGAGCATATGCCCATTATGGCCGAGCAAATCGACGGCCTGCTGGAGAGATCGAGCGCGACTGCGATCATCCAGGAATTCCAGCGGCGCGGCGCACAGCTCGTGCAGTCGCTGGACGGTCTCGCCGGGGCCCAGGATCCTGCAGCGGTCGCAACCACGGTCGCCGACGATGCGACGTACCTCCGGCTTGTCACCGATGCATTCTCGGGCGCCAGCACAAACCTTGACGTAGCTGCACTCGATGATGCGTTACGGGAAGTGTTCCTCGTGCCAATCATCAGCGAATTGACGAATATCGAAGAGCAGGTTAGCCGGATTGTCGCCAGCGCTCCGCAGCTGGCGGGCTTGGGGACCTCCAGTCAGGGCCTGTCGACAGTTGCCGCGTCTCTGTACGATGCAACGTTCTCAGCATCGAGTCCGGCCGTTGGTGGAGTACTCGCAAATCCGTTGATTCCCCTGGCTTGCGTAGTCGTAGCCCTCTTGTTGCTCGGCGGACTTGCGTATTTGCACTCAAAGGCGGCGGTATTCGAGCGCACGTCCAAGGTGCAGGCTGAGCAGAATGACCGCAACCAACAGGCGATTCTTCGCCTGCTCGATGAACTCGGGAGTCTGGCTGACGGAGACCTGACTGTTGAAGCGACAGTAACGGAAGATATTACGGGGGCGATCGCCGACTCAATTAATTACGCTATCGAAAAGCTCCGTGAACTGGTAGCGACGATCGATAAAACCGCGATCATGGTCGATTCGGCGGCCAAGCAAACCGAAAGCGCGGCCGGTCACATGGCAAGAGCCGCGGATGTTCAGGGCCGTGAGATCAATGCCGCAACCGAGTCGATCGTATCGATGGTCGCATCGATCGAAGAAGTATCCGGTAACGCGGAAAGGTCCTCGGACGTTGCTCGACACTCGGTCGATGTCGCACATAAAGGTGGAGAAGCTGTGCGGCGCACGATCGACGGCATGAATGCTATTCGCGAAACCATTCAGGAAACATCGAAGAGGATAAAGCGGCTCGGCGAAAGCTCACAGGAAATCGGCAATATTATCGAACTGATCAACGATATTGCCGAGCAGACAAACATTCTTGCATTGAATGCGTCGATTCAGGCGTCAATGGCTGGCGAAGCGGGCAGGGGATTCGCGGTTGTTGCCGATGAGGTTCAACGACTGGCGGAACGGTCGACCAATGCCACAAAACAGATCGAGGTCCTGGTCCGCACAATTCAGTCGGACACGAATGAGGCCGTCGTTTCCATGGAACGCAGTACGACGGACGTGGTCGGTGGGGCGCTGCTTGCAGAGAATGCAGGTGCGGCGCTTGACGAGATCGAGCAGGTCTCCAACCAGATCGCAAGTCTCGTGCAGAACATTTCGAGCTCGGCAAGGCAACAGGCTGAATCGGCGGCAGACGTAACGCGACGCACGAAGAAGCTGAAGGAAATCGGCCAACAGACCGCCAGGGCGACAACTGCGACAGCGGCATCGATTTCGAAATTGTCTGAACTGGCATCCCAGCTAAGACAGACGGTTGCTGGATTTACGCTGCCAGGTGCGGCGCTCGAGACCACCGCACTATCCAGTACGGCTTCACCAGTACCGCAGAGCGCATTGGAGGAGAAGGCTGCGGGCTGATATCTGATGAGTACCGACTCGAGTTTCCAGGAGCAGCTCAGCGACGTGAGCGCAGGCGAATTCGGTGCCAGTGCGCTGGCGATCGTCAACGAAGAGCTCATGGAGACGATTCGCAACGCACACCTTGCGCTCGAGGACTGTGTCGATGGCCGTGGTGGCTCTGCCGCTCTGGTCCGAAGCGGCCAGTTGCTACACCAGATCAATGGTGTGCTGAAGATGACCGAGACCTACGGCGCAGCCTTGCTGGCCGAGGAAATGGAAGCAGTCTGTGCTTACCTTGCCAACCTTCGTGCGGGCAAGGGCAGGGAGGACGGTCTCGACGCATTGACGCGGGCGATGGTACAGCTACCTATATATATCGAGCGTTTGATCGCCGGAGGCCGGGACATTGCGCTCGTTTTGTTGCCGATGTTGAACGATTTGCGTGCTGCCCGTGGCCGGCCGCTTCTTTCCGAAGGAACATTGCTGCTCCTTAATCTCTCGCCCACCACCAAACCCGCCGGCAAGGAAGAAAGAGAAACGACCGGCGAAGATCCGCTAGTTGTCGCAACGAAACTGCGTCCGAAATTCCAGCTTGCGCTGCTTGGCTGGATTCAAGGTGGCGACGTAGAAAAATACTTAAAGACCTTATCCGATGTTGTGCTGGCACTCGAGAAATCGGCGAATCGCGACGATATGTATCAACTTTGGTGGGTTGCCGGCGGTGTTCTCGAGTCACTGCAAAACGGCGGACTGAAAACTTCGGTCGCGCTGAAAAGGCTGCTTGGTCAGATAGACAGGCAAATCAAGCTGCTGATTGATGAAGGCATTGAAGCTTTCGACAATCACCCGGTAACGGATCTCATGAATAATCTTCTCTATTACGTCGCGCGCTCAAGTAATGCGGGCGAACGTATTAGCGAAATTCGTGCGGCCTTCAACCTGGTTGAGTTGCTACCCGGCGACGAGCAGGTCGAACAAGCTCGCGAGAGTTTGTCGGCGCCCAGTGTCAAGCTGATGAAAACGGTCGCGGCGGCAATCAAGGAAGATCTTGGGAGGGTAAAGGACGTGCTGGACATTTACGTCCGCACCGGCATGAACAAGTCCTCCGAACTCGTGCCACAGCTCGAATTGTTGAAGAAGATCAGCGACACGCTTGGTGTTCTGGGGCTCGGAGCATTGCGCGGTGACATCGAGTCTGAGATTGACAGGCTAAGCAATGTGGTTGCGAAAACCGGGGCGGCCGATGAACAAATGATCATCGAAATTGCCACGACGCTTCTGAAAGTCGAAGACCGGCTTGATCAACAACTGGTTCACCTGATCGTCGCCAAGGAACCGGCGCAGGGCGAAGACGAACCGGAACTGCCGGAGGAGGAAAACGCTGATTACCGGCAGGTTGCCGAAGCGGTGATGCGTGAGAGCATTATCAATCTCGCACGAATCAAGGAAACGTTCAGCCAGAGCCTCGCATCGGGACGTGACTCGAAGGGGCTCGATAGTGTCCCGGCGCTGATTCGCGGCATCAAGGCCGGGCTGTTGATGTTGAACAAGACCCGCGCCATGGAAGTCGTCGACCGGGTCGGCAGATTGATTTGCCTGGCGCTCAAGGGTGGTGGTCCCGGCAGGCTCACGCAAAAAGAAACAGATCGACTGGCAGATGCCATCGTCAGCATCGAGTACTACATGGAGACAGTTAAGGCTGGCAGGAGAGAGCCATGGTACATGCTGGACAACGCGGAAGCCTGTCTGGTCGTATTGCGCGATCTCGAGCAGCGCCTCAAGAAAGAGGAACACTTGCAGGTACCGATCGCGCAAACGATGAAAATTGCCAAGTCGGACATGGATAAATTCGCTGCTGAACAACAGGCAGCCGCGGACAGTGCGCAGGGAACTGCAGTCATGCCGATGCCGGTCATCGCGCCGGATGCCGAGCACCTCGATCCGGAACTGCTGGAATTGTTCATCGAAGAGGCCAAGGAAGAGATCGCGAGTGTCAAGCGCAACCTGCCGAAGTGGCAGGAGGCACCCGAAGACATGGAAACACTGATTACGGTTCGCCGCTCTTTTCACACCTTAAAGGGAAGCGGCCGGATGGTTGGGGCCGAGCGCATCGGCGAGTATTGCTGGAGCGTTGAAGGCCTTTTGAACAAGCTGATCAATCAGACGCTCGCGCGGACGCCGCCTATGGTTGACTTTATCGTGGAAGCTGTTGCAGCGGTGCCAGAGCTTGTCGAACAACTCGAAGTCGGTACGGAACCGACTTCGGACATCAATCTTCTGATAGCGCGAGCGAACGCGTTCGCCGAAGGCGACCCGAACGCGGCCGTCCTGACAATTGCAACGTCAGAACGTGAAGAGAAAGCGGCAGAGCTGGAAGGCCTCGAGATGGACCCGGTCCTGCTCGACATCTTTTCAAAAGAGACCGCGGGTCATCTCCAGGTCATTCGCGACTACGTCGAGGCGTGCAAAGGGCATCGTCCGCCGTTTCACGTTACGGACAAGTTGCACCGCGTCTGTCATACCTTGCACGGTAGTGCGAATATGGCGAACGTCGAACGCGGTGTTGCGGTAGCCGGCGCACTGAATCGGCATGTCCGACGTGTCTATGATTACAAAGTAGGTTTTCTGCAGTCGGGCATCGATGCACTTCGTGCGGCAACGAAGGCTATCGAGACGATCGTCGGCGATATTAACCAGCCAGACCGCAAGCGATCCAACTTCGCTGTTCTGATCGAGCACCTCAATAACTTAACCAACGCGATCGAACCAGTCACTGTCACAGACATACCGGCAGAAGATAAGGTTGTCAAAACCGAGCCGCCTGTGGTCGAACAGCCGTTTGAGGCCGAATACGATGCAGAGATCGCCGCCATTTTCTCTGAAGAAGCTGCCGAACTCCTGGAGGCGGCGGACCAGGCCCTCGTGGACTGGTTTAAGAAGAAAGACAACCGCGAGCCTGGCGAGGAGCTCAAGCGGTATTTGCATACATTGAAAGGCGGTGCGCGTATGGCGGGTATCGTGGCGATGGGCGATCTCAGCCACGAGCTCGAGACGCTTTTGATCGGCCTTGACGACGGCCGCATTGCGCCGTCACAAGAGATCGACGACGTGCTACAGCGAAGCGTCGATGAACTGCATCGAATGCGGGATACCGTTATAGCCGGGAAGAAAGTTACGGCCGCAGTCCAGCTTGAAAAGCATCTTCATCAGATCAACTCCGGCGAAATTGTTGTAGCCGACGAGGCCGATGCTGCGGCGGAAAAAAGAGTCGAAACGCCAGCCGAGGAAGTTGGCGTCCCGGAAACTGGCGA
>JAPUKV010000049.1 GCA_027295475.1 Pseudomonadota bacterium
GTATGACCTTATCTGATTTCCCCATCCAACGTCTGCTTTGCTTTCTTCTACCTTCGACGCTTCTGCGCGACGTGTGTACAGCTCGAGCTCATAGAGTTTCGCTTTCAGCTGTTTCATCGCCGTCGCTTTGTTCTTGTGTTGCGAGCGGTCATTCTGACATTGCACAACGGTATTCGTCGGCATGTGCGTGATCCGCACTGCGGATTCTGTGCGATTGACGTGCTGACCGCCAGCGCCGCTTGCACGATAGACATCGATCCGCAGATCCGCAGGATTGATTTCGATATCGATATCGTCGTCTACCTCGGGAGACACGAAAACACTGGCGAACGAGGTGTGGCGACGATTGCCGGAATCGAAAGGAGATTTTCTGACCAGGCGATGCACGCCGGTTTCGGTTCGCAACCAGCCGTACGCATACTCGCCGACGATGCGTACGGTGGCGCTTTTGATGCCGGCGACTTCGCCGGCCGATGCTTCGATGACCTCCGTCTGAAAGCCATGCGAGTCCGCCCAGCGCAGGTACATGCGCAGCATCATTTCCGCCCAGTCCTGGGCTTCGGTACCGCCGGCACCTGACTGAATGTCGACAAACGCGTTGCTGTCATCCAATTCGCCGCTGAACATGCGGCGAAACTCGAGGCCGGCGATGCGCTGCTCGAGACCCTCGAGATCGCCGGCGACTTCCCCGATCGTCGAATCATCGTCTTCCTCGATGGCCAGGCTCAAAAGCTCACCGGCATCGTTAAGCCCGGTTAGAAGCTCATCGAGCGCGACGACCACTTTCTCGAGTTGGGCCCTCTCTTTTCCTAGCGACTGCGCGCGTTCGGGCTTGTTCCAGATAGCCGGGTCCTCGAGTTCCCGGCGCACTTCCGCCAGGCGCTCGGCCTTGCCTTCATAGTCAAAGATACCCCCTTAACGCCGTCGTGCGTTCCGACAGGTCGGTGATCTTCAGTTTTATCTGGCCGGTTTCCATTTTGCTTCCACTCGACGATCAGCCCGAATATTTCATCAGTATGCTGCGCAAAACGCGGCATGTTAACACGGGACTATTTGTTCCACGATCAACTGCGGTGTCTCGACACCACGGAACTCGTTTACGTCAAGGCGATAAGCCAGCTTGACAAGGCCTCGGAGTGGCAAGCCCGCCTGGTTGAATGCAATCGCGTCGATGACGGTCCTGCCATCGGCTGGCTGGACGCGCATTTTCAGGTGGTTCTCGCCAACGACCCGTTGATCGACGACGGAGAAATCGCCGCTCCACATCGGTTCCGGAAATCCGGCGCCCCATGGTCCGGATTCTCGCAGCAGGCTCGCAAATCGCAGGTTCATGGAATCCGGCGGCAGCGTGCCGTCGGTCAACAACGCACCACTGAAATCGGCCGTCGGATAAAGCCGCTTTATTTGTTCGGCTGCGCAATCGGCAAACTCGGCAAAATGCGCCTGCGGGAGATTCAGGCCCGCCGCCATCGCATGACCGCCGAATTTGGATATCAGGCCGGGACGCGTCGTCGCAACAGACTCAAGCAAGTCTCGTACATGCACGCCCGGGACCGAACGCGCAGATCCTTTTAGCTCTCCCCCGTCATCGCGCGCAAACGCAATGACCGGGCGATGACAGCGCTCGCGCACGCGGGATGCAATCAGGCCGACGATACCCTGGTGCCACGACTCGTCATAAAGACACACACAGGCGGGCAAGCGTCGATCGTCCATGGCATCGACATAGGCGAACGCCTGGTCACGCATTTTCGTTTCAATGTGCCGTCGTTCACTGTTGATGCGGTCCAGTGTCGCAGCATACCTGTCAGCCAATGCGGGGTCATCTGTGAGCAGACATTCGATGCCGACCGACATGTCTTCGAGTCGCCCTGCGGCGTTCAGCCTTGGCCCGACAACGAAGCCGAGATCCGAGCTTACGGCGCGTCGAATCGCTCGGCCCGACTGCTTCAACAGTGCCTGTATGCCCGGCACCGCTTTGCCGGCCCGTATCCGTTCCAATCCCTGCCTGACCAGGATGCGATTGTTGTGATCGAGCGTAACGACATCAGCGACGGTTCCCAATGCCACGAGATCGAGATATGTCGCCGGTTTCCTTGCTGCGCCTTCGACACCTTCTGACTCGAGAGCCCGCCCGAGCGCCGCCATCAGATAAAACGCGACACCGACACCGGCCAGGTGCCGGCTGGGAAAGCCGCTGTCAGAAAGATTTGGATTGACCATTGCTGCCGCGTCGGGCATTTCGGTGCCAGGCAGGTGGTGATCGGTAATCAGCACCGGGATGCCGAGGCGTGCGGCCTCGGCAACGCCGGCGATGCTGGAGACGCCATTATCTACCGTGACCAGCAAGGCCGGTGATCGCCCGGCAGCAACACGTACTATTTCCGGTGTCAGCCCGTAACCGAACTCAAATCGATTCGGCACGAGATAATCGACGTTCACAAAACCAAAATCCCGAAGGCAACGGAGCACGAGTGCCGTACTGGTCGCACCATCGGCATCAAAATCACCGATGACGGTGACATGCCTGTCGCGATACTCGAGGAGCAGATCGACGGCGTCGGCAACCCCGTTCAATGAGCTGATCGGCGCGAGCTTGTTCAGGCTGTGGTCCAGCTCCTCCGGGCTGGAGATGCCGCGCGCAGCATAGACGCGTGCGAGCACGGGATCGAAATCGTGAAGCGCATCGAGCACAGCAGGTTCTGGAACGCGTCTTGTCTGTAGTTGCCGGTATGGAGTCATCGATAATGTTTTACAACAGTTCCGATAATCGGCGCCACCAGCGAAAAGCGTCCAATCGACCAACTTCGGCTGTCAGTCCGTCGCGAAACAACAAGACCAGCTTGTTCAGCCGACCAGTTTTCAATAATTTGCGAAGCTCCTCGAAATACGCTGCCAGCAAATCGCCGCCCTTGCTGGATGCCGGGGTCACGATAACGAGATCTTTGCTTGCGATGTCGAGACATTTTGCGAAATTCCCCGGCCACGGCTCCATGACCCCTGTGCAACTTTCCCAGTAGCCCTTGAACAGCGGGTCACCGCCGAACAGGGGCGGCATCTTTTGCACCGTTTTCTGCGGCGCCCTGCCGCCGCCCCAGAACCAGACCGAATTGACCGGCATCAGGCCCTGCGCTTCGCGCCGCTGATTGATCTCGTGGTCGTGGAGGCACATCTGCATTTCGCCGGACAGCCTGTGATATCCGGCTGCGGACTCGCCGGACGGCATGAATTCGTCCGGCTCCTGGCCGTCAATGGCCGCTGCCGACACCGACGCGGTTGCCAGCGCCTCGTCGCCCCGCAGATAACCATATTTGCCGACGCGCACGAATGCGAAGCTCGTATCATCGCCCAGCGACTTCTGCAGGAAGTCGAAGATGGCCCGCAAATCCGACCCGGGCCACTGCGCTCCTGTGAGCGCATACAGACACAAATGATCCAGCCTCGCTTCCAGGTGGACCGGGTCGGCGGCAGCAACCCATACGTTCGGCCGATCGCCGGTCTGACCCCATAGTCTGAGCGCCGCCAGTCCCGCCTCGACCGGCGCTAGACCGACCGCGGCCAGCACCCTCGCGAATATCTCCCGGGGTGAGTCGGAAACCCGCAGCGACGCACGGGAAAGCCAGCGACGGTCTCTGTCACTGCTGATGCGCCCGGCCATTGCCGCCGGTAGCACGATCACCGCTTTTCTGCTTTTACCTTTATCCTTCAAGGACTTAAAACCCTTTCATCGCCGGCATAGCAAGTTTCTTTCCGTCCCGCAGCACATCTTTGTATGATGATGCGGCGGCCGGGAAACATGCCGCGGTCCCCAGTGGTCCAACAAGGCTATATTGATGGACCACTGGCATGGTAACGAATCTGCCGGGACGGACAAGCAACGCACCGTAGCGGACAGCGCTTTGAAATTTACAAGGCATCAGATTTCCAGTATCACCATTCGCCACGTCGAACCGGGGGCGATCAAGATCGGCGACAAACTCGTGCGCGATAACATCGCGCTCACGGCCGATGAAATTATTCACGAGTGGCAGGCTTCAGTCATCGAGGAGCTGACCGAGGACGACTTCGAGCCGCTGCTCGCATCGGAACCGGAGCTGATCTTGCTCGGTACAGGCGCGTTGTCCGTTTTTCCGCCTCGCGAACTCGTCTTTTCCTTAGCCCGGCGCGGCATCGGTCTCGAGACGATGGACACGGCCGCTGCATGCCGGACGTTTAATATCCTTATCAGCGAGGGCCGCCGGGTCGCTGCGGTGCTGATCGTCAAGGAAGAATAAAGAATAAAAGAGATTGGGCTCGAACCGCTAAGAGCGCTTAGCGGTTCGACCCCAATTAGTCGAGCATCGAATCGCTGAAAATACCGTGGCTCTCCATCATGCTGCGCAGGTTTCCCAGGGCATCGAGCTGAATCTGGCGCACTCGCTCCCGGGTCACCCCGATTCTTCTGCCGGTCTCCTCCAGCGTCAGGCGACGATAACCGTGCAATCCGAATCGCCATTCAACGACGGCCCGTTGTTTGTTGCTGAGCTTGAACACCCATGCATCGAGGATTGCATTGACCCGTTCCTGCTGGGCACATTGTGCGGGTTCGGCATCATGTCTCGCCGGCAGGGTATCGAGAGCTGCGCGCTCATATTCGTACTTGCTTGAGCGGATCGTGACGCGCTCGTGTAATGCCAGCAGCCTCTCGACATCGGCTACGTCCTTGTCCAGGTAGTCGGCAATGTCTGCCGCCGTTGGATGGCTGTCCCGGGCCTGTCGCAGGCGCCGTGATGCACGAATACAGGTATTGATCTCCTTGATCACGTGGATAGGCATACGAACTGTGCGTGACTGGTTCATGATCGCACGCTCGATGGTCTGGCGAATCCACCACGTGGCATAGGTCGAAAACCGAAAACCGCGTTCGGGATCGAACTTCTTGACGGCGTGAATCAAGCCGAGATTGCCTTCTTCAATGAGGTCCAGAAGCGGCAGCCCCCGATTGTTATAGCGGCGTGCAATTTTCACGACCAGGCGCAGATTACTTTCAATCATGCGCTGCCGGGCGGTCTCGTCACCTTCCCTGATGCGGCGCGCAAATCTGACCTCCTCGGACCGTGTCAGGAGCGGCGACACGCCGATCTCGTTCAGGTAAATGCAGGTGGGATCGACGCTACGAATCGCGTTGCGGGTTGCATGCGGCCGGTTCTCAGGAGGCGGGCCCGGTCCAGGTCCCCGCTGTCGTCCGGTCGATTCACTGGAAAATCGCAGCTCGCCCACAGTCCAAACCTCGCCAGTTCGGGAGCAGACCACGACGACGTCATATGATGATCAAGTCGAATTATCTCGCCGGCAGATACTGTCGCGGGTTAACCGGCTTGCCATTGCGCCTGATTTCGAAATGCAGTCGCGGCTTGCCTCCCGGCCCCTCACCCATCGTCGCTATTCGTTGACCTTTTTTTACAGCCTGGCCCTCTTTGACCAGTAGCGATGCGTTATGCCCGTATGCACTCAGGTAGGTGTCGTTGTGCTTCAGGATAATAAGCTCTCCGTAACCGATTAGTCCACTGCCCGAATAGACGACAGTCCCGCTGGCCGCGGCCTTAACGGGCTGACCGATCGCCCCGCCGAACAGAATGCCGGTGCCGCTGCCCGGCCGGTCGCCAAATTCGACCATGACCTTGCCCTTGGCCGGCCAGCCCCAGGGCGGTGCCGGCTGTGTCGGGACCGGCGGCAAGGGTCGCTTGCCGGCCCGCTCGGCACTCGATGTGGGGGATGAGCGCTGCGCCCCGGCAGGCGGCCTCAGTTGAATAACCTGACCCGGATAAATCAGCGTGCCGTCACCTAGCTTGTTCCAGCGCGCCAGGTCGCGGGAATCTTCGCCGTATCGCCAGGCGATCGTGAAAAGTGTCTCGCCGGAGCGAACGATATGCTGGTCCCGGGGGGTGTGATCCCAGCGGGTCTTCGGCCCGCAGGCAGCGATGAGAAGCAATACGATCATCACCACCATGATTTTCAAGGAGTAACAGGGACCTGTGGTCATTACCGCGTTATTCCATTTGGAAGATGATGCCGCCGATTATTATTGTCAGTAAGACCAGCAGCCAGCCGATACGCTCGACATATTTTGGCAGCACATCGGCCATGCGCTGGCCACCGGCGACAATCAGCCCGGCAACAAGGAAAAATCGCGCGCCGCGACTGATCGCCGACGCAATAACAAAGCCGGGGAAATTGAGTACAGCGGCACCGGCAGAGATCGTGAAGATCTTATAGGGGATCGGTGAAAATCCTGCGACAAAAACCGCCCAGACTCCCCATTCGTCGAACCACTGCCGGCCGTTGAGGTACGCAGGCCAGTATCCCATCTCATGCAGCCAGGGTTCGATCGCCTCCAGCAAATAGTAGCCGATCGCGTAACCGGCGATTCCACCCGCCAGCGAGGTCACGGTCGTCACGGTGGCAAACCGCCAGGCACGCGCCCTTTGCGCGAGACACATCGGGGCCAGCATAACGTCCGGCGGAATCGGGAAGAACGAGGATTCGGCGAAGCTCAAAACGCCCAGATATCGTTCCGCGTGCCGGTGGCCTGCCCATGACAGCACGCGGTCGTAGAGGGGAGCAAACAGGCGCAAGGCTAGCGGATCCGATGTTGAAACTTTGGTTTAGGAAAATCTGTCATCGGACTGATTTTATTCTGATTTCCCATGAACAAGTGGGACGAAACTCACCAGGCCGAGCGACAGCTGCTCGTAGTGCCCGTTCTGTTTTGTCACTTTGACCAGCTCCTGCCGACCTGTCGGTCCGACCGGGATGATCATCCGCCCGCCCTGTTTGAGCTGCTGCAGGAGTTTCTCGGGAAGCTCCGGAGCCGCCGCCGCGACGATGATGCCGTCATATGGGGCATATTTTGGCCAGCCCTCCCAGCCATCGCCCAGCCGATAGTGGACGTTGTAGATATCCAGCTGGCGAAGCCGTTGCTTTGTTTTTTTCAACAATTCGGGTATGCGCTCCACGGTATAGATCTCCTTGACAAGCGGCGCCAGCATGGCCGTCTGGTAGCCACAGCCGGTGCCTATCTCGAGTACGCGGTCGCCCTCGAATCCCTGCAGCAACGCCTCGGTCATCTTGGCAACGACATACGGCTGACTGATTGTCTGTCCCAGTCCGAGCGGCAGTGCCGTATCTTCATAGGCACGGCTCGCCAGCGCCTCATCGACGAACAGGTGACGCGGCACATTGCGGATTTGTTCCAGAACCTCGCTCGATCGTATGCCGGACTCCTCGAGACGACGTACCAACCGGTCACGCGTACGCGCCGACGTCATGCCGATGCCGCGGATGTCCTGATTTTGATGGATCATTTCTTGAGCCATGCACCGATCTGCGGCAATACGCCGTGCCAGGTCAGGTCTACCTTGAGCGGCGTGACGGACACGGCTCCCTGATCGATGGCTTCAAAATCCGTGCCCTCCCCTGCGTCCTGACCCGGCCCTGCCGGGCCGATCCAGTAAATCGTCCTGTCCCGGGGATCTTTGGTCTTGATCAACGGCTCAGAACGGTGCCTGAAACCAAGCCGTGTCGCCCGGACACCCGTCAGCTTTTCATAGGGTCGGTCGGGAACGTTGACGTTCAGTATCACATCGTTGGGCAGAGGATCCTCCTGCAGTCGTTGCACAAGTTCCCGGGCAACCGTCGCCGCGGAGTCGAACTGGCCGCCGCGATGCCCCACGAGTGACACGGCGATTGCCGGAAAGCCGAGAAAGCGGCCCTCCATCGCGGCCGCGACCGTGCCGGAGTAAATAACGTCGTCGCCGAGGTTCGCGCCGTGATTGATGCCTGAGACGACGATATCAGGCTCGAAATCCAGAAAGCCGGACAGTGCGAGGTGAACGCAATCAGACGGCGTGCCATTGACGAAATACCGACCGTCCGTCACCTCGTGGATTCGCAGTGGTGCATCCAGCGTCAGGGAATTGCTGGCACCGCTGTAATTTCGATCGGGTGCGACGACGACAACTTCCGCTATCTCGGCAAGCGCGTCTGCGAGCAATGTAATACCGGTGGCCAGATAGCCATCATCGTTGCTGACCAGAATTTTCACAATATGTCCATGCGTGAGCTGATTTCTCTGTCCTGACTGCGGGTCCTGTTCTTGCAAGCGGGCCCGTCTGTTGGTTATGCAAGCCGCGCTCACTATACTCAAAGTTACCTGTCCGCCATAGCAGTGAGTTATGGAGACCGACCTTGCCAAATAAGGACGATGACAGCCAGGCGCCGCCAGCGCATCCGCCCGACGATGATGTCGGCCTCTTTCGACGCCTGATGTCGGACGCCAGACCGCTGAGTCAGGATGCCGTGCCACCGTCGCCGAGTCGCGCCACGCCCAAGGCCAGATCCAGGAGACGCGATGAACGGGAAGTATTGCGTGAAAGTCTGGAGGTGGACGTCGAGTCCATGAAATCCGATAACGGGGAGAACCTCTCGTATCGAAGCTCGTCCGTAGGTCGACGCAGCTTTCGCAAATTGACCCGGGGCGGCTTCAGCGTGCAATCCCAGATCGATCTGCACGGACTGACGGCGGCCGAGGCAAAAACAGCGCTCGCCGAATTCATCGATGGGAGTGTCAATCGCGGCCACCTTTGTGTACGCGTCATTCACGGTAAAGGACTGGGCTCCGGCGCACGAGGTCCGGTCCTGAAACGCAAGGTCGATACCTGGCTCAGGCAATGGAAAACCGTCCTGGCGTTTGTCTCCGCCCGCCAGGTCGATGGCGGTACGGGTGCAGTATATGTCCTGCTTAGAAAAAGTTAGTTGGGGGTGTTCTTAGGAGTCGTTCTTAGGGGTCGAACCGTTAAGCGTTCTTAGGGGTCGACCCGCTAAGTGCTCTTAGCGGTTCGACCCCTGGGAAATGGAGTTTCGTAGTCAGCGATTTCCCTTAGCACAGCTGTCGCGAACCCGCCGCGCGTGAGGAAAAACCGAAGCCACACTGTTTCGCCATCCCGTTCCCAGGTGAAACTCCGGACGGCGAGGCGAAGCGCCCGCCTGGCCTGCAGAAGCCGTTCTTTTGCAAGGCCGTGCATGAGTTCCGGAAAGCGATTAACGACCGCTTCTTCGCGCTCGGCAACATCGCCGCCGGTTTGCAAATCACCGGCACCCCATAGCGCACCACTCGGGTGAATATCGAGTTCATCACCGCGACGCTCGAGTTCGCTGTCGACACCGGCAACAGAAAAAAAACTACCGCTGCCATCCAGGCTGGCGCAGTCACCCGGTAGCAGGGTGCTCCATGTGCCGTTCTTCACTCTTTCCTGGAGGATCTGATTGAAGAGAAATGACCGCGCGGCAGATAATGCGATGCTTCGCTTGTCGCGTGAAAGTCGCTGACCTGCGAAAAGACCGCACGCCAGCCCGAGATTGCCGCCATCGTGACCGAAGCGCTGTTCGCCGAAATAATTCGGCACGCCCGCATTCCGTACTTTCATCAGGCGGTCTTCCAGGTTACCTCCGGCCTCGGTGACATTTCTCAGCGCGATGCGAAAATCATTGCCCGTATGCGCGCCACGACGAAGTTTGCGCCGATGACGGCCCACTTGCACAACGCGAACGCCTTCGAGATCGAGTTTCAGCCAGTCCGCTCTGTGACCGGCAGGCCGTCGTACGCTGAACCATTGCGTCGCAACTGCGTGGCGGTCTTTTAACCCGGCAAAGCCCACATCGGATACAGCAACTGCGGCGAATCTGGCAAGACCGCTGGCAACCCAGCTCGTATTCGCGCCCTCTTTTTCAATTTGCAGGTAGTCGTGCTCGCCGTCTCCGGACAGCCCGAAACCGAGTCGCTCACTTAGCTGAAAGTCGGCGTTTTCGGTTTTGATCTGGCAGGCAAGGACCGGTTCGCTGATGGCGCGTTGCCAGTCCGGCAGCGCATACTCAGTCACTCTGACTTCGGCGTCCCGGCGGCGGGTACCACCTGGTAGAAAGTTTCATTGCGACCGATCAACCCGAGGTCCGTTCGTGCCCTTTCTTCCGCCGCCTCATTGCCGTTCTTCAGATTGAGCATTTCTGCCTCGAGAGCCAGATTCCTGTCTATGAGGACCTGATTCTGTTGACGCTGCTGGGATACGGCCTGCCGCAGCTTCCGGGTCTTGCCATAGCCGTCGTCGGACAGCCACAGCTTCGCCTGCATCATAAGCCCGAGAATCGCCAAAACTGACAGTGTCCAGCTTCTGCTTCGCAAGATTTGTCCCCAAAAGCCAAATCAATCAGGGTACTTCGACCGAAAATGCCTCCCGTCCGGCATATCGGGCCTCGCTACCCAGTTCCTCTTCGATGCGCAACAGCTGGTTGTACTTGCTGATCCGGTCCGATCGTGACAGTGACCCGGTCTTTATCTGTGTCGCCTGGGTCCCGACCGAGATATCTGCGATCGTACTGTCAGATGTTTCCCCGGAGCGGTGCGAGATGACTGCTGTGTAGTCTGCCTCAACCGCCATAGTAATTGCATCAAGAGTCTCGGATAAGGTACCGATTTGGTTAGGTTTTATCAATACCGAATTGGCGATTTTTTCCTCGATTCCGCGGCTCAGGATTTTCGTGTTAGTGACAAAAACGTCATCGCCGACGAGTTGTACGCGCTCGCCAAGCCTCTCGGTGAGCAGGCGCCAGCCGTCCCAATCGCCCTCATCCATGCCGTCTTCCAAAAAAATAATCGGGTAGGCATCGACGAGTTCGGCGAGGAAATCGCAGAATCCGGCCGCATCGAAGTCGCGCCCTTCGGAATCCAGCCGGTAACGGCCATCCACGAAAAACTCCGAGCTGGCAACATCGAGGCCCAGCAGGATGTCTTTTCCCATCCTGAAACCTGCTCGCTCTGTTGCCTCGATGATCGTATCGAGCGCGGCCCGGTTCGATGGCAGGTCCGGCGCAAATCCGCCTTCATCGCCGACGGCGGTATTCAGCTTCATTCCCAGCAACACATTCTTGAGCGAGTGGAATATCTCTGCGCCGTATCGCAGCGCCTCCGCAAAGCTGGGTGCACCGACCGGCAGGATCATGAATTCCTGGATATCGACACTGTTGTCTGCATGCGCCCCGCCGTTGATGATGTTCATTGTCGGGACCGGCAACGTCGTGCTGTTGCCGAGATGCCGAAACAGGGAAATACCTTTTGACTGCGCTTCGGCCTTCGCGACCGCCAGTGAAACGCCAACCAGCGCATTCGCTCCCAGGTTTGCCTTGTTGTCGCTGCCATCGAGCTCGATCATCTTCTCATCGACGGCACGCTGGTCGCTGAATGTCCCGGCGAGCAGGGCATCCCGAATAACGCTGTTGATATTGGCGACCGCTTTTTGCACGCCTTTGCCGAGGTATCTGGCCTTGTCACCGTCGCGAAGCTCAACCGCCTCACGCGTGCCGGTCGAGGCACCCGACGGCACGCCCGCGCGCCCCAGACTGCCGTCGTCGAGGCGCACATCTGCTTCGATCGTCGGGTTACCGCGGGAATCGAGAATTTCCCGCGCGCGAATATCCGCAATCTTGATCATCCATCCACCTATCGTAGGAGCCCGTCCTGACGGGCGAATTCTTGGCCGTCCTGACGGGCGAAATCTTGGCCGTCCTCACGGGCGAATTCTTGGCCGTCCTGACGGGCGATTTCTTGCTTAATCGCTGCGAACGCTTAGATTCCGAGCCCGTACTCCGCTTCCTGGAAGCCGGCCTTTTTGACTTCGTCGTCCAGCGCCTTGAGTGTCTCCAGAAGCGCTGCCATCTTGTCGAGTGGCCAGGCGTTCGGTCCGTCGCTTAACGCTTTATCGGGATCCGGATGTGTCTCCATGAAAAGGCCCGCCACGCCGGCGGCGATCGCAGACCTGGCAAGTACCGGAATGAATTCCCGCTGCCCGCCCGAAGCGCTGCCTTTGCTGCCGGGCAACTGCACAGAGTGCGTCGCATCAAAGACAACCGGGCACCCGGTTGTACGAAGTATTGCGAGACTCCGCATGTCCGCGACCAGGTTGTTGTAGCCGAAGGAAAAACCGCGTTCACAAACCATGATGTCTTCATTGCCCGTGGACTTCGCCTTGTCGACCACATTCTGCATTTCCCAGGGCGAAAGAAACTGACCCTTCTTTATATTGACGGGCTTTCCCTCGCTGGCAGCATTCAAGATGAAATTGGTTTGCCGGCACAGGAACGCGGGCGTCTGTAGCACGTCCACGACCGATGCGACCTCTGCCATCGGCGTATCTTCATGGACATCCGTCAACACGGGAACGTCAAGCTGTTTCCTGACTTCGCTTAAAATGCGAAGCCCTTCTTCCTGGCCGGGGCCACGGTAGCCGTCCTTCGAGCTTCGATTGGCCTTGTCGAACGATGACTTGTAGATGAACGGAATCCCCAGGTCGCCGCAGATTGCCTTCAGATGCCCGGCCGTGTCGACCGCCATCGCCTCACTTTCGACCACACAGGTTCCCGCAATCAAAAAAAACGGTTTGTCGGCGCCGGCATCGAAACCGCATAGCTTCATGCCTGGGCGACCTTCGGCATCTCACCACTGTGATAAAGCCTTGCGGCGAGAATAAATCCGGTGAACAAGGGATGGCCGTCGCGCGGGTTGGACGTGAACTCGGGGTGAAACTGACTGGCGATGAACCAGGGGTGTTCGGGTACTTCGATCATCTCGACCAGATTATCGACTGACAGGCCGGAGAACCTTATGCCCGCTTTCTCGAGAACCTCGCGATAGTTGTTGTTTACCTCGTAACGATGCCGGTGCCGCTCGAAAATCGTTGTTTTGCCGTAAATCGTTGCTACAAGCGACCCCTCCACAAGATTTACCCTTTGTGCGCCGAGACGCATCGTACCTCCGAGTTCTGAATCTTCACTGCGCTCTTCGCGTTCGCCGGCCCCGGTTTCCCACTCGGTGACAAGCGCTACAACCGGATATGGTGTGCCGCGCTCGAACTCCGTACTGTGCGCGCCTTCGAGACCCGCGAGGTTGCGGGCCGCTTCTATGACGGCCACCTGCATACCGAGGCAGATGCCAAGATAAGGCACCTTGTTCTCCCGCGCATAGCGAACCGCCTCAATCTTGCCCTCGATGCCACGGTCACCGAACCCGCCGGGCACGACGATGCCATCCATCCCGCGCAAGCAGTCGACCCCTTTGTCTTCGATGTCCTGTGACTCGAAATAATGAATATTGACGCGCGTGCGAGTGTGTATGCCGCCGTGCAACAGCGCTTCACTCAGTGAGATGTAAGCATCCCGCAGATCGACGTACTTACCGACCATCGCAACATTGACTTCACTTTCCGGGTTTTGTTTTGCCCTCACGACAGCGTCCCATGCACTGAGATCGGCCGGCGGCAGATCAAGGTGTAACTGCTTCGTGACAATGTCGTCCAGCCCCTGGTCGTTCAACATTGCCGGTATTTTGTAGAGATCGTCGGCATCATAGGCCGAGATCACGGCGGCCTCCGGTACATTGGTGAAAAGTGCAATCTTCTGGCGGTGTTCGGAGGGCAGCACCTGTTCCGAACGGCAAACGAGAATATCGGGTTGTATTCCGATGGAGCGCAGTTCCTTCACCGAGTGCTGCGTTGGCTTGGTCTTGATCTCGGACGAGGTTGCGATATACGGCACGAGCGTCAAATGCACATAGACGACGTGATCGTGTCCGAGCTCGATACCCATCTGCCGAATCGCCTCCAGGAATGGAAGGGACTCGATGTCGCCCACTGTTCCGCCGATTTCAACGAGGCAGATATCGGCATTGCCGGCGCCCTTCTTTACGCTCTTCTTGATTTCATCGGTAATGTGCGGAATCACCTGCACTGTAGCGCCGAGATAATCACCACGCCGCTCTTTGGCTATGACAGTCTCGTATATCCGGCCGGTTGTGAAATTGCTGTCGCGTCCGGTTGTCGTGCGAACGAAACGTTCGTAGTGACCGAGATCGAGGTCGGCCTCGGTGCCGTCTTCGGTTACAAAAACCTCGCCATGCTGAAAGGGGCTCATCGTGCCTGGGTCAACATTTATGTATGGATCCAGCTTGATCATGCTGATCGACAAACCCCGGGACTCCAGGATCGCACCGAG
Source organism: Pseudomonadota bacterium (assembly GCA_027295475.1). Next base: position 14,077 of record JAPUKV010000049.1, read on the forward strand.
GCAAGCAGAGGTAATGCCCTTTCCCAGGGAGGACACCACGCCGCCGGTGATGAATACATACGATGTCATTTACGGGCCCTTAAAAATAAGGCGGCGGGAAATAACAAAGGGTCAGAATGAAAGCACGAAACCGGCGCCAAAATCGGCCAATTTGCGCTTTTCTTCCAACCCTTGAGATGTCCCGTCGATGGATGAAAGACGGTGTTATAAGCTACCAGATCGCTGCGTCTTTAACAATGAATACGGAGACTGCAGTAAACGCCATTGTTAAATCAATGTAGTGCAGGACGGTTTTGCCAGTGCACGCCGTAACCGTCCGCTTTGCTTGCGTCCGCAGCCACCCAGAGGTCACCGACGGCAAGCAGACGATCGCCCGAGTACAGTAAAGGGATACACTGGCGCATCCACGGTACGACGCCGTCCTCCTGCAGCAGTTTCTTGAGTTTATGGGTGCGCTTGCGGCCCGCCGGACAGAATACCTCTCCTCCCTGGCGAAACCTGAGTGAAAGTCCACCCTTGACGGCGTCACGATCGATGCCGCCATCGACGCCGGCTTCCAGACGCATCTGACCTTTACCCGCACCCAGATCCAGCCAGGAACCGTCCGCCATCAGTTCCGTCGCAGCAAGCATTTCTTCGGGCGTCGTCTCGGCGAGCAGGTAGAGCTGGTCACGGTACCGCCTGATCTCGGCGCCGGGCCACCCCACCAATGGTTGTGCGTCTTCCCGCGCCGGGATCAATTCATGGATGATCTGGTACAGGCGCGTTGCCGGAGGCGCTGGCAGACCGCACTTTCTGACAGCATGGCGCAACACATTGCGTTGCCGCTTCTCTGACAGCGATTTCAGTCCGTTAATGTCGAGCCGATCGGGCTTGACTCCCGTCGACACAGCGGCAAGATCCAGCTCCGCGAGATCGTTCAGCAGTTCGCTGGCCTCACCGGCCAGTTCGGCGCTTCGTCCGAGGCGCTCCGATACACCGGGCCATCGTTGCGCCAGCGCGGGTATGATTTCCTGGCGCAAGAAATTCCTGTCGAAACGCGTATCGAGATTCGAGGGATCGTCAATCCAGCGGAGTTTATGTTCTTCGGCATAAACCACTATCGAAGCGCCGCTGACACCAAGCAGCGGTCTTACAAGCATGCCGCGGGCAAAGCTCTGTATGGCACCGATTCCTGCGAGCCCGGCGAGGCCACTGCCTCTCATCAGGTTCAGCAGCAGGGTCTCCGCCTGATCGTCCTCGTGGTGTGCGCTGAGCAGCCAGTCTCCTGCTTCGACAATTGCTCGAAAAGCATCGTAACGGGCCTGCCTCGCTGCAGCTTCGGGACCGAGTCCCGATTTGTCGTCGACCTCGACGGCCTCGCTAACAAATGGAACGTCGAGACCTGCTGCGAAAGTCCGGCAATGCGCTTCCCATTCGGGCGCCTCGTCATGCAAACCGTGATTGATGTGCAGCGCCAGAATCGGCGTTCGATGCTCGTCAGTACTTGTGGCCAGAGAATGAAGGAGAACGGTTGAATCCATGCCACCACTGAATGCAACCAGAAACCGGCGCGGCTTGTCGATGCCCTCTGCGAGCTTTGCGAGACGCGACAACAGGACTGGAGAATTAAACGTCATGGTAGAAATTGACAACGATTACCGGTCAGGCTATGCGCATCAATAAATGCCACAAATTCGCCGGCAGCGAATTTGGACGCCCAAAGGGCGCCTTCGCGAAGCGAAGGTCACGACCAGGGATGGTCGTGATCAATCCGCATCGATCGAAATTTGGCGACCAACATTGGTGGGCAGACTGCGGCGATTCTTGCTATTCCTTATATTGACCAAATCCCGCAATGCGGCGCTGACGATCTTCGAGTAGCTGATCAATATCGAGCCGATCGAGTTCTTCGAGATGGTTCAGAAGCGCATTGCGAATAACCTCGGCAGCGGCAGCCGGATCGCGATGGGCCCCACCAAGCGGTTCCGGCAATATCTCGTCAACAAATCCGAAATCATCGAGGCTCTCAGCGGTTATGCGCATGGCTTCAGCGGCCTCCTCGGCTTTTTCGGCACTTTTCCAGAGAATTGATGCACACCCTTCCGGTGAAATAACCGAATAGACGGCATACTGCAACATCAGGAGGCGATCGCCAACACCAATTGCCAACGCACCACCTGACCCGCCTTCACCGATTACAACGCTAATAATTGGTGTGCGTAAGCCTGCCATTAAATACAGACTGTGAGCAATCGCTTCGCTTTGCCCGCGTTCTTCAGCGCCGATACCAGGGTCCGCACCGGGTGTATCAATCAATGTCACGATGGGCAGCGAAAATTTCTCTGCCATTTTCATCATGCGTTGCGCTTTGCGATACCCCTCCGGTTTCGGCATACCGTAATTTCGACGAACACGTTCTTTGGTATCGCGGCCTTTCTGATGTCCGATAAACATGACGGGCCGGCCGTCCAGTCTGCCAACACCGCTGACGATCGCATGATCGTCTGCGTACATGCGGTCGCCATGCAGCTCCTGAAAATCGGGCGCGAAGTACCCAAGATAGTCGGTCGTGTATGGACGCATCGGGTGGCGGGCAATCTGTGCGATTTGCCAGGCACCAAGTTTCGAGAAGATGCTTTTGGTCAGCGCCGCGCTTTTAACTTTGAGCCTCGCGACCTCTTCGTTGATACTGATTTCCGAATCATCACCGACGAATCGAAGCTCATCGATCTTAGCCTCGAGTTCTGCGATAGGCTGTTCGAAATCCAGGAACTTGAGATCCATACGACCTAACCCTAGTGGTCCAACAAGGCTATATTGATGCGTTCAGCGAGTTATTATCCGCACGGGAAAGTGACTCTACATCATTTCCCGGCCGGGTGCGTAGAGCAAGCGGACACTATTCTGGCCGAGTAATTCCACCAGCTTGTCTCGCAATTCGCGGCTCGGCCTGACAGTCCACTCCGGTCCGAGGTTTAGCCGGGCCGCCGCGCTGGTACCGACATACTGTACCGCAACATCGCAATTGCCTTCCCGGTACGGCAGTAACACATCGTGCAATCGGGTCAGGAGGTGCTCGCCCTGCCCGTTGGGGGCCAGGCTCAGAATCATGCTTTTTGCCTGTTCTTCAATGACCTGATCGATATGCAAAACGTTCTTGGCGCTCAAGCGCCAGGCAGACAAGAAATCGTCATAGCGCAAGGTGCCGCTGACTACGATGATTTCATCTTTGATCAACAAATGTCGATACTGCTGAAACGTCTCCGTGAAAAAACTTACCTCGAGACGGCCAGAGTCGTCGTCCAGAACGACGGTGACGCGATTGCTTCTTTTTCGGATATCCATAATCAGGCCGGCAACCGTTATTTCGCGGCCGATCTGCGCATAATTTCGCTCACCATTGCTGGTCTGCGGTGCCGGTTCCGAACCGATGTCCCCTAGCCTCCCGTCGGCCAGAAACATTGCGTCCTTGCGTACCGCATCGAATGGATGGCCGGCCAGGTAAAGTCCGAGTGCTTCTTTTTCATTAGCGAGCAGCTCACGATCATTCCATTCGGCAACATCACCTTTTCGTGATGGTTCCGCCGCTTGCTCTGGTTTGTCGATACCGAACATGTCGTTTTGACCAGCCGCACGGGCATGCGCCTCCTGGGCGGCACACTTCAATGCTTCCGGTAAAGATTGCATCATGCTGCGGCGCGTCTCGCCGAAGCCATCCATCGCCCCGGATTTGATCATCGCCTCGATCGCCCGTCGGTTAAGTTTTTCAGGGTTGACCCGGCGACAAAAATCGTCAAGATTTTTGAAATCACCGCTTTCGTTTCGCTCGGCAATTATCGATTCGACGACGTTGCGGCCAACTCCCTTAAGCGCGCCGAGGCCATAAAGGATCGACCGCTCTCCGGCCACACTGAACTGATAGTTAGACTCGTTGATGTCGGGTGCCTTCAACTCGATCCCGATATGCCGGCAGTCATCCTTAATCGTTACCAGCCGGTCGGTGTTATCAAGGTCGGCACTCATTACGGCCGCTGTGAATGCCGCCGGATAATGTGCTTTGAGATAAGCCGTTTGATACGCCAACAATGCGTAAGCAGCCGAATGTGACTTGTTGAAACCGTAAGCGGCAAACTTCTCCATCAAATCGAATATTCGTGTCGCCGTGAAATCAGGGACACCGCGCTTCACTGCACCATTTACAAAGACTTCACGCTGCTTGGCCATTTCCTCGGGCTTTTTCTTGCCCATTGCACGACGAAGCAGGTCGGCCCCGCCGAGTGTATAGCCGGCGAGAACCTGTGCAATCTGCATCACCTGTTCCTGATAAAGGATGACGCCATAAGTTTCCTTGAGAACCGACGTGAGGTCCGGATGCAAATAGTCGATGTTCGTTTTATTTGCGTCATTTTTTCTCGAAATAAAATCATCAACCATGCCCGATTGCAGCGGCCCGGGACGGAACAATGCGACCAGCGCGACGAGATCGTCGAAGTGATCGGGTTGCATGCGGTACACGAGGTCACGCATGCCCCGCGACTCAAGCTGAAAGACGGCCGTCGTACTGCTCGTCCGCAGCATTTCGAAGGTCTTTGCGTCCGTCAACGGAATGCTCGCGATATTCAGGTGCAGGTCGGGTTGCTCCGCATTGATGATCTGCACAGCCCAATCAATGATGGTCAGTGTTTTCAGGCCCAGAAAATCGAACTTGACGAGCCCGGCAGCTTCCACGTCGTCCTTATCCATCTGGGTGACGATGTTTTTGCCGCCCTCTTCGCAATAGAGAGGTGTGAAGTCGGTCAGCTTGTTCGGTGCAATGACGACGCCGCCCGCGTGCTTGCCCGCATTCCTGACGAGTCCTTCGAGCGACTTCGCCAGGTCAATAATCGAGCGAACTTCCTCGTCGTCTTTGTACATCGCGGCAAGCTCTTCTTCCTGCTCCAGCGCTTTGTCGAGTGTGATACCCAGCTCGAAGGGCACCTGTTTTGCAATGCGATCGACAAAACCGTAGGGCTGACCCAGTACGCGGCCCACATCACGAATCACGGCCCTTGCGGCCATCGTTCCGTAGGTAATGATCTGGGACACACGATCCCGGCCGTATTTTTCCGCGACATAATCGATAACGCGGTCGCGTCCTTCCATACAGAAATCGATATCGAAATCCGGCATCGAAACGCGCTCGGGATTAAGGAATCTTTCGAACAGGAGAACGTGTTCCAGTGGGTCGAGGTCGGTAATGCCCAACACCCAGGCGACCAGCGACCCCGCGCCCGAACCACGCCCGGGGCCCACCGGAATCCGGTGTTCTTTAGACCAGCGAATGAAATCCGCAACGATCAGAAAGTAACCGGCAAAGCCCATGTCGCAGATTACGGTGAGCTCCGCGGCCAGCCTCTCTCGGTACGGAGTCGCGACGCTCTCCTGATCCGCAGCCTTTGTTTCGAGCTTTTGAAAAATCCGGTCCAACGCCACGTCCAGCCCCGCTTCCGCCTCCGACCTGAGATTTTCCTCCGTCGTCTGACCGGCCGGAACCGGGAACGCCGGCAAATAGGTCTGGCCCAGCTTGAGATCAAGGTTGCAACGCTTCGCGATCTCCAATGTATTCAAGAGCGCCTCAGGCACATCGGCAAACAGCGTGGCCATCTCGTCACAGTTTTTCAGGTACTGGTTTTCGCTGTAGAGCTTCGGCCTTTCAGTATCGCTCAGCGTGCGTCCGTACTGAATACACACCCTTGCCTCGTGCGCTTCGAAATCTTCACGCGATAAGAAACGCACATCATTGCTCGCGACGACCGGCACGCTCATGCTGCTGGCAAGCCCAAGCGCACTTTGCACATACTCTTCCTCACCGCTTCGCCCCGTGCGTATGAGTTCCAGGTAAAAGCGGTCGCCAAATACATCGAGCCAACTTGCCAATCGCTTTTCGGCGACGTCGTAGTGATTGCTGACCAATGCCCGGCCCACGTCACCGTGTACCGCGCCGGACAAGGCGATAAGCCCTGCGCAGCTTGCCCTCGTCAGCCACTCGCGTTCTGCCATGGCAACGCCGCGATGCTGACCTTCGAGAAAGGTCTTCGTTACAAGAGCCGTGAGGTTGCGATACCCCTGCTGGTCCTGACAGAGCAAAAGCAGGGCCGATGGCCGATCGATATCGTCATGATCGGCAAGCCTCAGGTCGACGCCGATAATCGGCTTGATTCCCTGCTTGAGTGCCTGCTGGTAAAACTTCACCATGCCAAAAAGGTTGCCGTGATCGGTCAGCGCAACCGCCGGCATACGCAATTCGGCGCATTGTCGCATCAGCACAGGGATCCTCACGGTACCGTCGATGATCGAGTACTCGGTGTGCAAATGCAGATGAACGAAGCGTTGCGTCATAGTGTGCCGTTACGGTCACCGCTCATTAACCCGCTGTCAATATAGCCTTGTTGGGCCTCTGCCGTCATCGAGCAAAATGGACGAAAACTCCGACGATGTTGCTGACACGGTCCGAACCGGTCGATTCGTGCGCGATGATCGACGGTAGCGTAACCTTTATGCCGGGCAAAACCATAATGCGGGTAGATGCTCGCCAATTCGACCATGATCTCGTCGCGGCAGACCTTGGCGACGATGGAGGCAGCGCTGATCGCATCAATTATCGCGTCGCCGCCGACGATAGCCTCACCCTCGATCCGGTCGGCGCCAAATGTGAGCTTCGGGAGACGATTGCCGTCAACCTGAACAAAATGTGGTTGAATCCGCAGGCCGAGTATGGCGCGCCGCATGGCCAGAAACGTGGCTTCGAGGATGTTGAGGCGATCGATCTCGGCTGCATCCGCCCAGGCAACCGACCAGGCCAGCGAATGCTGCCGTATCTCGCCGGCCAGCTGGGATCTGCGGTTGGGACTGAGTTTCTTGGAGTCCCGGAGCCCGTCGATCGGCGAACGCTTGTCAAGGATCACTGCACCGGCTACGACCGGTCCCGCGAGCGGCCCCCGGCCTGCTTCATCGACACCGGCAACCGGCCGGTTGAAGTCACAAAACAAGGCCTGTTGCATCATGCGGCACCGGCAAGATCAAGTATTGCTTTGGCCGCCTGTTGCTGTGCATCACGAGTCAGATCCGCACGCAACGCAACAAACTTACTCTCGATGACTGCCCGGCGTTCTGCATCATCCAGCAAATCGGCAACGGCCGCCGAGAGCGCCTCCGGCGTCGCGTCGTCCTGCAGGAACTCTGGCACCATCGGTTCGTCAGTCAGCAGATTGGGCATCGCAAAATACTTCACTTTGACGAGATTGAACCAACGCTGCATCAGATACGTCAGCGGTGACAACTTGTACGCTGCAACCATCGGTTTACCGTGCAACGCGGTCTGCAACGAAGCCGTGCCGGAAACGAGCAGGACAACGTCCGCTGCGGCAATCGCGGCCTGCGCCTTGCCATCAATCAGTTTGATGTGCTCTGCCATTCCCGCTTCTTCGACATGGACCTTGAAGAGCTCTCCCAGCGCGGGACTAGCCATCGGTGCAATGAATTGCAGATCGGAATACCGGTCGATCAACCGCCCGCAGGTCTTCGCGAACACCGGCCCGAGCCTCTCCATTTCATTGCGGCGGCTTCCCGGCATCACGGCAACGACTCTCGGAGCTGTCAGACCCAACTCACTTCTTATGGCCTCGCTGTCGGCGTCGGTGTCGATGCTGTCAGCCAGTGGATGTCCGATAAATTTGGCCGCAACATCGTGTGCTTTGTAAAACTCTTCTTCGAACGGAAATATGCAAAGGACCAGGTCTACCGCTTTCGCGACTTTGCGCACGCGACCCTGCCGCCATGCCCAGACCGTGGGGCTTACGTAGTGAACGGTGGTAATTCCCCGGCTCCGCAGCGCTTTCTCCAGCCCCAGATTGAAATCCGGCGCATCAATACCGACGAATACGTCCGGGGGATCCTCTGCCCAGCGCCTGATTAGTGATCGACGCAGTCTCAGCAGGCGCGGCAGCACCTTAATAGGCTCGACCAGGCCCATTACCGCCAGCGTGTCGGCATCCTCCCAGACGTCGCAGCCGGCTTCGCGCATTGCCGGCCCTGCAACACCCTCGACCCGAACCCCGGGACTTTGTGCCTTGAGCGCCCGGATAAGTCCGGCACCCAACTGGTCACCGGATACCTCACCAACGACAATGCCGATCCGCAGTTTTTGCATGCCGCTGGTCAGCAATTTCTGGCGGTCTTGTGCAATTTTCAGGCTCGCCTATCGCACCACGCCACGCTCGGACGTTGTTAGCGACTCGAGAAAAATCTGCAGCTCCGGCTGATCGTTAACCAGGCTGTCGATCTCGGCAATGGCTTCGGCGAGTTTCAGGCCGTTGCGATAGAGAATCCGATAGGCATTCTTGATGTTGCGAATCTGATCTTTGCTGAAGTCGCGCCGTTTCAGCCCTTCGCTGTTGATGCCAGCCGGCGCACCAGGAAGACCGAAGACCATCACATAAGCTGGTACATCCTGGTTCACGCCCGTATACATGCCGAGAAAACTGTGTGCACCAACGTGGCAGAACTGGTGGGCACCGGCGAACCCGGCGAAGATCGCCCAGTCACCGACATGCACGTGTCCGGCAAGGGTCGTGTTGTTCGCCATGATGGTCTTATTGCCGATCTGGCAGTCGTGTGCGATGTGGACGTAGGCCATGATCCAGTTATCGTCGCCAACTACCGTTACTCCCTTGTCCTGAACAGTCCCTCTGCTTATCGAGCAGTATTCACGGATGGTATTTCTGTTGCCGATCTCCAGGCGAGTGTCTTCGTTCCGATACTTCTTGTCCTGCGGCTCATCACCGACTGATGCGAACTGGTATATCCGATTGTCCTCGCCGATTCGGGTCGGTCCGTTAATCACAACGTGACTGTCGACTCTTGTGCCGGCACCGATCTCAACATGATCGCCTATGATTGTATAAGGCCCGATCTCAACGCCATCGGCAATCACTGCGGAGTCGGCGATGATCGCGGTTGGATGGATCACGATGACCTTTCCCCCGGCGCGCACATGATGACCGCAGACATCGCCTGCTTGCCGCCCACGCTTGCAGAACAATCGAAGCGCCACATACTGCGGCGTTTTCGCGCAACGTGTACGTCCATTCTCAATTGGTCGCCGGGTAACACCGGGCGGCGAAATTTGGCCTTGTCAACGGCTACAAGATAAAAGAGATGCCCGGAATTGTGAGCTTCCGAAGACAAGTAATAAAGTATGCCGCCGGCCTGCGCCATCGCTTCAATGATCAATACCCCTGGCATAATCGGCCAGCCAGGAAAATGCCCCTGGAAAAATGGTTCGTTTGTCGTTACGTTCTTGATTGCGGTAACTGACACTCCCAGCTGATAGTCGGTTACCCTGTCAAGCAACAGAAACGGATAGCGGTGTGGCAGCAGCTTCTGGATCTGCACGATATCCAGAGTACGCGGTTCATTCGTCATTCTTATTAACCTTCGCCTCGAGTTCTGCCACCCGTTTCTCCAGTGCCTCACTTCGCCGGAACCTTACAACCATTCGCTTCCAGTCTTTGTCTTTTTCCGCCCCGAATGTCGCCGAGTACACGCCAGGCTCATGAATGTCTTTCGTGATCAGCGCCTGGGCCGTGATGACTACGTCGTCACATACTGTCACGTGCCCTGTCACACCTGACAGGCCTGCGATCATGCATCGCTTGCCGACTGTCGCACTGCCAGCGATCGCGGTCATCCCGGCAATTGCCGTGTGCGCGCCGATGCGGGCGTTGTGGCCGACCTGAATCAGGTTATCCAGTCTGACACCGTCTTCGATAATCGTATCATCGATTGCGCCGCGGTCTACCGCCGTGTTTGCGCCAATTTCGACGTCGCTGCCGATAACAACGCCTCCGAACTGGGGAATTTCTGTCCAGCCGGAGCCCCCCCGGGCATTGCCGAATCCATCGGATCCGATAACCGCGCCGGGGTGAATGATTGTTCGTTCACCAATACGGACGTCTTCAACCAGCGTGGCGTTGACAAGCACTTGTGAATCCCGGCCGATCGAACAGCGCTTGCCAAGAATGCAACCGGCCGCGATGTAAACGCCCTCGGCAATCGAACAGTCTTCTCCAATGACAACATTGGCGGCTATACGTGCGCTGTTCGAAATTCTTGCACTATCTGCAATGACTGCGGATGCATGAATGCCCGCTGCATGGCCTGCGGGCGGGTGCAACACGCCGGCGATTAGCGCATAGGTCGCGTATGGGTCGTCTGAGATCAGGGCGGCAACCGGACATTCACCGGCGTCGGCCTCGGTCAGGACAACGGCAGCCGCCTTGGTGGCAATAAGCTCGTTTCGATAAGCCGGACTGGCAAGAAAACCGATGGATTCCGCTGAGGCGCTCGCCAACGTTGCAACGCGGTCCACGCGGACCTCTGGGTCGCCTACTAACTCACAACCGAATTCAGTCGCCAGTTCTCCGAGGCTAGCCGGCATATTTCACCGTGATATGTCAGCGGGGTCGGGCCGTCGTTAACGCGCACCCGTAGCGTTAAAGTTTGCTTCCATTGCGCGTAGAACGAGTTCGGTAATGTTTACCGTGGAACTTGCATACAAGACGCCGTCACCAACGATTAGATCGAAACCGGTCGTCTCCGCATAATCCTGCACTTCCTTCAAAAGGGATCGTTGCAGCTTACCGAGTTCCTCATTGCGACGAAGATTCAGGTCCTCCCTGAACTCATTTTGCAGACGAGTACTTTCGCGCTGCAAATCACGAAGTTCTTTTTCGGCGTTGCGGCGTTCCGTTTCACCCATCACCTCGAAATCACGTCTTACTTTTTCGTTAAACTCTGCCAGCTCCGCCTGCTTGGCAACAACCATTCGTTGGCGCGGCGCAAATTCTTCCTGTAGTGCATCCATTGCCACTTTTGCCTGTGGCGCACGTTCCATCAAAACCGGAATACTGACCACGCCGATTCTCAACTCCTGAGCCGCGACAGTCCCCCCGAATATAGAAACAAGCGCAACAGCCACTGCTGCCCTAACCAATCGTTGCTTTAGCAAATTCATAAAAATCCTATCCTTAAAACGCTTGACCAATGGAGAACTGAAAACCTTCTATCACGTCTCCGTAGAATCTGTCGTTGCCTTTGAACTCGTTGAGCGGCACCGCATAACTAAATCGAAAAAGTCCCATAGGCGCAAGCCACTGAACCGCCACACCAACGGATGTCTTCAACTCATTAAAATCCGCTTCATAAGAAATCGGAGCACCCAATTTATCCGTGAATTCGACCTCACCGGAATTGAATACGTTACCGATGTCGTAGAAGAGACTGGCTCGCGTGCTCCCGCTCAATTTGGCCGGAAGGGGGATTATAAGCTCTACTTGGCCGGCAACCAACACATTGCCGCCATAGGGGTTCCCGAAGCTGTCGCGCGGGCCCAGCCAGGACTCTTTGTAGCCGCGAACCGACTGCGGCCCGCCGCTGAAGAACTGTTTATACGGCGGCAGCGCGGTAGTATCGCCCAGCGCCTCACCAAAGCCCAGTTCGCTGTTCAGACGTACGGTCCATCTCCCGAAAAGCGGAATGTATTTCGTAAAATTGTGCCGCACCGTATAGTACTCGACCCCGCTGCCGGGCAGCGCGTAACTGACGAAAAAATTCTGACGGGAACCCCGATCCGCGAAGAGGCTCCTGTTGCGGCTGTCATAGCTCCAACCGGCTAGCAGTTCGTACGTGTCAAATTCGGTGCCTGTGAAAAAGATGCCGGGACTGACCTGTTCGACGAACTGGGTACCGTTGTTCAGGACCCAGTCCTGGGCTTGTTGCGAACTATTGCCGGATGCAAGTAGTTCAGCGCGATTGAAACTTAGTCCAAAACTCAACGATTGGTATTCGGTTAGCGGATAGCCATATTCGATCGTCGCACCAATGTTTGTTGTCGAAAAATCGGATGACGCCGAGGTAAATTGCGTGATATCCCGAAAATTGACTGACACGGTTCTTCGAACGCCGTTTCGCGTCGTGTAAGGGTCCGTATGTGACAGGCTGTAGACCGTTGAAAAGCTTCCCGTACTCACTTGAAGCGCAACACGATTTCCCGAGCCGAGAAAATTGGTGTGCACGATGCTGCCGTTCAAAATCAGCCCTTGTGATTCGGAAAAACCCAGTCCACCACTGAACTGGCCGGGCATGCGATATTCGATATCGAATTCTACGTCGACCATGTCCGGACTACCCGGCACGGGAATGTTATCTACTACGACCTTTTCGATGTATGGCAAACGCTGCAATCGTATTTTTGACCGATCGACCAGGCGATTCGACAGATAGGCACCCTCAGCCTGTCGCATCTCGCGACGTAAGACCTCGTCGTCGACTTGATCGATATTCTTGAAAATAATTCGTCGCACATAAACACGACTCCCCGGATCAACGAAGAAGGTTACCGATGCTTCTTTCTTCTCGTGGTCGAGTTCCGGAACCGGTTCGATCTCGGCATTCGAATATCCTTGTTCGCCTAGACGGAACCTCATCATCTCCATCGACTGGGTGAGTAACTGCAGGTTGAACGTCGAACCCGGCCTCGCGAGAATGAGACCGCTGAGCTGCTCTTCCGGTATCACCATCTTGCCGACAATTTTCGTCTCGGAAATCTTGTACTGCTCTCCCTCGTGAAGGTTAATCGTGACATAAATGTCTTTCTTGTTCGGGGAGATCGCGACCTGCGTTGAATCGACCCGGAAGTCCGCGTAACCGCGGTCCATATAATAGGAGCGCAGCGTCTCGAGATCGCCACCCAGGGCTTCCTTGGCGTAGCGATCGTCCTGTCGGATCCACGACAACCAGTTCGCCGTGTCCAACTCAAAGTCTGCGCGAATTTCCTTTTCGTCGAAACTGCGATTGCCGATGATATTGACCTGACGTATCTTCGCCCGCTCCCCCTCCTTGACCTCGATGCTGACCCGGACCGTGTTATTCGGCCGATCTATCACGTCGGTATTGACGACCACACCGTATTTGCCGCGGTCGTAGTACTGTTCCTTCAGGAATTGCGTAACTTCGTCCAGGACTGAACGGTCAAAGGTGCGACCACGTGCCAGACCCACCCCCCGAAGCGATTCCATTAGATCTTCGGTCTTGATGTCCTTGTTGCCGTCAATCGTAAAATCTTCGATAGATGGACGTTCTGTAACCGCAATGATCAGAGTGTCTCCATCACGTCGCATCTCGATGTCGTCAAATAGCTGCTGCGAATAAAGCGCCCGCATCGCCTCCTTAATCCTGGTGTCGTCGACCGTATCGCCGACATTGATTGGCAGATAGTTGAAAACCGTGCCCTCGGAAATACGTTGCAGGCCTTCGACACGCATGTCACGCACGACAAAATCTTCGGCCAGGGCTGCGGCCGGCAACGTCAGACAGGCAGCGGCAATGGCTGCCGGCAGCCATCGCCAGAATCGAACTTCCTGTCTCTTGTCTTGGATCATCTGGGTAACTCTGAGTCCATCAATATAGCCTCGTTGGACCACTAGCTGAACATTCGCGCAAGGTCATTATAAAAAGCGAAACTCATCAACAACAGGATCGCCATAATACCGACCTGCTGCCCCAGCATCTGCGCCCGGTCGGACATCGGACTGCCCTTGATCCACTCTACCGACTGGTAGACGATCTGCCCGCCGTCCAGAATCGGAATCGGCAGCAGATTTAATACCCCCAGGCTGATACTGATCAGGGCAAGTATCGTCAACAAGTAAGTGAACCCTGCCCGCGCAGAATCGCCGACATACTGCGCAATACTGATCGGCCCGCTGATGTTCTTGATCGAAACCTGGCCGGTCACCATGCTCCACAACATGCGAACCGTAAAGGCCGTCTCACGTCCCGTGCGTGAAAATGATTCGCCGATTGCCGCGAGCGCGCCGAATTGCTTTAGATATCGCGGGCTGACACCGATTCGGCCGACGACGCCCTCAGGCGTTTCCACGGCAGCGATATCGACGTAAAGCGTCTCTTGCCGGCCGTCCCTTACGATCCTGATCGGCACGGTCTTGTCCGGCAGCTCGACGACGACTGCCGCCAAGTCACCGAATGTCACCGTGCTCTCGCCGTTGACGCTGACGATCCTGTCCCCGGGGAGCATGCCGGCCCGGTCCGCTGCAGCGCCCGCTTCAACCCACTCGGCAATGGCCAGCGGTTGTCCCGGCATGAACCCGAGCCCGCCCAACAGCTCTCCCGGCTCCGTCAGCCGTGTGCGATCGCCGCCCACATGGATTGTCACCGTGCGCTCATCGCCGTTCATATCTTGCATGACGAGCGGAACAAGTCCCGTTGCGATCATCTCGTCCAGGATCGACAACAATGCAGTACCCCAGTTATCGACGGGTTGATCGCCGACCGCCACCAGCAGCTCTTCAGGCAGCAATCCGGCCTGGGCAGCATAGGAATCCGGCTCGACCGTGCCGATGACCGGACGCAATGTGGGCACGCCCTGCATGGACAATATCCAGTAGGCGATCAGGGCAAAAAGAAAATTAAATGCCGGCCCTGCGAGCAGAACCACGATCCGCGCCGGAATGGGCCGATGATTGAATGCCCGCCCCTGGTCGGCTGGCTCGACGGGCCCTTCTCTCTCATCCAGAAATTTGACATAACCCCCGAGCGGGATCGCTGAAACACAGTATTCGGTGCGGTCCTCTCCGGCGATCCAGGTCCACAGGGGCTTGCCGAAGCCGATCGAGAACCTGAGGACTTTCATACCGCAGCAGCGTCCGACAATGTAGTGGCCAAACTCGTGCACGCCGACCAGCACGCTGATCGCGACGATGAATGCGATTAAGTTGGTCAGTGCACCGCTCATAGGCGAACCATTTTCCGTGCTGCTCGGTGTGATCGGACATCTTGCATTGCCACATACTGTCGACCGGCCGTATGCGGCGCAGTTCCCGCCAGGGCCGAATGACCAGTGGAGCTTAGGTCCCGCAAAATGAACGGGAACTGAATACCGGTAAGCATTATCTCAAGCCCACCCAGCTGATGCCGAGCGCAAACAATGGTGCTGCGGCTGTCACGCTATCGATTCGGTCGAGTACGCCGCCGTGCCCCGGAAAAAGCCGGCCGCTGTCTTTTACACCGGCATTCCTCTTAAACATGCTCACCGTAAGGTCACCAATGATCGAGATGATGGCGACGGCGAGGCAAAACGGCAGCAATACAGCGATTTCGATCTCCAGCCAGTGTGCCCGGACCAACGCCAGTACGGCAACCGCTAACAGGCCACCGAACACGCCTTCCCATGTTTTGCCCGGACTGATCTTCGGTGCCAGTTTAACCTTGCCGAAGCGCTTGCCTGTGAAATAAGCGCCGATATCTGCTACCCACACAATAATAAGGACGAACAACAACAGGGCTGGTTGCAGTGAGTACAGTGACATGATTGCAATGTATGCCGGAATCAGCACGAGCGCACCGCAGATCCAGCCTGCCAACTTCGGTATCGGCGTCGGAAACACAAACACCCAAAACAGCGCAATCAGCCACCAGGCGAGCGCGACTTTCAGGACGACTCCGACAGCGAATTCGTTGGCCAGACCGACGGAGGCAGCGGCCAGGAGCGCCGCTATCAGGCCAACGTAGACGAGCCGCACCGCGACTTTTTCGGGTCTTAGAAAACCTGACCATTCCCACGCGCCGGCGAGAATCAGTGCAGCAAACACACCCTGTGCGATCGCGGGCGGCAGCACGAACAGGACGACGAGGAGCGCGCCCAGGGCGACCACCGCCGTCACTACGCGTACTTTGAGCATCTCAAACCGCCTCTACCTGTTCGCCCGTATGGCCATAACGCCGCTGTCTCAAGCCGTAAAACGACAACGCTTCGTCAAATTCCCGCTCGCAGAAGTCCGGCCAGAGGCAATCGCAAAAATAGAGTTCCGAGTACGCGAGATTCCACAGCAGGAAGTTACTGATGCGCTGCTCCCCACCCGTGCGAATCAACAGATCGGGATCCGGAACGCCGACCAGCGCCAGCTCACTGGCAAACCTTTCATCGTCAATGTCTTTAATGGTCAACTCCTTGCATGCCACCTTGCCCGCCAGCTGCCTCGCCGCATTGACGATATCCCACCGTCCACCGTATGCCACCGCGATGATCAGATTCAGACCGCTGTTTTCCCTGGTTTTTTCTTCGGCCGCCCCGATCCTCCTCAGCAGCCTCGGTTTGAGCTGCTGCCGCGCGCCAACAAACCGAAGCCTTACATTATTACGATGCAGATCATCCACTTCTCGTTGCAACGCTTCGAGAAACAGGCTCATTAAGCGGCTGACCTCATCCTGCGGCCGTTGCCAGTTTTCACTGCTGAAGGCAAACAATGTCAGGAACGATACGCCCCGTTTCGCGGCGACTTCCACGGTTTCGCGAACTGCTTTGACGCCGGCACGGTGCCCGGCGTGGCGTGGTTGTGACCGCGCCTTCGCCCAGCGGCCATTGCCGTCCATTATTACCGCGATATGCCGCGGCACATCCATGCCCGCTGCATTGTTGGCTGCCGTATCTGAATCCTCCATTCGCGACGCGCCTGCTAGTGGTCCAACAAGGTCATATCTCCATCACGTCGCTTTCTTTCTCGGCCAGGACCTTCTCTATGTCTTCAATATGCCGATCCGTGATTGCCTGAATCTCGTCATGCGCACGATGGTCGTCGTCCGCGCCAATCAGTTTTTCCTTCAGGAGTTCCTTGATATCGCTGAGCGCGTCTCTGCGGATATTGCGTACGGCGACACGGCCCCCTTCCGCCTCATGGCGTACCAGGCGAATCATGTCCTTGCGACGTTCTTCGGTGAGCGGCGGTAACGGCACGCGAATGACCGCCCCCGCTGACGCGGGATTCAGGCCCAGGTCCGAGGTCAGTATTGCTTTTTCAATGGCCGGCACCATGGTCTTTTCCCAGGGGGCGACGGTGAGCGTTCGCGCGTCTTCGACATTGATGTTCGCAACCTGGTTTAGCGGTACTGCACTACCGTAATACTCGACCGTAATATGCTCGAGCAGACTCGTGTGCGCACGGCCGGTACGGAGCTTGGTCAACTCCTGACGAAGTGCTGCAACACTCTTGTCCATGCGACTGCCGGCGTCTTTTTTGATGTCATCTAGCACGGTCCTCGCCCTCTCTTGTCTCTGGGTCTCATAGCCTCGTCAAGCCGTGACCAATGTTCCAAAGTCCTCATCGGTGATCGCCTGCACGAGTGCATCTGCGTCGTTCAGGTTAAAAATCCGTAACGGTAAATTATTGTCCCGGCACATTACGACGGCCGTCGCATCTATGACCTGGAGTTTGTCCGCCAGGACTTTGTCGAATGAGACGGTGTCGTATTTCAATGCCTTCTCATTCAGGTTCGGATCGGAGTCATAA
This sequence comes from Pseudomonadota bacterium, assembly GCA_027295475.1. The sequence continues at coordinate 31,461 of JAPUKV010000049.1, forward strand.
ACACCGCTGACCATCGTAGCTTTCAGCAGCACGTCGGCGCCGATCTCAATCGCGCGAAGACTGGCTGCCGTGTCTGTCGTAAAAAACGGATTTCCGGTGCCTGCGGCGAGAATCACGACGCGTCCTTTCTCCAGATGCCGCACGGCGCGCCGTCGGATGTAATCCTCGCAGACTTTATGAACCTCCAGCGCTGACATGACGCGTGCATCCAAGTCCAGGGACTCCAACGCATCCTGGATAGCCAGCGCGTTAATGACGGTCGCAAGCATGCCCATGTTGTCGCCCGTTACCCGGTCCATACCTGCCCTGGCCAGACCGGCACCACGGAATATGTTGCCGCCGCCGATAACGATGGCGAGTTCAACACCGAGTTTCCGGACTTCTGCAATCTCGGCGGCAATGCGTTGTATCACGCTCAGCTCGATGCCGTAATCCAGCTCACCCATCAGCGCCTCGCCGCTCAACTTGAGTAGAACGCGACGATAAAGTACGCCGGGCTGAACCTGCGCTTCGCTCATGCTGGCTGCCTTTTCAAGTGAATTATTAGCAACTGCGCTGCCTTCAGGGTAGCTGCCAATTTTACCCGATTCATCCAACCTGATCCGTGTTAGCTAGAATTTTCAATTATTTAGCCGCTTTGTTTAATCTGGGACATCACCTCTGCGGCGAAGTTTTCCTGCTTTTTCTCGATGCCCTCACCGACCTCGTAACGTATGAATTCTTTAACTTCCGCGCCGGCGGCTTCGAGTAGTTCGCCGACAGACACGTCCGGGTCCTTGACGAACGGCTGACCCAATAAAGTAATATCTTTCAAGAACTTAGCCATCCTCCCGCTGACCATTTTCTCGATGATCTCGGGCGGTTTACCGGATTCCTGCGCCTGTTCAGTTATTATCCTGCGCTCGCTCTCAAGCGTTGCGGCGGGCACGCCCGCCTCGTCTATGCATACCGGGTTTGTGGCAGCGACATGCATGGCGATGTTCCGGGCCAATTCAGCATCCCCGCCCGACAGAGACACGACTGCGCCAATTCTCGCCCCGTGCGTGTAATTGCCGAGTTGATCCGCGGCATCGACACGGGCGAAACGACGCACCGAGATATTCTCGCCAACCTTGTTGACCAGCTCGGTCCTGGCTGCTTCGATTATTTTGCCGTCGGCGCGAGACTCTGCCAGCAGCGCCTTGACGTCTTCGGCATTGCCGGCGAGTGCCGTCGCCGCGACCGAATCCACGAACGCGATGAAATTCTCATCCTTGGCAACGAAGTCGGTTTCCGAGTTGATTTCGGCGATGACTGCCTTGTTCCCGTCGGTAGCCACGACGATGCGGCCGTCGGCCGCGATGCGACCGGCTTTCTTGTCGGCCTTTGCCTGGCCCGATTTACGGAGAAGCTCGATGGCTGCGTCTATGTCGCCGCCGGTCTCGACCAGAACTTTCTTGCAATCCATCATTCCGGCGCCGCTGCGCTCGCGGAGTTCTTTAACCATTGATGCACTGATAGACATCATTTTTTCCTTTGCGTCAATTTACCCGACGACCTCTGCAAAACACTGCACTTGACACTCAAGACCTATAATCCGGTGCCCGCTCAGGCTGACTTGTCTTTATTGTCAGTTGGCTTCGCCGCCGCCTTCTTTTTGCTGGTCTTCTTCGCGGCGCTTTTCGTGGCCGCTTTGTCAGCGGCAGTTATTTTTGTCGCCGCTTTCTTTGTCGCAGCCTTCTTGGTTGTCGTTGTCTTTGCGGCAGCTTTCTTTGTCACCGTTTTCTTTGTGGCGGTTTTCTTTATCGCCGGTTTTTTCTTGAGCGTAGCGTCCCCGGCTTGAATATCAGCCTTGGCCTCTTGCGGCTTTTCTTCAGGTGCTGCGGCGGGCTTCGTCTCCTTCGCCTTCTGATCTGGCTCCGGCTCAAGCTCTGCCTTACCCTCGGCCTTTTGTTCGGCTTCCGGCTTGTCAGGACCCGCTTCAACGGCTTGCGGCTCTCCATCGCTGAAGCCTTCCGGCAGTGCTGCCGCTACAGGCTCCGGGGTCTTGGCGGGCTCTGCCTTTTCTTTCGCGTCGCTGGAAACGGTGATGGAAGCCCTCTTTCTGAGTGTTTTTCTGACCGCTGTTTTCCTGGCTGCTTTTTTCTTTCTGCCCGTAGCTTTCTTCGGCTTGCCTTCGTCATCCAGTTCGACAAATTCATCTTCGCCCAAAGCGACCTCTGGAAGAGAAGCCTTGCCGTCGAGTACTGCGTCGGCAATCAATGTCGCGTACAGGGTAATCGCCCGCATCGCGTCGTCGTTACCGGGAATCACGTAGTCGACGTCGTCCGGCGAACAATTGGTGTCGACAACAGCGACGACCGGAATATCCAGTTTTCGGGCTTCGCGGACCGCAATGTCTTCGTGATCGACATCGACAACAAACAAGACGTCGGGAAGTGCCGCCATTTTTTTGATGCCGCCCAGGCTTCGCTCGAGTTTGTCGCGATCGCGAGTCAGCCCCAGCACTTCTTTCTTGGTCAGGTGATCGAAGCCGCCCTCTTCTTCCATTTGTTCGAGATCGGTAAGCCTCTTCACAGACTGCCGGATCGTTTTGTAATTCGTCAGCATGCCGCCGAGCCAGCGGTGGCTGACAAAGGGCATATCACAGCGATCAGCCTGCGCACGAATCGCCTCTCGCGCCGAACGCTTGGTGCCGACAAAGAGTACCTTGCCGCCGTCAGCAACGATTGTCTTGACAAAGGCGTACGCGTCCTGCGCCATCGGCAGGCTCTTTTCAAGATTGATGATGTGGATTTTGTTACGTTCGCCGAAGATGTAGGGTGCCATCTTCGGGTTCC